>JBJTTC010000113.1:0-43590 GCA_046079965.1 Sediminibacterium sp. | reverse complement strand
CGGGTGTGCTCTTGATAAATCCTTCCTTGCCACTCGTCAAAACCTTTGCTGCATTTGCATTGTATCGATATACGTGAATTTTATCAGTGCCCAGATCGGGGGTGAGCAGGTATTTCTCATCCGGACTTAAACTTACCGCATGCACATGGGCCTTGGTTTGGCGAATAGGGTCCGCACTTTTTCCTTCATGCTGAATTAATTGTGTCGCAGGCAACAAAGCCCCATTGTCGCCTACAGGAAAGGCTACTATATTTCCCCCCGTATAATTTGCAACAAACACCGTCTTCCCGTCTCCGGTTACACTGATGTGGCAGGGATGCGCCCCACCGGTTCGTTGCTGATTGATCAACTGTAGTTTGGATTGCCGGCGATCGAATAGATAAGCACTTACCTTGCCCAATTGATTGATGTCCACTTCGTTGACCGCATACAGATAATTTCCATCCTTAGAAATACAGAGGTAGGAAGGATTATCCGCACTATCGGTATGACTGAGTAATCGGACAGTGCCATTCTCTGCATCGAAATCAAACACATAAATACCCTTACTTCCATTATTGGTATAAGTGCCGGCCAATAAATAAAAATGTTGGGCTACACCCATATGGCAAGTGAACATGGAAATATATAGTAGCCATTTTTTCATTAAAGAAAGATAATAAAACTTATCTGTTTATCTACCAATACTTTGCAACAGGGTTGTAGATAAAATCTAATTCTTTTTTGGTGTAAAACTGAAACGATTGCTGCCAGTCTGAAAAAACTTACTCTGTTGAAGTATTAAATTTATTACTCTGACCATTAAACCTGAATTTTCTATTAAATTAGAATGCTTGAATAATTAGTCTTGAAATATTCGTTAACTTTAAAAAAAGAAGCAATGAAAATCACACCATTTCTCACTCCCTTTTCTTTGATTCTATCAGTCACTATGTTAGCAGTAGGATATTACTACCAACCCCGCGTGAATGATCAAAATAAAACCATGGCTGTTCAAGGGAATAATGAACTATGCAAAAAATGGCGGCTCATTGAGTTGAACGGACAAGCCATTGCTGATATGGCTGAGCGGCCAACTAAAAATCCATACATTCAGTTTGATGCCAAGCGCCGTGTTTCCGGCAATAGCAGCTGTAACCAGTTTTTCGGCACCTATGAATTGTTTCCCAATGATCGCATTAGTTTTTCTCCCATGGGCATGACCCGCATGGCCTGTCTGCACGATACCAATATGGAAGCAGACCTTATGCAGATGTTATCATCTGTTGATAGCTATGTGCTTCGCAATGATACGTTGGTTTTTAACAGGGCACGCATGGCACCCCTGGCCCGCTGGGTAAAGGAAGATTCTTCTCCCATGAAAAAGAAGACGAAAAAATAAAAAAATCAATACCATAAAAAAAGGCAATCGAATTTCGATTGCCTTTTTTATAATCCTTCCAAACTGCTGATTATTTTTTGGCATCCTTCACATATTTTTTCAGCCATTCATTTTCTTCCCACAAAAGGTGCAATACATTTTCTCTTCCCCTGTAGCCATGTGCTTCATAAGGCAAGTAAACAAAGCGGACTGTTCCACCATGCCCCTTGATGGCTGCAAATAAACGTTCACTGTTGATGGGATAAGTGCCCGTATTGTCATCGGCATCTCCATGCACCAATAGTATCGGTGTTTTAATCTGATTGGCATAACTGAAAGGACTCATCTCAAAATACAATTGTGGTGCCTGCCAATAAGTGCGCTCTTCATTTTGAAATCCGAACGGAGTCAGCGTTCTGTTGTAAGCGCCACTTCTGGCGATACCACCTTTGAAATAGTTGGTATGTGCCAATAAATTGGCAGTCATGAAAGCTCCGTAGCTATGTCCGCCTACACCCACCCGGTTGCGGTCACCTACGCCCATATCTACCAGTTTATTGATGGCGGCTTCTGCATTTAATTTCAATTGTGCAACAAAATCATCATTGGGTTTTTTGTCGGCACTACTGGCAACAATGGGCATTTCCGCATTATCGAGAACTGCAAAACCCTGGGTAACGAAGAATACAGGCGATCCCCAACTCAGCATGGTAAATTTATCCCTGCTTCCTCTAACCTGCGCAGCATCAGCCGCTGAATTGAATTCACGGGGGTAAGCCCAAAGCAACATTGGCAGCGGACCGTCTTTTGATTTGTCGTAGTTTTTTGGGAGATACAAATCACCGGTCAAATCAACTCCATCTGCTCGCTTGTAGCTGATCTTCTCTTTGATCACACCCTCCAGTTGTGGATAGGGATTGCTGAACTGGGTCAATTGCATATCGGCTATTCTCAATACTAGATTCTTCACCCAATAGTTGGGTACTTCCTTTTGACTTTCCCTTCTTGTCAATAAAACCAGTTTATCGGCATCTAATACCTGTTCCACCATTTCAAACACACCTTCCTGGCAACGCCAAATGATGTTGCTCTTTTTAGTCGCAAGATCAAATTTGCTTAAGAAAGGCAAATCTCCGCGAGGGGAGGAACCAACAATATTGTTCATCAAAATCTGTGTTCCATTATCTGTCAACTGAATGACAGGCCTTCCCAGCGCATTGGGTTTCATGACAGGTTCGCCCGGATTGCCATACGCATCAGTCAGATTCCTTTCATAAAGAATTTCAAGCGATCCAGACTGGCTGTTGAAACGGCTAACACGACTTACCTGCTTGGACCTAAGCACTTCTCTTACCAAGGCAACAGTAGAGTCGCCCCATATCGTGCCTGCATAACGCAAAGAAGTTTTGAAAAGCAAACGCTGTGCACCGGAAAAGGGAGCAGAGAGTGCATAGACAGCATCATGATGTGGTACATTCATTTTCATTAAACCACTATCTAGCGGTTCTGCCCAGGTAACAGTAGCTTTCTCATCATCTCGCCAGTCGAATGACCGTGGTACATTTTGTGTATTATCATAACCTGAAGGGGTCGCCTCTGCTGAAGGTAATTCTGCTATTACTTTCAGCACTTTGCCGGACAAATCAGTAATGGCAACTGTGCTGGGGAAACCATTCGCAGGCACCAGGTAAGAGAATGGAGGGCGAATGGTACGCAGCAGTAAATAATTTCTGTCGGGTGATAGGGAAAAACTGCTGATGATACCCGGACTACCAACATTCGTCTCGATGCCATTTTTGTTCATGATGAGCTGAGCTGTTCCATAAAATTCAAACACCGCCTCATCATGGGGCGACTTTATCATATCCTGATAAGTAACACTGGGGGCAGCTTTTCCCAAATTTTCCTGAATCGTTGGCCCCTTCGGAACAATCGGTCGCTGTGGTGCCATATTTGCATTCTGGATGGCAGCCTTGTAAAGAATGGTCTGATCATCAATCCAGGTATAAGGATTTCCAAGGGCAGCGTTGACAGGAGCACGATTGATTTTCCTTGCCATTTGACCGGCAATATCTATTACGTAAATGTCCACGCGGCTACTGGTTGTATGCGTAAAAGCAATTTTGGTTTCAGAAGGACTCCAACTGATGTTGCCTGCCTGCGTACCGGGTGGAAGTCCGTAAATCATGAATTCCTTCCCGGTTTTGATGTCTTTCAACAGAAAGCTATTGACAAAATTTTGCCGGCTTGGGGCATAATTATTGGGATTTAATCGAAGACCCGCCACTTTCAGTTCCGGCTGTCCCAACTCTTCCACGCCGGGATATGAATTCCTTTGACTCACCAACATCCAGCTACCTTTACTGTCCACCCGCACCGCCGGTGTTGGCTTAGCCAATAACATATCGGCTATTTCCTGGGGAGGAACTTTGTACGAACCCGTCTCCTGTGCTTGTAATGTTTGCAGGCAAAACCAACTTACCAAGACAATCCATGCATTTTTTATCATACCTTAATTTTTAAATCGTTGAAAAATATTTATTGATACACTCTCACATAATCAATTAACATGCTACATGGAAATGCCCCGGGATCAACACCTTTTTTCCCTCCCCAGTCACCGCCAACGGCAATGTTCAACAACAGGTATTCAGGTTCATCAAAAGGCCAGGCAGAACGATCGCTCTTTTCATTGCTGAATTCAAAATAGGGCTTGTCATCTATCAACACGGTGATCTTGTCGGATGTCCATATCAAAGAAAATACATGAAAGGCATCGCTGCAATCGGGTAGGAGGGCGGTGGCAGTTTTTTGGGTACCGATGACATGGTTGTATTTTTTGGAATGAATAGAGGCATGAATTCTACCCTGATCAAAGCCCACGTGTTCCATGATGTCTATTTCGCCATCATCCGGCCATTGCAGCGGTTGTTTGTTTCCCAACATCCAGATGGCAGGCCAGGTTCCAATTCCTTTCGGTAGTTGAGCCCTGACATCTATTCTCCCATAAGTCCAGGCAGCTTTGCCACGGGTTACCAATCGCGTGGAGGTGTACTCCCGCTCCCCTGGTCCTGATTTACGGGCCGTGATGCGTAGCTGTCCGTTTTCTACCCAAACATTGGCTTTATTTCCGGACAAATAATGCTGCCATTCATTGTTGCCCCAGCCATGCTTTCCGGTATCATACGCCCATTTGGTAGCATCGGGTAAGCCGGTATAGTTAAATTCATCACTCCATACCAAACGACCGAGGGACTGGGCAAAGGAAGATTTTCCTAACAACAGGAACACCGAAAAAAGGCAAGCGCACCAGCGGCAAGACATACGCGACTATTTATACAGCAAGATAATAAATTGTTCCATAGGCAGTTACCGAATAATTTGGCAAATCACCCGCTGCATCCTACCTTTGCAGTACAAATGATTACAAGCAGCGCCATACATCATCACTTTTACTTGCCCAACCGGTAAGCGAAGTGTTGTGTAATGGATCAAACATACTGGCTTACCCTCGGGTAGGCCTTTTTTATTTTTTTACTGCTGCTAGTATCCTTTTGTAAAACGAAATTAAAAGAACAAACAATGACGAAACTTACACTCGCCATCCAAAAAAGCGGACGTCTGCACGAAGACTCGATGCGATTGCTGAAAGAATGTGGCATAGAAATGTCTAATGGTGTCAACAAACTAAAAGCAGATGCCGGCAACTTTCCACTCGAATTGTATTTTCTTCGTGACGATGATATCCCACAGTATGTAGAAGACAATGTGGCTGACATTGGTTTTGTCGGAGAAAATGTAGTGAATGAAAAGAAAAAACAAGTAACCATATGTGAACCGCTCGGCTTTGGCAAATGTCGGCTGAGCATCGCCGTAAAGAAAAGCGATGTGTATAAAGGAATTGAAGATTTGAACGGAAAGAAAATTGCTACCAGCTATCCTGTCATCCTGGGGGAATTTTTACATGAACAGGGTGTGAAGGCGGAAATACATTCGATCAGTGGAAGTGTGGAAATTGCGCCCGGAATCGGTTTGGCAGATGCAATCTGTGATCTGGTGAGCAGTGGCTCTACTTTGTTCATGAACGGACTTCGGGAGGCAACAATCATCCTGCAATCACAAGCGGTATTGATCAAGAACAATGGACTTTCTAAGGAGAAAGAAGCCATACTGGAGAAACTGTTGTTCCGCATTCGTTCTGTGAAAAAAGCAAGGAACCACAAATACATTTTGTTGAATGCACCCAATGATTGTTTGGAAGCGATTGTCACCCTGCTACCCGGCATGAAGAGTCCGACTGTACTTCCGCTTGCGGAACCCGGCTGGAGCAGTGTACATAGTGTTGTAAATGAAAATGATTTTTGGAACATCATTGAGCAGCTCCGAGATGCAGGTGCACAGGGAATTTTAGTTATACCCATAGAAAAAATGATTCTTTAATTGCCTCTTATGTTATCAACCACACTATATCCGGAAGTTGCAACATGGCCAAAGTTATTGCAGCGACCTGTTTCAGATCCTACCCAACTCTTTGATCAGGTTAGGAAGATCATGTACGAAGTAAAATCGGATGGCGATGATGCTATCATCCGTCTTACTAAGGAGTTTGATGGGGCAACGCTAACCAACATAAAAGTGAGTAGTGAAATTGTTCCCGCTGCCGCGGAAGAAATTTCAGTTGAATTATTGCAAGCGATCCGGTTGGCTGCTAAAAACATCCGCCAATTCCATGCACCCCAATTAAAACAGGAGGAGCCTGTAGAAACCATGCCCGGCATTACCTGTTGGCGCCGCTCTCGTCCGATTGAAAAGGTGGGTCTCTACATTCCCGGGGGAACTGCTCCCTTATTTTCTACAATACTTATGCTCGGAATCCCTGCCCAGTTAGCGGGATGCAAAGAAGTGATCTTATGTACCCCACCCGGAAAAGATGGCAAAGTTCATCCTGCTATTCTTGTAGCAGCAGCCGAAGTGGGCATTCAACAAATCTATACCATTGGAGGTGTTCAGGCGATTGCAGCCATGACGTACGGAACAGAAACCGTTCCGGCAGTATATAAAATTTTCGGACCCGGGAATCAGTATGTAACTGCTGCCAAACAACTGGCACAACAAGAGGGGGTAGCCATCGATATGCCTGCAGGTCCCAGTGAAGTGTGTGTATGGGCAGACGCTTCTTCGGACCCGGAATTTGTAGCAGCCGACCTGCTCAGCCAGGCAGAGCATGGCGCTGACAGCCAGGTTCTGTTGGTAACGACAGACCCCTCTCTAACTGAGAAAGTAAGTCTGGCACTGGACCGGCAACTGGCAGATTTACCCAGAGCAGATTTTGCCCGAAAGGCCATTCAAAACAGCAAAGCCATTCTTGTAAACAATCAGCAGGAAGCGTTGGCGCTGGTAAATGCTTATGCTCCGGAACACCTGATCATTTCATGTGAGGAGGCGGAAGCGCTGGCAGAAAATGTAATCAATGCGGGTTCTGTTTTTTTGGGCAACTACTCACCTGAGAGCGTGGGAGATTATGCCAGTGGCACCAATCATACCCTTCCCACCAATGGATTTGCCCGTGCCTACAGTGGTGTCAGCATAGATAGTTTTGTTAAGAAAATTACCTACCAAAGACTCACCAGAGCCGGGCTTCTTGCCATTGCTCCCACAGTAATGGAAATGGCGCTGGCAGAGGGCTTGCAGGCACATGCCCGGGCAGTAGAAATCAGATTGCAACCATAAAAATCGTATTCAGTATTTATACTTATAGAAAGTTTTATGTCATTTGATCTGCAAAAATTGATACGCAATAATATCCGTGATTTGCAGCCCTATTCTTCCGCAAGGGATGAATTCAGTGGGGAGGCAAAGGTTTTTCTGGATGCCAATGAAAACAGTCTTGGGTCTCCGCTGATTCAATGGTACAATCGATATCCCGATCCGCACCAACGTCGTTTGCGCGAAAAATTATCCACTATCAAAGGCATCGATCCGGAACATATTTTTCTGGGCAACGGTAGTGATGAATGCATTGATCTGCTCTATCGTTGTTTTTGCGAACCCGGAAAAAGCAACACAATTGTTTTTCCACCCACCTACGGTATGTACGAAGTGAGTGCCAATATCAATGATGTTGCTGTTTTGCGCGTTCCCCTGCTCCCTGATTTTCAGCTGGACTTGGTTCACTTAGAACAATTGGTGAATGAAGATACCCGCATCATCTGGGTCTGCTCACCGAATAATCCTACCGGTAATTTGATGCAGTGGCAGGACGTAGAAACTATTTTGAATCATTTTAACGGACTCGTAGTGGTTGATGAGGCGTACATCAACTTTGCCCGTCAGCGTTCTTGGATATCAGCTTTGGCAGATTATCCCAATCTGGTGGTACTGCAAACATTGAGCAAGGCATGGGGGTTGGCTGGACTAAGAATTGGTATGGCATTTGCTTCCAAAGCCATAATTGAGGTCATGCAAAGGGTAAAACCACCCTATAACATCAGTCAACCTGCCCAGGAACAGGCTTTGCAGGCGATGGAGGAAGTAGAGCCGGTTAATGAGATGATACGCTTATTGGTTGATATGCGGGATGCATTGGCAGAGGTATTGGGGAACATGCAGGGCGTGGAAATCGTATATCCCTCCGATGCAAATTTCTTGCTCGTAAAAATACATGGGGCAAGAAAAGTCTATGAATTTCTATTGAAGGAGGGCATTGTAGTGCGCGACCGCAGCAAGGTTCAACTCTGCGATAATTGCCTTCGAATTACTATCGGAACCGAACAGGAAAACACCCTGTTGGTAGATGCACTGATCCGTTGGCAGGAATCATCAATTAATTAACCCAAATTGCCCTTCGATTTGTAATTTCACACACAAAAAAAAATACCATGAATAAGTCCATCTCCCTATTATTTCTTGTTTCAATTGTAGCCTGTGACTCTTCAGCGGGTGATACCCTGCAACTCCGAAAAACAGCAGCTATCTTACCCGACAGCAACAATGCTGGTTTAAAATTGCCTGCCGGATTTTCAGCATTCAAGGTAGCAGAAAAACTCGGACAGGCACGTCACATTGCTGTGAATCAGCAAGGTGATGTTTACGTGAAACTGGAAAGAAAACTCAACGGCAACGGTATTATTTACCTGCGTGATCTTGACAAAGATGGCAGAGCAGAAAATGTAAGTGGATTTGGAAACTATATTGGAACAGGCATCGCTATTCACAAGGGCTATCTTTATGCTTCCAGCGATGATGATGTTTACCGTTATAAACTCAATGACAAAGGGGAAGTAGAAAACAAGGAGGTACCCGAGAAAATTATTGGCGGCCTCATCAACCGGCGCCAGCACGCATCTAAGTCCATTACTCTCGATAACAATGGGAACATTTATGTTAACATCGGCGCCTATTCCAATTCATGTCAGGAAAAAGATCGACAGCCAGGATCGTTGGGAATGAATCCTTGTCCGATCCTGGATTCTGCCGGGGGTGTATGGCAGTTCAAAGCCAATGTGCCGAATCAGACTTATGCCAATGGTGTGCGTTATGCAACCGGCTTGCGCAATGTGGTAGGTTTGGATTGGAACACACAAACGAATAAACTCTTTGTAACCCAGCATGGTCGCGATCAATTAAATAATTTGTTCCCCAAGTTTTATGATGATAAAGCCAATGCAGAACTGCCGGCAGAGACCATGTATGAAATCAATCAGGGTGACAATGCCGGCTGGCCCTATGCCTATTTCGATAACCAACAAAATAAACTCATATTGGCGCCGGAATATGGTGGAGATGGAAAGAAGGAACCACCCACAAGTTTAAAATTTCCGGATATGGCTTTTCCTGCCCACATGGCACCCAATGCTCTGCTCTTCTATACAGGCAACCAATTTCCTGCCCGATACAAAAATGGCGCTTTCATTGCTTTTCATGGATCATGGAATCGCTATCCACTTCCTCAGGAAGGATTTTATGTAGCTTTTGTCCCCTTTGAAAATGGAAAACCTACCGGAAAATGGGAAGTCTTCGCCAATGGATTTTCCGGAGTAGAGGTTGTCAACAATTTAAGGTCAGTTCAGCACAGACCTTGCGGACTGGCACAGGGACCGGATGGATCACTTTATGTGTCGGATGACAACAAAGGAACCATTTTCCGCATCATGTATCAAGGTAAATAAAATTCCTAGATTAAAAAGATAAGTGATGACTAGTCGAATCCGATTTTATCATTTGCTCATATTTATTTTAACCGCCTTTTCTTCTTATAGTGCCTGGGCACAGCCAAAGTTGCTTAAGGAATCTGTTCAACGAGGTAAGAGCATTTATGTTCAAAGATGCATTGCCTGCCACCAACCGGATGGGGGAGGAGTTCCACACATGAACCCACCGCTGGATGGTGCATCTGCCGTCAACGGAAAAGATAAATTCCACCTTATAAAAGTTATTATAAAAGGTATGACCAATCGTGAGGAAATTGACGGGGAATACTACAGCAACAACATGGCGCCTCATGCCGATCTTTCAGACCAGCAAGTAGCAGACGTGCTCAATTATATCAGGAACAGTTGGAGTAACAAAGCAGCTATCGTTACTCCTAAAGAAGTAAAAACTGTTAGGTCAAAATTTAAATAACATGAAGCGGATACTGTTCATAGACAGGGATGGTGTGATTTTAATCGAGCCTGATGATTTTCAAATCGACCACATAGAAAAAACCCGATTTGTTCCCGGAGCCATCACTACTCTTTCCCATCTGGCTGCCGATTTTGATTTTTATCATGTATTGGTGACCAACCAGGATGGCTTAGGAACACAAACCTTCCCGGAAGAAAATTTTCATCCCACTCAGGATTTGATGTTGCGGACCTTGGCAGGGGAAGGATTTCAGTTTGATGAAATACTGGTTGATCGCTCAAGAGCGGAAGAACAGTTACCTACCCGGAAGCCGGGTACAGGCTTGTTAACTCACCTGATGGGTCATCCTGATTTTGATCTTTCCCAATCTTTGGTGATTGGTGATCGCTGGAGCGATATTCAACTGGCGCGCAACCTAGGATGCAAAGCCATTTATTTCCGTCCACCCAATGCACCCCACCACCTCACCCCGGATCAAGAAGCGCAACTGAGAGATTTTATCGTACTTGAAACAGACAATTGGTCGGATATCTATGCTTACCTGAAAATGGGCTTACGCGAAGTAACACATAGCCGCCATACCCATGAAACAAAAATAAATATCCGGCTGCGCATGGAAGGAACCGGTATAACCAAGATCCATACCGGAATTGGCTTTTTCGACCACATGCTCGACCAGATTGCCCGTCACGGAAAACTCGACCTGGATATCACTACAAAAGGTGACCTGCACATCGATGAACACCATACCATAGAAGATACAGCTATCGCACTGGGTGAGGCCTTCGCATTGGCACTGGCAGACAAACGAGGAATGGAGCGGTATGGATTCGCACTTCCCATGGATGAAGCCGCTGCTAAAGTACTTATCGATTTTGGTGGTAGAAGTTGGTTGGTTTGGGAAGCCGAATTCTCCCGTGAAAAAATTGGCGACATGCCCACGGAAATGTTTGATCACTTTTTTAAATCTTTCAGCGATGCTGCCCGTTGCAATCTTCACATTCAATGCAGCGGCACCAATGAACACCATAAGATTGAAGCCATCTTCAAAGCATTTGCGAAAGCCATCCGCATGGCAGTAAAAAGAGATCCATTCAGCAACCACCTGCCTTCCACCAAAGGAATGTTGTAATATTTTCAAAGTGCGGAACGTGACCAAACTTCCGTTCGGCCTATCAACGAAATACCAATGTATCCGCGAAGTAAGAGGGTATTGGCATCCTTCATGCGCAGATAGCATTTGTATTCCTTCCCGTTTTCCGGGTCATAAATCTTTCCATCCGTCCATTCATTTTCCTGAAAAATGAATTCCCGTAATACCACCAGACCAACCAGAGGCTGAGTTTTTAGTGCATCTTTCGGATTCAAAGCATCTTTCTTGGGCAGCCCCTTATCGTTCAGTGGTTCTTTGAGCCATACTATCTTCCCGAAATATTTTCCATTCTCCCGGTAAACCTGAACTTTTCCCTTGCCCGTTGTATTCAACCATATGCCCACAATATCATCGGCAGGAAGGGGGTTGTTTGGAAAAGAACAGAAAGAAGTACAAGCCATTAAAAAAAGCAGCAACAATGGGCGCATACAGATGTTTTGTTGATGAATGTACCCATTTTATCTTGCAAAACTTAAAATTCATTCCCGAAAAATTGGAAAATCAAATTGAAATGTTCATCTTTGAATGAATGAACAATAGAATACATACCAATGCTTGGTGGCACAGCTCTCTCTTCCGGGGACGGTGATGCCTTTGTATTGGATGAACATATAACCAACCCCGGCGAGCAATTGCCGGGTTTTTTTTGCCACAAAATGAACGTATGCAAAAAATAAGCATCACCACTCGCTGCCACAAAATGCCGGGTGATATTTATACACCGGTGGGAATTTATCTGCGCCTTCGAGATCGGTACAGAGATACCATTTTGCTGGAAAGTACTGATCACCATGTTTCAGACAATAGTTTTTCATTCATCGGAATTCACGCCATTGCGGGAATCGAAGTTACCAATCGGCAATTGCTCAATTATAAATTACCCGGTGAGGAAGCGGTTACTGAACAAATAACCGATCCCCTTGCTGTCCCTCAACGCATCGGTCAATTCATGCAGCAATTCGAAGCCACACCACCCGATATACAGGAGGCTACTGTAGCACAGGGTCTCTTTGGATACACTTCCTATGATGCTGTTCCTTTTTTCGAATCGGTACAACTGAAACAAAATCTGTCAACCGAAACCCTTCCCCTCATTCGTTATCGTTTGTATCAATATGTTATCGTGTTCAATCATTTTAAAGACGAAATCATATTGTGTGAAAATATTTTACCCGATCTGCAGGGTGATGTTGAAGCCGTACTTTCGATCATTCGTAGCCGGGATGTTCCGGTTTATCCCTTCACTCTTGACGGTGAAGAAGGATCGAATATGTCGGATGATGGGTACCGGGCAATGGTGAAACAAGGTATCGCCCATTGTCACCGGGGCGACGTCTTTCAAGTGGTACTGAGCAGGCGTTTTGAGCAAAAGTACCGGGGAGATGTTTTCAATGTTTATCGTTCCTTGCGCAGCATCAATCCCTCTCCTTATCTTTTTTTCTTTGATTATGGATCATACCAACTCATGGGATCATCACCCGAGGCACAGATCATTATTCAAAAAGGAAAAGCCATCGTTCACCCCATAGCTGGAACCCTGCCCAGAACAGGCGATGAGGAAGCTGACAGGCAAATGGCAGAAAAACTTTTAGCCGATGCCAAGGAAAACGCGGAACACATCATGCTAGTAGATCTGGCTCGCAATGACCTTAGCCGCTTTTGTGATGATGTAATCGTAAGCCACTTCCGCCAGGTTCACTACTACAGCCATGTAATTCATCTGGTGAGTGAGGTAGTAGGAAAAGTAAGGGAAGGAAATAACCCCCTTGCTCTCTTGGCAGCGACCTTTCCCGCAGGTACTTTAAGTGGAGCTCCCAAAATCAGGGCCATGGAAATCATCAGTCAACTGGAACCAACCAACCGTTGTTACTATGGTGGTTGCATCGGTACCCTCGGATTCGATGGCAGTTGTAACCATGCAATTTTGATCCGTAGCCTGTTGAGCCGAAACAATACACTCAGCTATCAGGCAGGGGCAGGTGTCGTAGCTGCCAGTAATCCCGACAACGAGTTAAAGGAAGTAAACAATAAACTGAATGCCCTGAAATCTGCCATACAAATGGCATCTTCCGGACGAATCTAATCAGGTAACACTATATGAAAAGGATTTTGGTTTTTGATAATTATGATTCCTTCACCTTCAACCTGGTGCACCTGGTGAAACAGCTTACCCGGGATGAAGTGGTTGTGGTGAGGAATGACCAGATGAATCTGGCAGATGTCAATGCATTTGATAAAATTATTTTATCTCCGGGGCCCGGTATCCCTGAAGAGGCGGGTAGCTTATTGGAAATAATTCGGCAGTATGCAACTTCCAAATCTATTTTGGGTGTCTGTCTTGGTCACCAGGCAATCGGACAGGTTTTCGGTGCCGAATTAATCAACTTGCCGTCAGTTTTTCATGGCGTTGCGACCCCCATTGAGATCATTGCTGAAGCGCAAAGAGAAAATGATTGGTTCAAGGGTATGGCATCACCGGTCATGGTAGGTCGTTACCACAGTTGGGTAGTCAGCAACCAGAATCTACCGGACTGCCTGGAAATAACAGCATTGGATGAACATCAATACATCATGGCACTAAGGCACCGGGATATGGATGTACAGGGAGTTCAGTTTCATCCGGAAAGTATTCTTACACCATTAGGATTAGACATGATAAGAAATTGGCTGAACAAGCATTAAAAGGATTGACAACATGAAGAAAATTTTGAACCATCTTTTTGAACACAAAACACTCTCTAGAGAACAGGCAAGGGATGTACTCATTGCCATGTCGGAAGGTCATTACAACGAAAGTGAACTGGCTGCCTTCATTACCGTTTTTTTGATGAGAAGCATTACCATTGATGAAT
This sequence comes from Sediminibacterium sp., assembly GCA_046079965.1. Lineage (GTDB taxonomy): Bacteria > Bacteroidota > Bacteroidia > Chitinophagales > Chitinophagaceae > Sediminibacterium. Next base: position 29,600 of record JBJTTC010000113.1, on the reverse strand, counting down.
TACTGGGCTTTCGCGATGCATTGCTTTCACTCGCAATAAAAATTGACCTTGGTGATGGTGAGGTAATGGACATAGTTGGAACAGGTGGTGATGGTAAAAACACTTTCAATATATCCACCCTGGCATGTTTCATTGTGGCAGGCACCGGAAGGAAAGTTGCCAAACATGGGAATTACGGTGCTTCCAGCATCAGCGGCTCCTCCAATGTTATGGAACAACTGGGTTATCAGTTTACCAATGATGCTTCCCGCTTGCAAAAGGAAATTGAAACAGCAAACATTTGCTTTCTGCATGCACCCCTTTTCCATCCCGCACTGAAAGTAGTTGGCCCCATCAGAAAAAATCTGGGTGTTCGAACTTTTTTCAATATGCTGGGTCCCCTGGTTAATCCGGCATCCCCACAAGCCCAACTGATTGGCGTGTACAACCTTGAAATGGCAAGAATTTATAATTATGTTTTGCAAAGCACCGATCATTCCTATACCATCATCCACAGTCTCGACGGTTATGATGAGATATCTCTCACCAACGATACCAAAGTGATTACATCAACCGGTGAAAAAATTTATTCTCCCCGCGAGCTGGGCAAACGCATGGTCGTCGCAGAAGATTTGTACGGGGGAGATACGCTGGAAGAAGCTGCCGGTATATTCCGTCAGGTGATCAGTGGGAATGGTACTTGGGCGCAAAATGCCGTAGTACTCGCCAATGCAGCCATGGCATTGATGGGTACGGGAGAATACAAACAATACGAAGATGCCTATCAACATGCCGTTGAAAGTCTTGAAAACGGTGCAGCACTTCGTGCACTGGAAAAATTAATCAATCTACAGTCATGAGTATACTAGACACTATCATTACAGCCAAAAAACAGGAAGTAGCCCAGCGCAAGACCAGTATTCCTGCCTCTCAGTTAGAGAAAAGCCCTTACTTGTCAATAACGCCCCCGAGCATGCGTTATTCACTGCAAGAGTCTTTTACCAATGGTATCATAGCCGAATTCAAACGGCGTTCCCCCAGTAGGGGAGACATCAACATCCATGGAGATGTTAAGTCCACAACTCGATCCTACGCTGCAGGAGGGGCTTCTGGAATTTCTGTACTCACCGATGCACAATTTTTTGGGGGAAGCTGGGAAGACCTCGATGCTGCCATTCAGTGGGGTACTCCGGTTTTGTGCAAAGACTTTATGATCGATGAATACCAATTGCTGGAAGCTCGCGCCCATGGTGCTTCTGTTATTTTACTCATCGCCTCCTGTCTTTCCCCCGAACAAGTCAAGCAACTTTCCAGCGCTGCCCGTGCCATGGATCTGGAGGTGCTGCTGGAATTGCATGATGCTAGTGAATTAGACCACCTGCATCCCTCTGTCAACATGGTAGGCATCAACAACCGCAACCTGAAAAATTTTGAAGTGAATATTCAGCAGTCCATGGATCTGATTGCCCAACTTCCGGAGGATGTACCGGCCATTGCTGAAAGCGGAATACAATCCATAGAAGCCATCCTGCAACTGGAAAAAGCCGGCTTTCAGGGTTTTCTAATTGGAGAGCATTTCATGAAACAACCCGACCCGGGTGCAGCCTTTCTTTCCTTCTCTGCCGAACTAAAACGAATCCGACCCAGCCTGTCATGAGTAATATTTCTCAATACTCGGCTGAAAAGAAAAATTTTCGCCTTAAAGTTTGTGGTATGACCGATTTCGATCAGGTAATGGCTCTGGATGAGCTGGGCATTGTATTTGCCGGATTTATTTTTTATGCACCTTCTCCCCGCTATTGCCGTCGCTTTATTGAAACTTCCGCATTGAAGAAAATCAGAGGAAAAAACATCAACAAAGTAGGTGTTTTTGTAAATGCCGAAACAGAGGATGTATTGAGAACAGTTGATGAGGCGGGACTCAGCATGGTGCAACTACATGGCGAAGAATCCCCCAAAACCTGTGAACGCATCGCCGAATATGTTTCGGTCATCAAGGCCTTCCGCCTGCGCGACGATGACCAAATTCTTTGGAAAATTAAAGATTACCAGCCCGTAGTTGACATGTTCCTTTTTGATACTGCCACCTCTGCTTATGGGGGGTCGGGAAAAAAGTTCGACTGGGCATTATTGAGTGGTCTTTCCATAGGTAAACCCTTCTTCCTCAGCGGAGGTATTGGTCCGGATGATGTTTCCCGCATCCGGGCATTCAGCAGGGATCCGGTAGCCAGAGATCTTTTCGCCCTTGATATCAACAGCCGCTTTGAAATATCACCCGGCGTGAAGGACTTATCTTTGATTCGAAATTTCATGCTGGAATTAAACCCTGAATAGCCAATCCATTCAACCCTTACAATTTAATCAATCCTCAATTTTTTTTATGTCCACCACTGCAACTGTAGAGAGAAAGCCTGATACGGATGGTTATTATGGTACTTTTGGAGGTGCTTACATTCCGGAAATGCTTAACCGCAATGTGAGTGAACTGAAGTCACAATATCTTTCTATCATGCAGGAACCTGCCTTCAGAGATGAACTGCATGCCCTGTTGAAAGATTATGTAGGTCGCCCTACGCCCTTGTTCCTTGCCGAGCGGCTGGGTGCTGAAATAGGAACTACTATCTATCTCAAAAGAGAAGACCTGTGTCATACAGGAGCTCATAAAATCAACAATACGGTCGGACAGATATTGCTGGCACAACGTCTTGGTAAAAAACGCATCATTGCGGAGACAGGAGCCGGACAACATGGCGTTGCAACTGCTACTGTTTGCGCCTTGAAGGGGATGGAATGCATTGTTTACATGGGAGAGAAGGACATGCAGCGGCAGGCACCCAATGTTGCTCGAATGAAAATGCTGGGTGCGAAAGTGATTCCCGCTATGAGCGGAAGCAAAACATTGAAAGATGCTACCAATGAAGCCATCCGTGACTGGATCAACCATCCGGATGATACACATTACATCATTGGCAGTGTGGTGGGTCCCCATCCCTATCCCGATATGGTTGCCCGCTTCCAATCTGTTATCAGTGAGGAAATCAAAAAACAATTGCTGGAAAAAACCGGCAATGAATCGCCTACCCACGTGGTGGCATGTGTAGGTGGAGGAAGCAATGCAGCCGGTGCATTTTATCATTTCATCGAAGAGCCCTCCGTTCAACTGGTGGCAGTTGAGGCAGCCGGCCACGGAATTCAATCCGGAATGAGTGCCGCTACCACCCAATTGGGTAAACCGGGCATCCTGCATGGCAGCATGAGTTTGGTAATGCAAACCAATGATGGACAGGTACTGGAGCCACACAGTATTTCAGCAGGACTCGATTATCCCGGAATCGGACCTTTGCATGCCTATCTTTATCAATCAGGTAGGGCGCGTTTTGAAAGTGCTACCGATGCGGAAGCACTCGAATGGGCATTTCATATCAGTAAGACGGAGGGTATCCTGCCCGCACTTGAAACTGCACATGCTTTTGCTGTTCTGCCGAGACTCGGATTAACCCCCCTGGATCGCGTCGTTGTATGCCTGAGCGGAAGAGGGGATAAAGACCTTGGAACTTACATGCAGGAGATGGGAAGATTTACTCAACAATGACCAACCAATTATTTCCATCATCAACTCAACCAATGTTGTTAAATGTATGATATGAGTCGAATTGACGCACTTTTTGAAAGAAAACCATCGCATGTATTGAATGTATATTGCACCGCAGGGTATCCTCATTTAGACAGTACAATGCCCATCATGCGTGCCTTACAGGAATCCGGTGTAGATATGATTGAATTGGGCATGCCTTACAGTGACCCATTGGCTGACGGACCTGTCATTCAGGCAAGCAGCGAAACAGCCCTGAACAATGGTATGACAATCGATTTGCTCTTTGATCAGTTATCACTCATGCGCCAACCGGTGAATGAAGGTGGGTTGGGAGATCAACTGCCCGTTGTTCTTATGGGATATTTCAATCCGGTTTTACAATATGGCCTCGAACATTTTTGTCAACGCGCAGCAGCAGTAGGGGTGGATGGCATTATCTTACCCGATCTGCCTCCACTTGAATTTACCCGACACTATTCTTCGATTTTTCACCAATACCAGCTGGATTTCATTTTCCTGGTTACACCCGAGACTACTGAAGAGAGGGTGCGTCAATTAGATGCATTAAGCTCAGGATTTTTATATGCCGTGAGTTCTTCTGCTACCACAGGAAAAGACCAGAACATGGCCCGGGTAAACAATTATTTACAGCACCTAAAGTCGTTACAATTAAAGAATCCCATTCTCGTTGGCTTTGGCATCAAAGACCATACCTCGTACATGCAGGTGTGTGAGCATGCAGCAGGTGCCATCATTGGTTCCGCTTATATCCGTGCCCTTCAAGGAAAGGTACATTATGAAGAGGGTACCCAAAAATTCATTCATTCCATTCTTCATGCCAGCTGATCAGTCAATAGCCATCATACAATACAATGCCGGTAACATCCGATCGGTATTGTATGCGTTGGAACGTCTCGGCCATCAGGCGATAGTTACAGACAATCCACAACAAATTGAACAAGCAGATAAAGTAATTTTTCCCGGTGTTGGGGAAGCCAGTTCCGCCATGCATTACCTGCGTGAACGAGGATTGGATCAGGTCATCATTCAACTACAACAACCGGTCCTCGGTATTTGTCTTGGAATGCAATTGCTTTGTTCTTACAGTGAAGAAAATGATACTATCTGCTTGGGCATTTTCAATGAAAAAGTATTGCGCATGCAGCCGGGTCTGGTACCTCCACCCACCAATCAACTGAAATGGAAAATACCGGAGATGGGATGGAACAATATTTTTAACCTCCAATCAGCTCTGATGCGGGGAGTGGAAGAAAACGCTTATTGTTATTTTGTTCATGGTTACTATGCCGCCTGCGGATCCCATACCATCGCCACCACGGATTACATCCAACCCTATAGCGCAGCCCTGCACAAGGATAATTTTTACGGATGCCAGTTTCACCCTGAAAAAAGTGCTGCTACGGGAAGAAAAATTTTACAGAACTTTTTACAATTATAATCATACATGGAAATCATACCTGCCATAGATCTCATAGAGGGTGCCTGTGTTCGGCTGAGCCAGGGCGATTTCAGCAGGAAAATTACGTATAGTTCCGATCCGCTTGCTGTTGCCAAAGGTTTTGAAGAGGCAGGCTTGAGAAGACTGCACCTGGTTGATCTCGAGGGTGCCAAATCGGGTGCAATAAAAAACATCTCAGTACTCGAAGCAATAGCTGCCCATACCCGGCTGCGAATTGATTATGGTGGGGGCATTCACTCAAAGCAGACCGCCGAACAAGTTTTAAATGCCGGGGCTACCTGGGTTACAGTTGGAAGTGTGGCTGTTAATGCACCCGAAAAACTGGAGCAATGGATAGCTGAATTAGGTGGTGAAAGCTTCCTGCTTGGAGCTGATGTGAATGGAACCCGATTGGCAGTGAGTGGATGGACTGAAACCACTGATGTAGAAATCATACCTTTCATTGAGCGATGGACTTCCGCCGGTATCGAACAGATTTTTTGTACCGATATCAGCAAGGATGGCTTGCTGGAAGGACCTTCGGTGGCGCTTTATCGTTCTTTGCTAGAACATTTTCCTAAGCTGCAATTAATTGCCAGTGGCGGTGTGAGCAGCATGCAAGACCTTCATGCGCTCAAGGAACTGGGTTGCAGCGGTGCCATTGTAGGGAAAGCGATCTATGAAAATAAAATCACTTTGACTCAGCTTGCGGGCTGGAAATAAATACCATGCTGACCAAAAGAATCATACCCTGTCTCGATATCCGTGATGGAAGAACGGTCAAAGGAATCAACTTTGAAGACATACGCGATGCCGGCGATCCGGTTGAACTGGCAGCTCGATATGCTGCCCAAGGTGCAGATGAACTCGTTTTTCTGGATATAACCGCTACCATCGAAAAAAGAAAAACACTGCATGAACTCGTCAACCGAATTGCATACCAGATCGATATTCCATTTACAGTAGGTGGAGGTATCAGCTCGGTGGAGGATGTTAGTTTGTTGTTGCAGCAGGGTGCAGATAAAGTTAGTGTCAACAGTGCTGCTTTTCGTCGCCCTGAATTGATAGAAGAACTCGCGGCTGCCTTCGGAAGCCAATGCATTGTTCTCGCCATTGATACCCGCAAAGAAGATGATGGTGAGTGGTATGTGTACCTGAATGGCGGACGCATCCGTACCAATAAAACATGTTTTGAATGGGCCACGCTAGGGGTGAAGGCAGGTGCGGGTGAAATTTTACTTACTTCCATGAACCATGATGGAACCAAGCAGGGATTTGCCCACGACATCACCCGTTTGTTGTCAGATCAACTACCCGTTCCGGTCATTGCTTCCGGGGGAGGAGGAACACCGGAACATTTTGCTCAGGTATTCCGGGATGCCCATGCCGATGCTGCGCTCGCTGCTAGTATATTTCATTTTGGTGAAATCTCCATTCCTGAACTTAAATCCTACCTTCGGAAAGAAGGAATCATTGTCCGTTAAATCGATGTACCAACTTTTTTTACCATGGAATTACATTTTGATAAATATGCAGATGGTCTGATGCCCGCCATCATCCAGGATGCCCATACCCGTCAAGTTCTCATGCTGGGCTTCATGAACAGGGAAGCATGGGAACAAACCCTAGCCACGCAAAAAGTCACTTTCTATAGCCGCAGCAAGCAAAGATTGTGGACCAAGGGAGAGGAAAGTGGCAATTTTCTCCATTTTTTGGAAGGTAAACCCGATTGCGATCATGACACTTTGCTGATTCAGGCGCGTCCAGCCGGACCTGTCTGTCATACCGGAGCAGATACCTGCTGGAACCAGTCCAATACACCTGACGATTTTCTGCCCGAACTGGAGTCGATCATTGAAAGCCGTCGCTCAGCCGACCCCGATTCCTCTTATGTAGCCCGCATGATGAGCAAGGGCATCAATAAAATTGCCCAAAAAGTAGGGGAGGAAGCCGTGGAGTTGGTCATTGAAGCCAAAGACGACAGGCCTGACCTTTTCATCAATGAGGCGGCGGACTTGTTGTTTCATTATTTACTTTTGCTTAACGCGAAAGGTTTTAACTTGCGGCAGGTGACTGAAAAACTACGAGAAAGGCACCCAACAGCATAACCTTCCTAAGCTTAAATAAAAAGAAGCCATGAAAAAAACGTTGTACTTCTTCCTTTTACTACCCATCTTCTCCCTTGCACAAACAAAAGATCCATTTGTTTTTAAGGGGTATGTTACCGGATTAAAGGATAGTATCACCGCGTTTCTGATGAATGCCAACAACAGCAGAACAGTAGCCACGGCATTGGTGGTGAACGGTAATTTCACCCTGAAAGGGAATATCCGCGAACCGGATTTATTCCAATTGGGTTTCATTGGTTATGGACAATCTACAGATCTTTTCCTCCAAAACGAGCAGGTGGCTTTTAACGGAGACATCAACAATCTGGGAGCAGCTACAGTAACGGGTAGTGCCCTTAATGAAGATTTTGGTATTTTCAAACAGCAGTTCATCCCTTATATCAATCGACTCAGAGAAATGAGTGGTTACCTGGGTGCCGAATCAAATCCCGCACGAAAAGATTCACTGATGCGGGTGTACAATGCAATCAGACAGCAAGCAGCCGGTGCTACCACGCTTTTTATGCAGGCAAAACCCGCCTCTCCGGTGAGCTCACTTGTTATGGCAGTCATGATGGGAAGTTTTGATGCAGTGGGAGATATTGAAACCAGATACAACCAGTTGCAACCCTCCGCACGTCGGGGATTTTATGCGCAGAGCATCGAAAAAGCAGTAAGTGATGCCAAACTAGCAATGATCGGTCAGGTTGGAACACAGGCAGTAGATTTCACCCAGGTGGATGTAAACGGTAAACCGGTTTCTCTCTCTTCCTTTAGGGGGAAATATGTATTGGTAGATTTCTGGGCAAGCTGGTGTGGTCCATGCCGGGCGGAAAATCCAAACGTAGTCAATGCCTTCAATCAATTCAAAAATAAAAATTTTACGGTTTTGGGTGTATCACTCGACAATGCCCGTCCCAACTGGTTGCAAGCCATTCAGGCAGACAACCTTACCTGGACACATGTAAGCGATCTGCAATACTGGAACAATGCAGTTGCTCAACTCTACCGCATCGGTAGCATACCTGCCAATATTCTGGTTGATCCCAACGGTAAAATCATTGCCCGTGATTTGCGGGGGGAAGCACTCGCCCAAAAATTGGCTGAACTTCTCGGCCAGTAAAGCTTTCTGTACTTAGAGAAAAACGTTGAGGTAATTGTCTTCCTGAAACCCCAGTGCCATCACTTGTTCACCTTTCGCAATCAAGGGACGTTTGATGATGCTGGTTTTATCTGACAACAGATCCGTTTTTCCTTTCTCGGTTTGAATTTTTTTCTCGTTGAGCTCCCGGTTTTTCCTCCAGGTGGTTCCGTTTTTATTGATCAAGGCATCCCAACCTACCTGTGATGCCCAGTTGGTTAATTGTGTTGGAGTAACTCCTTGCTTCTGAAAGTTATGGAACTGATAGCGTATCCCATTCCGGTCGAACCATTGAATGGCTTTCTTCACTGTTCCACAATTGGGAATTCCGTAAATGGTGTACATAGAAAATAAATGAACCGTAAAAATAACTGAGACCTTTCAATTTTCGGATACTTCTTCCCGCAATTCCGGAAAACGTTTGGTCAACCAGCTTTCATTGACCGGAAGCAGCCACCTGCTTTCAAATGCTTCTTTGCTTGCAGCAGTGTGGTCAAAAAAATAAGTTCCTGCCTGAACAGTGCCCTCCCTGATTGCTTGTGGAAGCTGAGACATTGAGAGATGGAAAATTTCCCCCTCCTGATAAAAACTCAACAAAGTTCGATTAAAAAGGTCAATCCCAATCTCACTTTGTAAATCCTGCATCATGTGTACGGAACTATCGGTACTGCAACCACTTACCCGGGTGAGGGTTTCATCGGCAACCAAAATCAAAAAGCGGTTGAAAAGAACTGCACCCACTCCCTGAACAACAGCTCCGTGGGCTGTCCATGAATGTACAAATGCCTGCATCTTATTCTTAGCAAGAGCAGATTGCTGTGCAGTCAGGTCTCTGTCAGCCGCATAGATCCAAACCCTCGATTGGGGAGAAAAATGAACTGGAATGGCTGTACTAATTTCCTTCAACACCATATTAATTTTTTTCCAAAGAATGTTCGGTAGCCAATTGCATGACAACCAATTCTGCAACATCCAATACCTGAACTGCAGATTCCTGTTCTCTGTTTTTTACGCCATCGGTGAGCATGGTGTGACAGAAAGGACAGGCAGCAGCAATGAAGTTAGCACCGGTAGCAAGGGCTTCATCAGTTCTCTCAAAATTCACCCGGCCGGTACCCTTTTCTTCCTCCTTGAACATTTGTCCGCCCCCGGCACCACAGCAAAGTCCGTTTTTTCTGCAACGTTTCATTTCTACCAATTCGGCATCAAGTGCTTCCAATACTTTGCGGGGGGCTTCATATACTTCGTTCGCACGACCCAGGTAACAGCTGTCGTGGTAAGTGATTTTCTTTCCCTGAAAATTGCCACCACCCTCGAGTCGAATTTTTCCTTCATCAATCATCTCCTGTAAAAGTTGGGTGTGGTGAATCACTTCATAATTTCCTCCCAACTCGGGATACTCATTTTTCAGGGTGTTGAAGCAGTGCGGACAAGTAGTGACAATTTTTTTGATGCCATATCCATTCAACACCTGGATATTTTGATAAGCCATCATCTGAAATAAAAATTCATTGCCCGCCCTGCGGGCGGGATCACCGGTACATGCTTCTTCCTTACCCAAAATGGCCCAGGAAATACCGGCCTTGTCTAATATGGTTGCAAATGCCTTGGTAACTTTTTGTGCCCGCTGGTCAAAGCTACCTGCACATCCTACCCAGAACAAAATTTCAGGCGATGTTCCCGATGCCGCAAAGTCACTCATGGTTTTTACAGTGATGGCCATATTTTATACTTTAATGAATGGATGGTAATCAGATTTCTTTGGTCCAAGCCGCCCTTGCATCAGGAGCAAATTTCCAGGGTGCAAAATTATTTTCAATGTTGCTGAAGGCACCATTCCACTCCTGTGGTGCATTGCTTTCTTCCATGATCAGTGAACGCCGCAACTCAGTAATGATGTTGAGGGGGGAAATGCCTACCGGACATTCTTCCACACAGGCCATACAGGTGGTGCAGGCACGCAATTCTTCCACAGATATATAATCGTGCAAAAGACTCTTTCCATCGGGCTCCCACTTTCCTTTGGATTGTAACTGAACGCCCATTTCTTCCATGCGATCACGGGTCGCCATCATGATGCGTCTCGGACTTAACAATTTACCTGTTTGGTTGGCAGGGCAAGCGGCAGTGCACCTCCCACATTCTGTGCAACTAAAAGCATCCAGCAAACTTTTCCGACTGAGACCGCTGATGTCTTTTGCACCAAAGTGTTCAGGTGGAGTTGCATTGGCAGGAGTCAATTCGGGTTGCATGGCATAGAGCACTTCCTGCTGAACAGCTGGCATATTGGCAAACTTTCCCGTCTTTTCTAACGAGGAATAATAGGCATTGGGGAAGGCAAGTAAGATATGCAGGTGTTTGGAATGAGGCAGGTAATTCAGAAAAGCAAAGATGCCCAGAATATGAAACCACCAGCAAAGTCTCTCGGTCCAAACCAATGTATCGGTATTCATGCCCTCTAATAAAGGAGTTAGCATTCCTGAAATCCATAATTCACCGGTTGAAGGATAATGGATGGTTCCTCTCTGTTGCAAAACCTGATCGGCAGCATTCATCGTGAGGAACAAAGACATCAGAACTATTTCTGCCCACAAAATATAATTGGCATCACTCGCAGGCCAACCTTTCAAGTCGCCATGTGCCAGTCGTTTTATGTGCAATACATTCCTGCGCAACAGGAAAACAACGCATACCAGCAAAACGCCTGCAGCCAATATTTCAAAGATCCGAATCAACCAAACATAAATGCTGCCGAGGAATGGCAAAAAAAGCCGGTGGTGTCCTGTGATACCATCCAAAACGATCTCTGCTACTTCGAGATTGATGATAATGAAGCCTGCATAGATTACCAGGTGCATGATGGCAACCAGTGGTTTTGAAAACATTTTTTTCTGTCCCAACGCCAGCAAGAACAGATTTGCCCATCTTTCACCGGGCCGGTCACCGGGTAAGGGAGTAGCTCCCATTCCGATCAGTCGGGTAATGATTTTGATTCGCCGCGAAAAAAGCAGAACAGAAGCTGCAGTCAATGCGATGAAGAGCACTTGCAGTAACAATTGCATGGTCTTGGTTTAAAGTTGAGATACTTCACCACAACATTCATGCCGTGAATGAAGTTGAAAATATTCCTGTAATTTTATGCTCAAATATACTTCATGTCTGTCAGGAAAACCATTCTAACTCAAACCCAGGCCGGTCAAAAATTGCACCGCATGGCACTGGAACTGGCAGAGAACCTTAACGGAGACAATGCCCCCCTGGTTATCATCGGAGTAAGACGCAATGGGGAGGTAATGGCTGCACAACTGGCAGAATTTTTTTCCCGGTATGATACACGTCCGGTCCACCTGCGATGGATTCAGATGGATAAATCCAAACCCGACAAAGTTGAATTAAGCAAAGACGGGGATCTCGCAGGAGCTCATCTTCTGCTGGTGGACGATGTGACCAATTCCGGCAAAACACTGCTCTACGCACTGAAACCATTGTTGCAGTACCACCCTGCCAGCATCCGTACACTTGTGTTGGTTGAGCGCATGCACAAGCAATTTCCTATCAAAGCAGATTTTGTGGGACTAAGTGTGGCTACTACCCTGCAAGAGCACATCCAGGTCGAAGTAGAAAATGGCCTGGTAACGGGTGCATTCCTGCAATAATTTTTTACTTTTCGAACCCTATCTATCTATCAATTTCTGTTGCAAATCAAACCGGAATTATCGGTAATTTGCCTCCCGGACAAAACATAAATTGCCAATTATGGACAGTGTAATCAATGCCAATGTTGCCGCCTGGCTGGAAGGACCTTATGATGATGCAACCAAGCAATCCATCCGACAATTACAAGCGCAACATCCTGAAGAATTAGCAGATGCTTTTTACAGGAACCTGGAATTTGGTACCGGCGGACTTCGGGGAATTATGGGGGTTGGAACCAACAGAATCAATCAATATACGATAGGAATGGCTACCCAGGGGTTTTCCAACTACCTGAATAAAACCTATCCCGGCCAAAATATATCGGTAGCAGTGGCCCATGATAGCCGCAACAACAGTCGATTTTTTGCAGAGACTACTGCTGCAGTTTTTGCTGCCAACGGAATAAAAGTTTATCTCTTCGAATCCCTGCGTCCTACGCCAGAGCTTAGCTTCGCCATTCGCCACTTACATTGCAAGGCAGGTGTAGTATGCACAGCCTCCCACAATCCAAAGGAATACAATGGGTACAAAGCCTATTGGAATGATGGTGGACAGTTGGTGCCACCTCACGATGTGAATGTAATACACGAGGTAGAAGCCATTCAATCCATCTCTGACGTGAAATTTTCCGGTGGCGAACACAACATCCAACTCATCGGAAAGGAAATGGATGAAGCTTATATCGCAATGGTGAAGAGTCTGAGCGTTTATCCGGAAGTAATCAACCGGCAGCAAGACCTGACAATAGTTTATACCCCCATTCATGGAACGGGTATCATGCTTGTTCCTGAAGTTTTGAAGCAATATGGATTTACCAATGTCCATATCGTGGAAGAACAGGCAACGCCCGATGGTAACTTTCCTACCGTTCATTACCCCAATCCGGAAGAAAGTGAAACCATGCACATGGGCTTGCAAAAAGCAAAGTCCATCAATGCCGATATTCTTTTGGGCACCGATCCGGATGCAGACCGGGTAGGCATTGGCGTAAAAGACAACCACGGCAACTGGATACTAATGAATGGCAATCAAACCGCAGTACTCGCTTTCAGTTATCTGATGGAAGCCAGGAAAAAGAAGGGCATAGCCACACCCCAGGACATGGTCATTACTACCATTGTTACTACTGAAATGATCAACCGGGTGGCAGATAAAAATGGTGTCGATTGCTACAATGTACTAACCGGTTTTAAATGGATTGCCGAAAAAATAAAAGAACTGGAAGGAAAGAAGAATTATGTAATTGGGGGGGAAGAAAGTTTCGGTCTGATGATTGGAAGCCTGATACGCGATAAAGACGCCGTTAGTGCTGTTGCCCTGCTTTGTGAAATGGCTGCTTATGAAAAAAACATGGGCCGCTCCCTATTCGAGAAACTGATCGAATTGTACATTGAATATGGATTCTATTATGAAAGTTTAATCAGCATCACCAAAAAAGGAATGAATGGACAAAAGGAGATTGCTGCAATGATGGAAAATTATAGGAACCAACCACCCGCCGAGCTTGCCGGAGCCCGTGTGGTGCAGTTGCTCGACTACCAGTTGCAACAAGCAACTGATTTGGTTACAGGAGAAAGAAAACCAATTGCATTACCAAAAAGCAATGTCCTGCAGTTCATCACTTCCGATGGTTCTAAAATTTCAGCCCGACCCTCTGGAACTGAACCAAAAATTAAATTTTATTTTAGTGTAAATTCATCACTCAACAGCAAAGAGCAATATGAAACTGTGCTTGAACAATTGAAGGCACGCATTGATCATATCATTCGGGATATGAAGCTCGGAGCATAATCAATCAGGATTAAAATGAAGGAGGTTGTCCGGTTCCTTATATTTGCATTCATATGACAGTGTATGAAGACAAGCACCTGCACAAAGGACTAAGACTTCAGTTGGTGAAGCAATTGCGTGAAAAAGGAATTACGGATGAAAATGTACTGCAGGCGATGCAGAATGTTCCCCGCCATTATTTTTTTGACAACGCCTTTGAAAAAATCGCATACGAAGACCGTGCCTTTCCCATCGCAGCAGGTCAAACCATTTCTCAGCCTTATACGGTAGCATACCAGACACAATTACTGATGGTAAAGCGGAACGAAAAAATTCTTGAGATAGGTACAGGTAGCGGCTATCAAACCGCTATCCTGGCAGAAATGGGGGCCCGTGTTCTCACCATTGAACGTCAAAAAGAATTGTTCGATCAGGTGCAGCTTTCTTATCCATTCAAACGAAAGTATCCGGGAATACGCTTTTTTTATGGCGATGGCTTTCTCGGACTACCCACTTTTGCCCCTTTTGATAAAGTTTTGATAACTGCTGCCGCACCCTTTACTCCGCCACTCTTACTTGAACAGCTGAAACCCGGAGGTGTCATGGTATTACCCAGAGACGAAGGAAACAGCCAACGCATGATCCGCATCACCAAACAAGCCAATGGAGAACCCATCGAAGAGTCATTCGACCAGTTTTCTTTTGTGCCCATGCTGACAGGAAAAAATTCCGGAGGCAGAAATAGTTGATGCTATTCGTATTTACCACCTTTACTGATTCATCATCTCACTCATACCTGAACTGGGGTCAGACTTCATGCTCTTTCTTTTGAAAAGAGAAATATCGAATTTACCAAAGCGGTAGCTGAAGTTGATGCGCAAAACCTGAGGGTCTCTTCTGCGCTCACTGGTTTGAAGAAAGAAAGCGCTCTCAGAATAAGACTGGAACAGTTGTGTCTTGAAAATATCATTCATGCTCAGTGTAAGTGAACCGGTTTGTCCATTCTTCCAGGTCCAGTCTTTACGGATAGCCAAATCAACACCATACCTGGGAAGATTGTATCCCTGAGCGGTAGTTTGAGGCCCTCCGCCCCACATCATTCCACCGCCGCCGCCAAAACCACCGCGACCACCGCCAATTCCACCACCTCCGGGAGGCAAAACGGTTTTGGCCTGGTAATCTCCACTCAACTGAACTGACCAGGATTTTTTCAATTTGAAGTTATTGATCACCTTACCAAACCAACTCACCAGGTCATTCGAAAATTGTTCTCCCGGCAAGGTAGCACGCAATGAAGAACTGAATATATTCACGTTCACCGTCATGTCCCATGATTTACTAACTGCCATTTTATTGGTCAGTTCAATTCCTGTGGCAAAGCTATAATTTGCATTGATGAATGTGCTGAAATAGGCACTGTCTCCCGGTATAAGTGCATTCACATCCCGGTAAACATAACGGGTGATCAGGTTACTGGTATGTTTGAAATACAATGAAGCAAGGAAATTTGCATTCTTTTTGTAAGTATTGTTGTAAGACAACTCAAAAGAGTTGGTGAATTCCGGCTGTAACCCTGCATTGCCAATGTTGATGTTCTGTGGATCAGAATAATCCGGAAAGGGCATCAGCTGAAAGAAATTTGGTCGATTGATTTTGCGGGTGTAATTCAACTGCAGGTCTTGCTTATCGGTCAGTTTGTAAGTAGTAAAGACGCTTGGGAAAAGACTGAGAGGGAAGGTGACACTGAAATTCAATGAGTCCTGACCTTTGGCATTCAACAAGGTTCCCTTATAATTGGAACTTTCAACCCTCAACCCCAGCAAATAACTCCAGTTCCCTTTTTTGAAACTATAGGTAGTATATCCTGCCCAGACTTCATCATGGAATTTGTATCGGCTGCTGATGGCAGGTACCAATTCATACTTTCCGGTTGTTTGGTTGAAACGAAGTTGGTCATTGATGCTGCTGTTGTCTCTGATGGCAGCACGCAAACCTGCTTCCAGTTTAGAATCATCTGTAATTGGATTCTCATAATCTGTTTGGAAAGTGTAAAAACGATTGTCACCACTGGAATTGTTCAATTGTAACAGCGGATTCCCTTTAATGAAGGCCTCCGGTGTATAAGTCTGGATTTTGATTTGGCTGCTGCCACTGCTGTTACTGGCATTGAAGTTGAAATCCGCTGAAATGTTGTGGCCATTTTTTGCAAAATTGTGTTTGAAGCTCATTTGAGTTCCCAAATTTTCAAATTCGCGGTCACTGGTATTCTTGATCAGGTTATAGGAAGAAAAATTTTGCTTGACGGTCGAATCAACTCTCTGTGATTGTTCACTTTCAAACCTTCCCCGGTTGTAGTTGGCAGCAATAGAAAAAGTATTTCGGTTGTCTAGAAAGATATCAAGACTTCCCCTGAAAAAAGTAAACTGACCATCATTGACACTGTTAACAAATGTATTCACTTTGTTGGGAGCGAAAGTAAGCAGGTTCTCACGATCGATGCTGCTGGAAGAAATCGATCTGAACTCATTCAGGTTCGCACTCAAACCAAGATTGATTTTATTTTGGCGAAGATTGATGTCACTGCCCAGGTTTACTTTTCCGCGAGAATCTATGCCGGTTCGGATGCCACCATTGTAACCAATCTTTTTATTCTTTTTGAGAACAATGTTCAGGATGCCGGCTGTTCCACCCGATGCGTCGAATTTGGCAGATGGGTTGGTGATCAGTTCTACTTTGTCTATTATGTCGGCAGGAATCTGGTCGAGGGTAAGGGTAGTTGGTCTGCCATCAACAAAGAGGGTGGGAGCAGCATTTCGGAGGGTAACATTTCCATCAATGTCAACATTCAGGGAGGGAATGTTCTTCATTACCTCTGCAGCGGTTTGACCGGTACTGTTCAGGTTCTTATCCACCGTGAAAACCTTCCGGTCGATACCCAGCTCCAACAAAGGTTTGGAGGTAGAGGTAACGGTTACTGCAGTAAGTGTGGTAGAATCCTCCTTCATTTTGATGTTCCCCAGGTCTTTATCGACCATACCCATCATCTGCTGAAAATTTCCACCCGGTGGGGGCATTTTCATGCCGAAGCCCACCGTTTGTGTTAGGGGCTTGTACCCCAGGCTGCTCACTTTAAGTTGAAAGTTGCCGAAAACCGCCAGGTTTTCAAAGCTAAAGTCACCAATGGCTTTGGTTATCTGCGTATTCAAAATCACCTGCTTCATTTTTTTGGTGACTGTATCATACTTATTGCCAACCAATTGAACAGTAGCACCATCAATCCCTTTACCCGTCTTTTCATCAACTATTTTGCCATAGAGATGACCTATGTTCATGTTTTGACCACCCGCTCCAGAGGGTCTTCCACCGGGGGGAAACTGGGCAAATAGGGTGGAAGTGGATAGAGATAAAACAATCAGTTGAACAATTATTTTCATATATAACGTCTTAGCGATGCAAATTTCGGATAAATAAACCCAATGCGTGGCCATTATATGGACAGGCGGTATATTGACAATTCTAAATGGATTAAGTTGCAAAAAAAGGGGTGTAAAACCCTTTTTTTTATCGGTGATTAGAGCATAAGAGTCAAAAAGACTTGAAAAAGACCGATTAGAAAACCGAGAATACCCCCGATGATTTCAACAAAGCGAAATTCCTTTTGCATGATGCTCATGAGGATCTGTTCCATTTTGTCGGAAGAAAATCCGGCTACTTTTTGGGTTACAATGGCTTCCAGGTCTAACTGGTCTTGTAAGGTGTGAACATATGATTGCATGATTTCAGGAAAAATCACTTCCAGTTGCTGAACAAAAATGGTTTTCATCTGCTGAATGGTACTTTCTCCAATGAACATGCTGATCAGGGGCATTTGCTCGGGAAGCTGCTCTCTCAAAAAACGGTCGATGTGCTTTTCAATCAACGGCATCACAGATTTCAGGTTATCCGGATGGGTGATCTTGGAGGAGATATCAGAGAAGGAGAGCAGTTCATCCGATACCAATTTTCCCAATTTGGCAGCAAATACCTGTTGTCTTTTAGGAAAAATGCCTTGAAAAGTGATGCCCAACATTTTTCTTGGTTCGCGGGGATGGAACAACATTTTGATGGCTATCCAGTTGGTGAACCAACCGATGAAGGCAGAAATCAGGGGCAGGAAGAACCAGGTCAATGTCATGTACTAAAAGATAAAAAAACCTACAAGATTTACCTGTAGGTTCGGAGGGAGAACGAGGGGTCTCGAACCCCCGGCCTTCAGTGCCACAAACTGACGCTCTAACCAACTGAGCTACGCTCTCCGTTTTCGGCTGCGAAAATACAATAAATCCTTGTTTTTTTCGAATATTTTGCACGCTTTCGGGCACTCCCCAAGAACAAACCTTTGTTAATTGAAAGACATCAATCCTCCCATTGATTTTTTTCAATTAATTTTGGTGCTTCCCATGAAAAAATTGTTTGAATTTATGATGAGAAAAAAATGGTTGTTGTTGGCGATGGTGTGCTTTGGTGCATTGTTTTTTGCCTTTAGAAATTCTACCCTTGGAATATTGGATGCATCCAGCCCCCGTCAGCAACTGCTGAAGGAATTGGGTAAGGTGCTGGAGGAACAACATTACGATCCGAAATCCATCGATGATCGTTTTTCCAGGATGATATTCAATCGTTTTCTGGATCAGCTCGACGGAGATAAAACGATGTTTCTTCAAAAAGACATTGATTCATTGAAGGTATTTGAAAATACCCTCGACAATGAAATCCGCGGGGAACCCATCGCTTTTTTACCTGCTGTCAGCTCACTCTATAACCGCCGGCTGGAAGAATGTTCAGAGGTATATAAAGATATTCTTCGCTCACCATTTGATTTTTCAGTTACTGAAGTAGTTGAATTGGATGGTGATAAAATACCTTTTGTAAAAACCGAGGCAGAAAGAAAAGACCGCTGGCGTAAAAAGCTGAAATACTTTGCCCTCGAACGCTATGCCGATCTGATTGAACAACGTGAAAAAAACAAAGACCAGAAAGATTTCCAGGTTTTACCCGATTCTGCTCTGGAAAGGAAAGCGCGCGAACAGGTATTGAAATTGATGAACGACAATTACGGACGCATTCGAAGTACCTTCAAGGAAGAAGTGCGTTTCAGTACATATCTGAACACCATCACTAACCTGATGGATCCGCACACCGATTACCTGGCACCCGTTGAAAAACGTGGCTTCGATGAACGCATGAGCAATGAATTTTTCGGCATAGGTGCTCAACTGACCAAGGATGATTATGGCATTAAAATCGCCAGCATCATTACCGGTGGGGCTGCCTATAAATCCGGACAAATTGTGGTGAATGATGTCATCGTTAAAGTTGCTCAGGGAAGTGATGAACCGGTAGATGTAACTGCTTATGCAACGGAAGATGCAGTAAAACTCATCAGGGGCAACAAGGGTACCGAAGTTCGGCTGACGCTGAAGAAAGAAGACGGTACCATCAAAGTGGTTTCACTCATCAGGGAAAAAGTAAATCAAGACCAGGGGCTAGCTCGCAGTGCAGTTATCAGGCAAGGGGATAAAAAAGTCGGATATATTTTACTTCCCGATTTCTATGCCAATTTTGAAGATGCCAACGGACATCATTGCGCTGCCGACATTGCCGCAGAACTGCAAAAACTCAAGGCAGAAAAAGTTGATGGCATTGTAATCGATATCCGCAACAACGGAGGTGGCTCATTGTATGAAGTGGTAAAAATGGTCGGACTCTTCATCAAATCCGGTCCCATCGTTCAGGTAAAAGATCGTTCAGGCAGTGTTGACCAGCGCACCTGGTACGACAACGATGAAAGAATTTTATACAATGGCCCGTTGGCAGTTCTTGTTAACCAATTCAGCGCCAGCGCCAGTGAAATTTTTGCCGGTGCCATTCAGGATTACAACAGGGGTATCATCATAGGAAGTTCTTCGACTTTCGGAAAAGGAACAGTTCAACGCCAGGTGCCCTTTGGCAGCAGAAATGATATTTCTTCCTTCAGAACTGATCTGGGAGCCATGACACTGACCTTTCAAAAGTTTTTCCGTGTGAACGGAGGCTCCACTCAGTTGAAAGGCATCGTTCCCGACATCATACTGCCCGACCCTTATGAATTTTACAAAGTACGGGAGAAAGACATGCCGGAAGCCCTACCCTGGGACGAAATACCCCGCGCTTCTTTCGATGCCTGGGACAAGAGAGAGGTGTTGACATCAATCATTGAGAAAGAGAACGCAAACATCAAAAACAACGCAAGTTTTAATCTGTTGAAGGATAACTTGCTGTGGCTCTCGAAAAACAACGAAATGCCCCTCAGTTTGCAATTAGATTCCTACCGGAAAAAACAAAAACAAATCCAGCAAACAGCCACCCAGAACAATACTTTACTCACCCTCCCGGGAGAAATGAACATCGACTACATGGAATCAGAGAAAGACAAGTTTTTGAATCACCCCGACAAGTCTAAGTCTGATTTCTATGCTGCCTGGATCAAATCAATTCGAAAGGATATCTACATTGAAGAAGGTTTTCGTGTCATCAGCCAGTTATCGGATGCCGGTAAAACCACCCTTGTAAAGAATCGGTAAGACTCACCGTTCATTTCTTGTAATCATGTCAGTAGAAGAAAAAAAATCGCAGAAAAATGTCAAGCAATGGTTGGCAGTTTATACCAAGCCCCGTTGGGAGAAAAAAATCGATGCGGTTTTGATTCGCAAAGGTGTTACCAGTTGGTGCCCTGTTCAAAAGTCTGAACGCCAGTGGTCGGACAGAAAGAAAATCATTGAAGAACCCTTGTTCCGCTCATATGTATTTGTACACATTGATTCAACCGAAAGAGTCAAAGTGCTTTCAACCGATGGTGTGCTTAATTTTGTTCATTATCTGGGAAAGCCTGCCATTATCAGGGATGAAGAAATTGACCTGATTAGAAAATACCTGGGTGAAAAAACTGCTGCACTGACCGTAATTTCAGAAGAAGGTTATAAGGAAGAAATGCGGGTGATCGTCAACAGCGGAGTCTTCATGGACAATGAAGGAACAGTGGTACGCGGTGGAAAAAAGAAAGTATATGTTCGCCTGGAAAGTTTAGGACAAGTCATGATTGTAGAATTTCCCATCGAATACATCAGTCCGGTACACTAAACTCACAATTTCCAGTCCATGATTTTATTCGCCCATTCAGAACGGTAGGGCGTTTTTACCCGGATGTAGTTGTCCGTATAACCTTCCATCATGCCTTCCTTTTCATGGTCTTCCCACAATACTTTCCGTATTGTTCCGCTGAATGATTCCTGGAACAACATTTGCTTGCGGTAAGATAAATGTCGCAATACTTTGTTGCGTTGGTTGCGTTCTGCTACAGGTACTACCGGTTTTATATTTACTGCAGCGGTTTTTTCCCTTTCAGAATAAGTGAAAACATGTAAGTAAGATACCTCCAAGTCCCTTAAAAAACAGGCAGTCTCTTCAAATGCCGCCTCATCTTCCCCGGGATAACCTACTATCACATCGACCCCAATGGCTGCATGCGGCATCACTGATTTGATGTGAGCGACCCGCTCTGCATATAATTCGCGCCGATACCTGCGCCGCATGGATGCCAAAATGGAATTGCTACCGCTTTGCAGCGGAACATGAAAATGCGGCATAAAGCAGGAACTGGCAGCAACGGTTTCTATGATTTCGGGATGCAGCAAATTGGGTTCGATGGAAGAAATTCTAAAACGGGGAACAGCTGCCTGCATGTCGAGTGCTTTCACCAGATCGGAGAATTGTGTCATTCGGGTGCCTTCCGGATTGATTCCAAAGTCTCCCAGGTTGACACCGGTTAAAACAATTTCCTGTACACCATCTATGGCCAGTTGTTCTACCTGGTCAAGAACTTTTGTTATGGTTTGACTCCGGCTGCGACCTCTTGCCAGGGGTATGGTACAAAAAGTGCAGGAATAATCACAGCCATCCTGCACCTTTAAAAAAGTGCGGGTTCTGTCTTGCTGTGAAAACGCAGTATGGAAGTCTTGCACTTCCTCTATATCACAACTGCAAATGCGGGCAGCATCAGTTCGGGAGAGGTTTTTCAGGTGCTCGGTTAGGTTAAATTTTGCTGCTGCTCCCAAAACGAGGTCAACACCTTCCATGGCAGCAATGGCTTCCGGCTGTAACTGGGCATAGCAACCCGTAATCACAACAAAACTTTCGGGAGAGCGACGGCGGATACGCCTTACTAATTGCCGACACTCCTTGTCCGCATTCTCTGTTACCGAACAGGTATTGATCACATAAATATCTGCCTGTTCGTCAAAATCTCTACGGGTAAAGCCGTCTCTTTCCACCTGCCGGGCAAGGGTAGAGGTTTCAGAGAAATTAAGTTTGCATCCCAGGGTATGAAATGCTATGCTGCCGGGACTTTCCATGGGGCGCAAAGATAAGATAGTTTTGAAGAATGGCTGCGACAGGAGGTAGCTCGATTTGGCTAAAACTTTAGCAATACTACATTTCCCCATTTACAAGTAATAAGGTAAGTTTGCAACCAAGAAAACAATCAACGATTTATGCAGTTTAACAAGATCAACAACCTGGTTGGCTGGGCAGTCTGCCTCATTGCCTGTTCAGTGTATGTAATGACCGCCGAACCGGGCGGAAGCTTTTGGGATTGCGGCGAATTTGTCAGCAGCTGTTTTAAGTTACAGATACCTCACCCACCGGGAGCCCCGCTCTTTGTTTTGTTGGGACGGATTTTCATCGTTGCATTTGGTGATGACCCCATGACCGCTGCTCGCGCAGTCAACATCATGAGTGCCCTCGCCAGCGGCTTCACCATCCTTTTTCTTTTCTGGACCATCACCCATTTTGCCCGCCGTATCGCCGGGGTAAAAGTTTCCGATGTACTCAATCCTACCCAGGTATGGACCATCATGGGAGCGGGTGTTGTGGGAGCCCTTGCTTATACTTTCAGTGATTCTTTCTGGTACAGTGCTGTAGAAGGAGAAGTATATGCCCTTTCTTCCTTCTTCACCGCCATCGTATTCTGGGCCATATTGAAGTGGGAAGCACATGCTGATGAACCAGGTGCCGACCGCTGGATAGTATTTATTTTCTTCCTGATGGGTCTTTCTATCGGCGTTCACTTGTTGAACCTGCTTACCATACCCGCCATTGTAATGGTTTATTATTTCCGCCGTCGCGACCGCTTCCCCTATGCCATTTTGCGTACCTGGTTTTTCCGTTTGCTCGGCATCGGTGCAGTCCTTGGCATCCTTGGTGCTCTCTTCATCGCTTCCTCAGAAGCCAGCGAAGATGCTCCCATGGATGGTACCTTGGCCACATTGATTTTGTTGGGTTCTCTCGCAGCACTCGGTATATTCTTCCTGATAGAAAAATACAATAAGGAAAAGAAAGAAATTTACGGGGGCACATATATCTTCTTCCTGCTGTCCTGCCTGATACTCGGCTTTACTTTGTTTGTTGTCATTCCTTACTCCATCAAGGCAGCGGGATATTTTGACCGTGTCTTTGTCAATAGTTTTGAATTACCCTTCTTTGCCGGATTCGCCTTTTTCTTTGTTTTGCTTGGCTTAGCCATTCGCTTTGGTTTGAAGCAGGCAGCAAAAAGAGGATGGCAATACCTAACCCTTGCCCTCTGGAGCATTGTCTTTTTGCTCATAGGTTATAGCTCATACATTACAACCCTTTTGCGGAGCAATGCAGATCCCTCTGTGGATATGTACAACGTGGACAATCCCATGAGTCTGGTAGGTTATCTGGGCCGCGATCAGTATGGTGATTTTCCCTTGGTGTATGGTGCCAAGTTCACTGCACGTCCCTACTCTCTTAAAAACAATGGGATGCGCTACCAGAAATCAGGAGATAAATATGTGGAGATAGGGGAGGACAAAAAATACATGTATCAGCCTGAAGATAAAATGGTCTTCCCTCGCGTTTGGGATGCCAGCAATGAACAGTTCCACGCAGATTATTATGCTCAGGTACTTGGAATCGGGAAAAAAAAGGATGGTTCATATGATACAGATCCTACACAGCGCGACAACCTGGCTTTCTTCGCCTCCTACCAGGTTTACTTCATGTACTTCCGCTATTTCATGTGGAATTTTTCCGGTAAACAAAATGACAACCAGGGATTTTTTAATGCCAATCTCCGCGATGGTAACTGGATAACAGGAATCACCCCCATTGATAACATCATCTATGGTGACCAAAACAAGATGCCCGATAGTCTCAAAAATAACAAGGCACACAACCGGCTGTTTATGTTGCCGCTGATCCTGGGATTAATTGGACTCTTTTTCCATTTTCGGAGACATGAAGCTGATGCCTGGATCAACTTGCTTCTCTTCTTTTTTACCGGCTTCGCCATCATCCTTTATCTGAATCAGCCGGGTAACCAACCCAGAGAACGAGATTATGCTTATGTCGGCAGTTTCTATGCCTTTGCAGTGTGGATTGGTTTAGGGGTGATGCAGGTGAATGAATGGCTTTCGCGTAAAATGTCAAAAACGGTGGCCGCGTCACTGGCAACCCTGCTTTGTCTTGCTGCTGTTCCTGCAATCATGGCTCAGCAAGAATGGGATGACCATGACCGCAGTCAAAAGAAATTACCCGGTGACCTGGCACGCAACTACCTTGAGAGTTGTGCCCCCAATGCCATCCTCATTAGTTATGGTGACAACGATACTTATCCACTCTGGTATGCCCAGGAAGTGGAAGGGGTTCGTCCCGATGTTCGGGTAGTGAACTACAGTCTGCTCGGAATTGACTGGTACATCAACCAGCTTCGTTACAAAGTAAATCAGAGCGACTCAATTGATGTCATCTGGAACAAACAACAGATTGAAGGGTCTAAACGAGATTTTGTGTTCTATAATCCGGTATCCTCCATTCCTGAAGATCGTTATTATGATCTTGAAGACATGATGCGGAATTATGTGGGTAGTGATGACAAAGACAAAACAGTAGAAGGCCGCGACGAAGGCTTCTTCAATACCTTCCCCGTGCGCAAAATGGCCATCCCCGTAGATGTGGATCTGGTGAAAAAGAACGGAACCGTAAATGACCGCGACAGCGTTTTAAGTGAAGTACGTTTTGAAATTCCGAAAAATGGTCTCGCTAAAAATGACCTGGCATTGCTCAACATCATCGCCGCCAATCACTGGAAGCGACCTATATATTTCACCAACCCGGAAACTGGCCTCGGAATTGATTCATATATCCGCAGAGATGGTTTGACCTATCGCCTTGTACCTGTTAAGGAAAGTCAATTCAATACCAATTGGGCACAGGATAAAATGATGAATAAATTCGTTTTTGGCAATGCAGACAAAGCGGGCGTTTATTTCGATGAAGAGAACAGACGCCACCTGGGTGCCCTCAGGACCGCTTATGCTGAACTTGCATTGAGTCTGTCGGCAGAAGGCAGATTCGAGGAAGCTAAAAAAGCTGTGCAGAAAGCAGATAAAATGTTGAATGAAGCCAACTTTCCTTATGGATTGACCAATCGCTACAACATACACAACCGCAATTCTCTCCTCTTCATGCAGGCCTGCACGGAAGCGGGGGAATTGGCACTTGCCAAAAAAATCAGCTCAGCGGTGAAAAAAGACCTGCAACAACAGATGCAATACTATGAATCACTCAAAGGAAATAAGCGAGAATTCATGGAACAGGAAATTTATATGGCAGAAGATCTCCTGAATCGTTTGAACCAGTTGACTAAACCTGACACGTCTAACCCAATCCTAATTCCGGGAAAAGCCATGCGCCCGGCAGATAGTCCGACTTTAAAATTTTAGTCCTCCCCAATCATAAAGAGGCTGGCTCTAAATGTAGAGCCAGCCTCTTTTATTATATTCTAAGTTCAAGTAGTAACTACAATTTTTTCCTGTAGCACTTGGTTCGGTGTTCTTTATTCAATTCTTTTTTGAGATCGCCACTTTTTTCAATCGATGCAGGGAACGGATTGTTGTATCTTTGCAGTAATCTTTCAATGTATGTCAACGGTTCGTTTTTTTCAATTTACTCCCTCCGGGGATGGTAAATCTACCTTTGAAAAATTGTTGAATATTTTCATGCAATTGCTAACCTATACGAATGGGGATGCCGACGAGGCATTGAGTTGGTTGAATGAACTGGATAGACAATACCGGCTCACCAATGAACAATATGGCATGGGTGATTTCATTGATGACCTGAAAAAGAATGGTTACCTCGATGAAAATCCTGTCAACGGTGAATTTAAGATCACAGGAAAATCGGAGCAGACCATTCGCAAAAAAAGTTTGGAAGAAATTTTTGGTAAGCTGAAGAAAAACAAACCCGGACAACACCTAACAAAGAGGAATGGTCTGGGCGATGAACCCAATGCAGATCGCCGACCCTTTCAGTTCGGTGATGCCCTTCACCAAATAGATTTCACCGATAGCATCCGGCAGGCACAGATCAACCACGGCATAGATTCATTTTCACTGGCAGAAGATGACTTGCAGATTCGCGAACAAGATTTTGCTACACAAACCTCTACCGTCTTGATGATTGATATTTCTCACTCCATGATCTTGTATGGCGAGGACCGAATTACCCCTGCCAAAAAAGTAGCCATGGCATTGAGTGAACTTATCACAACCCGTTACCCAAAAGACACGCTCGATATTGTTGTTTTTGGCAATGATGCCTGGAGCATTGAAATCAAAGACCTGCCCTATCTTCAGGTAGGCCCTTATCATACCAATACAGTGGCCGGACTGGAGCTGGCGATGGATATCTTGCGAAGAAGAAAAAATAACAACAAGCAAATATTTATGATCACCGATGGAAAGCCTACTTGTTTGAAGATTGGTGGTAAATATTATAAAAACAGTTTTGGTCTTGACAGGAAAGTGGTGAACCGTTGCATCAACCTGGCTGCTCAGTGTAAAAAATTAAAAATTCCCATCACCACATTCATGATCGCTTCCGATCCCTACTTGCAGTCATTCGTGCAAGAATTTACTGAAACCAACCAGGGAAAGGCTTTTTTCGCCTCGCTCGACAAATTGGGTTCTTTTATATTCAAGGATTTTGAAAGTGGCAAACGAAAAACAGTTTATTGATATCCAACCACATAACAGACACAACAGCAACAGCAAGCATGAACCACCTTACAATAAAAACACTCGGACAACTCAAGGCTTCGGGTTACCAAAGAAAATCGGTGAAGCAGGAATTGCGCGACAACCTCATTCAACTGCTGGAGAAAAAAGAAAATGCCTTTCCCGGTATCCTCGGATATGAAGACACTGTAATACCTGATACGGAAAGAGCTATTTTGAGCAGACACAACATACTCTACCTCGGCCTGCGCGGACAGGCAAAGACCCGCATGGCACGTCAAATGGTTCATTTGCTTGATGAATATATTCCTGTGGTAGCAGGCAGTGAGATAAAGGATGATCCCCTGGAACCTTTGAGTCGTTTTGCCAAAGACCTTGTTGCAGAAATGGGAGATGAAACGCCCATTCAATGGATACACCGCAGTGAAAGATATGGTGAAAAACTCGCCACACCCGATGTGAGTGTAGCAGACCTGATAGGTGATATAGACCCCATCAAGGCAGCCAATATGAAACTCAGTTTTGCCGATGAAAAAGTAATTCATTACGGCATCATTCCCCGCAGCAACAGGGGTATTTTTGTCATCAACGAATTACCCGATCTTCAGGCACGAATTCAGGTGGCATTGTTCAATATTCTACAGGAAGGTGATGTACAAATAAGGGGTTTCAACATAAGAATGCCACTCGACGTACTTTTCGTTTTCACCGCCAATCCCGAAGATTACACCAATCGAGGCAGCATAGTAACACCCCTAAAGGACCGCATTGAGAGCCAGATATTGACCCACTATCCCCGTTCCATCGAAGTGTCTCTCGCCATCACTGAACAGGAAGCACAGCTATTACCGGTGCAACAAAAAAAAGTTGCTACCAGTGATTTGTTGCAGCGGCTGGTTGAACAGGTTTCCTTTGAAGCCAGGGCACACGAATATGTGGACAAGAAAAGCGGTGTAAGTGCCCGATTGACCATCGCTGCTTATGAAAACCTTGTCAGCACTGCCGAAAGAAGGGCCATCCTCAATCACCAAACAAAAACACAGGTTTGGGTAAGTGACCTCTCAGGAGTCATACCTTCCATTACAGGGAAAATAGAATTGTTGTATGAAGGAGAACTGGAGGGCTCCTATCAGGTAGCAGTTCACCTGCTCGATAAAGCCATCCGAACCATCTTCGTTCAATATTTTCCGAACCCAGAACAAACCAAGAAAAAGAAAAATTCCGGGAAGCAGTCGGTCGAAGAAAAAAAATCTGAAAATCCATACCAGTCTGTCATTCGTTGGTTCGATGCCGGCAATGTACTTGAACTTTCAGGTGATTTAGCAGATGAGAAAAAGATTCAGCAATTGTACCGGGTTGACGGATTGCATCCATTGGTAAAGAAATTCTTTCCCAAAGCCAATGAAATAGAAACTGCCCTGCTGATGGAATTTGTACTTTATGGATTATCTGTTTACTCTCTGATCAGCAAGAAAATTAATGACAACCGGGTTGCTTTTCAAGACCTGATGGGCAGTATGATGAACCTGGGTAACATGGGTGCAGGTGAGGAGGAAGATTTCTTTGGAGATGATGAAAGCCGGTAGTGATTTTCTGAACGGGATAATGTGATCAACCGGGTGATGGCTTCTCTCCCCATGGTTTTTCTATCTGATGCATAGAAACTATTGCAGTTTCTGTTTTTTAATTATGTACTATTAAAGAATCTTTTTCAATACATCAATGGTGTAGTCGATTTCCTCGCGTGTGGTATGTCGAGAGAAAGAAAAGCGAATCGTTACCCTTTCGTCTGATGTATGCTGCAATGCCTCAATTACATGTGAGCCTTTGTTGGCGCCACTTGAACAGGCACTTCCCCCACTGGCACAAATGTGATGAATATCGAGGTTGAACAGCAACATTTCTGATTGATTTGTTTTAGGGAAGGACGCACTCAGAACAGTATATAGGCTTTTGCCCATTGGATCACCATTGAAAGTAACTTCAGGTACATGCAATGATAATTGCTGCATCATGTATGCTTTGATGCCACCGATATAATTACTTTCGGCTTCATATTGATCGGTTGCCAATTCCAATGCTTTGGCAAAACCAATGATGCCATATACATTTTCTGTTCCTGCCCGCATATTTCTTTCCTGACTTCCCCCGTGTAACATCGGTTGAATGGATACCCTGTCACTGATATAGAGTATGCCTACTCCTTTTGGTCCATGAAATTTATGTCCGGCACCAGTAATGAAATGAACTTTACTTTCTTTCAGGTTGAATGGATAATGTCCCACCGTTTGTACTGTATCACTGTGAAACAATGCGCCATATTTCTCGCAAAGGTTTCCGACTGCATCTATGTCGAGCAGGTTACCAATTTCATTGTTGGCATGCATGAGTGTGACCAGGCATTTTCCACCGGGTGCTGATAAAAGTTGTTCGAGGTGTTGCAGGTTAATATGGCCATCCGGCAGCAAATCGACATATTGAACTTGTGCCATGCCGGTTTTCTGAATATGTTCCACTGTATGTAGGGTGGCGTGGTGTTCAATTTTTGAACTGATGATTCGCTTACAATCCAAATCTCGAACAGCGGCTTGCAGAACTGTATTGCTGCTTTCTGTTCCGCCGCTGGTGAAAAATATTTCAGCAGGACGGGCACCCAATATGGCAGCAACAGTTTTCCTGGCTTTCTCAATGCCCATTCTGGTTTCCCTTCCATAACTATACACAGAGGAAGGAT
>JBJTTC010000112.1:0-19194 GCA_046079965.1 Sediminibacterium sp. | reverse complement strand
ATTCTCGATAAAAGTGAAGGAATAACCATTATATTTGCCGACCCTAAGCTAGACAAAAGCGATGAGGTTTTGAAGGAGCTGGGAATCAAATAATTGTATAAATTTTTCATAATCAATCAATTAAAAATGAAGCAGTTTTTTACTTTGTGTCTGGTGGTTGTTGCCGCCCTTTTTTCAGCCAACACGGCCGAGGCACAACAGCCGACCAAAATCGGCTATTTCGATGAGCAACTGGTATTGGGTCTGATGCCCGGTATTGACAAGGTTTCACAGGAGCTCGAGTCTTTCCAGCAAGATTCATTGAAAGATGAGTACGATTATACGTACAAGTACTTCATGCGTCAGGATAGTCTTTTCAAAAAGGACTCTGCCACCATGCCTGCCAAGGCACGAGAAATGGCTTTGGCTGACCTTAATAAGAGCCGCCAAAAACTTTTGTACTGGCAACAATATTCACAGGAAGTAACTGGTCAGAAACAAGAACAATTGTTGCAGCCTTTCCGGGTAAAAATCTTAACCGCTTTGAATGAAGTGATTGCTGAGCAGAAGTACACCCTGGTATTGAAGAATGATGCGCTCTCTCCCTATGTAAACCCACCATTGCTCGATAACCTGGCGATTCGCGTTGCCATCAAACTGAAATTGCCATTGCCGAAAGAGGCAGAAGATGCCTGGAAAGCTGCCGGTGGTGCCGGGTTGCCTTATGCTACACCAGCTGCCCCCAAAGCACCTGCAGCTGCACCCAAACCTAAGTCCTGATTTTTTGACTTTATTGAAAATAGTTAATAGAGAGCCCCTTCTTAACGGAGGGGTTCTTAATTTTAGCAAATGAATGTTCCCGGACCCATAGGAGTATTTGACAGCGGTTATGGTGGTCTTACTATTTTGCAGTCACTGATCAAAGAATTGCCTGAGCAGGATTTCCTCTACCTTGGAGACAATGCTAGAGCCCCTTACGGCCCCCGATCATTTGAAACTGTTCATCAGTACACCCTCGAAGCCGTGAAATGGTTTTTTAATCGGGGTTGTCACCTCGTAGTCCTTGCCTGTAACACTGCTTCCGCCAAGGCATTGCGAACCATTCAACAGCGGGACTTGCCTCAGCTCGGTGCCGGTAAAAGAGTGTTGGGCGTTATTCGTCCTACTACTGAAATGATAGGAAAGATGTCTCGAACAGGTGCTGTAGGTATATTGGGTACCGCCGGAACCGTGAACAGCAATAGTTATCCAATTGAGATCAGTCATTTCTATCCCGGCTGCCGGGTATATCAGGAGGCATGTCCCATGTGGGTTCCGCTCATAGAAAACGGTGAGTATGATAAGCCGGGTGCAGATTATTTTGTACAACAGCATCTCCGGCACCTGCTAAGTCTTTCACCAGATATAGACACATTGCTTTTGGCGTGCACTCATTATCCATTGCTTTCAGATAAAATTCGACAATTTCTTCCTGCTTCTGTTCAAATAGTAACCCAGGGAGATATTGTAGCCCGTAGCCTGCGCAATTACCTCGACAGACATCCGGAAATGGCCCGGCTTTGCAGCCGTTCTTCCAACCAGAGCTTTTTTACCACCGATGACCCGGCAGATTTTGACAGGCAGGCGACGATTTTTTTTGGTGCTACAGTAAAGGCCGCTCACACGGAATTATAGATTCCCGACCCTTAAAAACGGATAAAATGGCCTCGGATCTTGTAGAAAAGATGGATTTACCCTACCTTTGCCCTCCTTTCACAAGCAGCAGTATGGTGACTGCAGGCATGAAATGAAACCAAATTTCGAGGCTGAAAAAACAAATCAATGAAAAGGACTTTCCAACCACATAAGCGTCGCCGCAAAACAGTGCATGGTTTCCGCAAACGCATGGCTACTGCCAATGGCAGAAAAGTATTATCCAGCCGCAGAGCAAAAGGCCGGAAAAAATTGACCGTGTCAAGCGAAAAAGGACTGAAATAAGCCCCGCTAACTGCACCCAAATTCTATAAACAGCTAAATGCCTCCTATTTTTGTGAGGCATTTTTTATTCCCATGGAAGACAGGAGATTTACTTTTCCGACAGCAGAAAAACTGAAGAGCCGAAAACTTATCCAGCAGTTATTTGCTTCCGGGAAAACCATTCATGTGCCTGATGTGACCTGTCATTTTTTAATGAATCCTGCTGTTGTATCTGTTCCCCTGCAGGTAGGCGTTGGGGTTAGCGCGCGACAATTCAAAAAAGCTACCGACAGAAATAGAATCAAAAGATTGTTGCGGGAAGCGTACCGCCTCAACAAACATGAAATTCATGCAGCATTATCAGGGACCGAGCAGGCCCTGGTTATGTTTTTACTTTATACCGGAAAAGAGTTGCCGACTTTTCAACTGATTGAGCGCCCTGTTCAGCAGGTGCTCAGGATGCTTACTGTGAGGATTGCTTCTTCGGCGAGCACGAGAGAGTAAGATCGCCTTTTAAAAAATCTCAACTTGCAAGTCTGCCAGCCTTGAGAGGGATTTTCAATATTGATCAGCTTTTGATGATGTTGCGATGCTTTTTATTGATAATCCCTGAGTATTTTTCTTATGTAAGTCACACGCTTCCGTTTTTCTTTTTGAGTATTCTATATTCAACGTATTTTTATTAAAAGGCAATTTGTTTTCATGTACCCAAAATTTTTGTTTATTATGCGATTCATTGCATGTCTTTCCATGCTGGTTTTCTGTTCCATTTCTTGTTCTGAAAAACCTACCGCTGTTGATAATGCCTCAGCCGTCGCTGCTGACAGCACTCTTTCAGGAGGATGTTTTTTGCATGCACTGAACAAGGACAGTACATTTTTACAACTAAGTCTGGAGAACGGAAAAGCCAGTGGAAAATTTTTTTGGCTGCCTTATCAAAAAGACCGTGCCAATGGAATATTAGAAGGCACCTATCTGGGCGATACCATACGGGTAAAATATACGTATATGATTGAGGGAATGATACAGGAAGAAGACAAGATAATGGTACTGGAAAGAGATAGCATCAGCGTTTTATATGCCCCCCTGGAAATTAAGGACAACAAATTTACAATTAAAGACGAGAAGGAATTGAAAGTTGCTATCAGAATGGGAAGAGCCGATTGTGCTAACATGCAATTTCCTGAATTTAAACAGCAGTAGAGCAGACCTATCCTTTAAGCAGGTGTGGTTATGGTAAGATTGAAGATTTAATTCTTCCGGAGCTCCGTAACAATATACCCTATCTCTTCATCGGCAATTCGTTCATCGAAGTCATAGTAAAGTGAGGTAGGAAATCCATACGTTGAATCGTAGAGAACAGATTTTCTGAAAGGATTTCTGGCATCGCTTTCCTTGATAAAGCGGAATAACTCCGGAACAGTCAGTAATCTTACATGGCTTTTCGTTCGATCATAGGGAGTTCCATTGACAGAGAAAATGGTATCGGCATTTACCTGGATCCTATGAGGCCCGATGGTTTCAGACGTGCAAAAGCAATTAATGCGCAAAAGATATTCATAGGAATGGATAGCAGCTTTTTTCCATTTCTCCTCCGGCGATATTTTTTCAACTCCGGCTACCTGTGGTTTACAGCTAAATGAGCAGAACAGATAAATGCCAATAAGAGAGCGCATTGCAATCTGGCAAAAAAGGCCGGGGCTAATCAATTTCATACTCGAGCTTCATGGTGATGGTTGCGGTTTTCTTTTTGGAACTCGTATTGAATGAGCCTCCCCAGGAAAAATCTTCATTGGAATTCTGAGCTACAATTTGGAAAATACCCTGGTTGGCATTTTTCAGAGAGCCCACCTTTCCACCTGCATTTTGAGCAATTTTTTGTGCGCGCGTATAGGCATCTTTGGTAGCTTCCGCAATCATTTCAATTTTTAGCTGACCTAATTGAGTATAGTAGTATTCCGGCTTTTCGGAGTAGAACTCAACACCTGAATTAATCAGTTCGCTTACCTGTCGGGAAATATTTTCAATTTTATCTACTTCATTTGATTCAATCTGAACATTTTGTCTCAGGCTGTATCCCTCAAAGACAGATTTGATCTTTCTGCCATTTCCGTCATACACCTCATCGAAAAGTTTATTGATTTCTACCGATGAAAAAATAATGTTCTCAGATTTGATGCCTTTTGATTGCAGGTAACGACGAATACTTTCCCGGTCTTTATCAAGACTCGCATAAGCTTCTTTCAAACTCATGTTCTTTTGAGAAAAAGAGCCATTCCAGACAATCAGATCAGAAATGAAATCTTTCCTGCCCAAGCCGGTAACACTAATCGTCTTGGAGGTTTTGTTGCGGTTGATGAAAGCGTTTGACAAGATCAATGCTGTAAGCAAGATTGCCGCTGATATGATGATTGTATTCAGGTATTGCTTCATCGGACTCGTTTGATATAAAGTTAGATTATTTTATAAAAAAAGATGCCGCTAGGGGGATAAATCTATAAGTTGACCGGCAGTACCCCCTTTGCCTTGAAAAGACAACAGCCACATCACTCACAGGGATTCTTTATCTTTAACAACTCATCTTCATTACATGAATAGATTCCTTATTTTAACTATCCTTGTGTCATTTTCTTTTGTTTCCCGCTCCCAGGAAAAGACAACCCTCATCACCAGGGTACAAATAATTGATGGAACCGGTATTCCCGGGTATGCGGCATCCGTTCGCATCAAGGGCAATCGAATACAGGAAGTGGGTAACCTGAAACCTCTTCCGGGAGATATTGTTATTGACGGACAAAACAAAGTACTATGTCCGGGATTCATAGATGCCCACAGCCATCATTTTTCCTCCCTTCAAAAATTTCCTGAAGCGACTGCCACCAATAACCAGGGCATTACCACCATTGTCATCGGACAAGACGGCAATAGTTATTCAATGGATACACTCCGGAAGTTCATGCAGCAAAATCGGGTAGCTGTCAACGTGGCAAGTTATACAGGCCATACTACGCTGCGCGAAAAAGTGTTGGGCGAAGCACAATTATTGAGGGCGGCGGGAATCGCTGAAATCAATGCCATGCAGCAATTGTTGGCAGAAGAAATGAGGAAGGGATCTTTGGGACTTTCCTCCGGACTGGAATATGAACCTGCTTTCTATTCTTCACAGGAAGAAGTGATGCAACTGGCCAAGACTGCTGCCGCTTTCAATGGAAGATATATGAGCCATATCCGCAGCGAAGATGTTAACCTCCGTTCGGCATTGGATGAAATCATACAAATCGGTCGGGAAACCGGAATGCCGGTGCAGATATCGCATATCAAAATAGCTAAAAGATCAGATTGGCACACCTCAGCCGCTATCATTGCCCGGTTACAAAAGGCGAGACAAGAAGGCATCAATATCACTGCAGATGTATATCCTTATACTTTTTGGAATTCTACCCTCAAAGTATTGTTTCCATCGCGCAATTATTCCAATATCGAAGATGCAACGCTTGCAGTCACCCAACTCTGTGATCCTGCCGGCTCTGTGCTCGTAAACTATGCTCCCGTACCCGGATATACCGGAAAGACTTTATCGGCGATTGCTGCTGAAAGGAAGGAAACCCCTGCACAGACTTTGGTGCGTCTGATTGCAATGGCAGATTCTTTTCGGCTTGCCCGACCTGATTTCCAGGGGTCAATACAAACCATCATGGGCAAATCAATGACGGAAGATGACATTAGAAATTTTATTGCCTGGCCATATTCAGTTATTTGTTCTGATGGAGGAAATGGCGGACACCCCCGCGGATATGGTGCATTTACAAGAGTGCTATCACAATATGTGAGAGAGGAGCCCTTGTTGCCTTTAGCAACAGCCATACATAAAATGACCGGACTCACTGCGGAATTTCTTGGATTGAAAGAACGCGGCATCATTGCACCAGGTTACATGGCTGATCTGGTATTGCTGCAACCTGAAAAAATAAAAGACAGGGCCGATATTCAAAACAGCAAGGGCCTTTCTGATGGGATAGAAAAAGTTTGGATTGGTGGCCAGCTTACCTGGCAGAATTTGCGCCCTACAGGGAATCGGCCCGGAGTATTGGTTACCTCAGCTTCAAAATGGTAATGTATGAACCAGGCACTTCTTCTGACCAATGGATTGTTTCTTCACTCTGATGCAAAAACTGCTCACGGATTGGTGCGTGGTTCTGAAAGGTTTTTCATCAGTGGAGTAATCGATCATGCCGCTACTGCCGGAAAAGATGCGGGAGAGTTGCTGGATGGTCAGCATCGGAACATTCCCATTTTCGCATCTCTGCATGACGCTTTAAGGCAAGTTCCTGCCGCTCGTTTTTTGATCATTGGTGTCGCAACCGTTGGAGGAAAACTTCCACCGGACATGCTCGTACAAATAAGAGAAGCCATCCATGCCGGACTTTCCATCGTTAATGGCTTACATGAGTTTCTCACCGACAAATCTGATTTGGTTGTATTGGCTGAGGAAAAGAGAGTTACGCTGACGGATGTGCGCAAGCCCAAACCGCGTGCCGAATTACATTTCTGGACAGGTGAAATTTTTAAAGTGACTTCACCTATTGTTGCCGTTTTGGGAATGGACTGTGCCATGGGAAAACGAACTACGGCGAGATTGCTGACGCAGGCAATGCGGCAAGCAGGAAAAAAAGCGGAGATGATTTATACCGGACAAACAGGCTGGCTGCAAGGAGGGAAGTATGGATTTATATTTGATTCCACTGTCAATGATTTTGTATCGGGAGAACTTGAGCACGCCATAGTTACTTGTTGGAAAGAAGCATCACCTGATATTATTTTCCTGGAAGGACAATCTGCTCTGCGAAATCCAAGTGGTCCCTGTGGATCTGAGTTACTGATTTCAGGGAATGCAAAAAAAGTCGTTTTACTTTGTTCGCCTGTTAGAAAATATTTTGATGATGATGCCCATTGGGGAGAGATACCTTCGGTGGAAACTGAAATGGCCATCATCCGATTACTGGGTTCAGAAGTTATCGCGCTTGCCCTACATACTGCCGGCTGTTCTGATGCGGAAGCCCAACAATGGAAGCAAGAATATGAAAACAAGTATTCGCTTCCTGTTTTATTGCCCGTGCAGGAAGGAGTTGATCAGTTGGTGCCTTCTCTCCTGGCAATGATCTAAATAATAAGTTATGAAAATTATCAGCATACGCAGTTCTCTTCGGTCAGTACCACTCAAAAAGCCCTACACCATTGCGTACAATACTTTCTCTTCTGTTGATCTGGTACTTTTGGAAATTGAATTGGCCAATGGTATCATTGGCTATGGCTCGGCTAGTCCGGCTGAAGAGGTGGTCGGAGAATCGCCCCGACAAACGGCACAGCATTTACAATCAGATATGATTCAGCAACTCGTTGGGCGAGACATAAGGCACTTTCAACAGTTGATTTATGAAGTACGACAACATTTTCCGCTTTATCCCGGAACACAGGCAGCTATAGATATAGCCTTGCATGATGCTTTTGGTAAGTTTCTTGGAATACCTGTGGTGGAATGGTATGGACAAAAAATTAAAGCAATACTCACTTCAGTTACTATTGGAATCAAAGATGTGGCAGCTACGCTGGCGGAAGCGGAAGAGTACCAGCGAAAGGGTTTTCGGGTGTTGAAGGTAAAGACAGGGATTGAGTTGGAAGAAGATATTGAACGTATCACTAAGTTATACGAAAGATTCGGTCGCTCTATGATTCTGCGTGTGGATGCGAATCAGGGGTATACGCTTGCTCAGTTGCAGCGATTCCTGGAAGCGACACAATCTTTTGGTATAGAGCTGGTAGAACAACCATTGCCGGTGGGGGCTGAGCAAGAGCTTCTGCAACTGGATACTTTTTGGCGGGGAAGAATAGCCGGTGATGAATCTATCAAGGATCCGGCTGCTGCCTTGCGTTGGGCTGCAGGCGATCAGCCATTTGGTATTTACAACATTAAACTGATGAAATGCGGCGGATTGAGTGGGGCATTTTCCATTGCTCAAATAGCTGCTGCTGCCGGCATTCATCTATTCTGGGGTTGCAATGATGAAAGCACCATCAGCATTACCGCTGCCCTGCATGCTGCCTATGCGAATGAAAATACCCGCTACCTGGATCTGGATGGCAACTTTGATTTACAGGAAGATCTCATGGCTGGCGGATTCAGGCTCGAAGATGGATATATGTATATCGGAACAGGTGCCGGACTGGGTTTAATTCCTTTCCCATAAGATATAGATGATGTATCTCTTGAAATGAATCAGGATGTACAACCATCCTATTGGATGAACCTGTTTACCTTTGCAGCAGTCCTGTCAAAGAAATGTCTTCCCCTACTTCATATCACGAAAGAAATTACCCTGCTTTTTTTAATGGGAAAAAGTTATGGGTAGTTTCCCGTCATGAGAAACACCTATACATAGCACCACCTTTGGTGGCAGTCACCGGATTGATAGTTGAGCCATTTACAGAGGTAGATACCGATTTGCTGGGTACCTTCAGTGGTGAAGTTGAGCGATCGATGGCACCACTGGACTGTGCCCGGGAAAAATGCCGGCTGGCTGCGGATTATTTTACCGAAGGTTATCTGTTGGCATCTGAAGGATCGTTTGGTCCACACCCTGCATTTGGTTTATTATCAGCCGGAGAAGAATGGCTTGTATTCTATGACATCGCTGAAAAAAAAGAAGTAATAGTTAGAGACGTAACGCTTGATACATGTTTTAGGGGAGAGAAAATTACAGACGAAGCAGCTTGCCTTTCATTTTTAGAACAGGTCGGATTTCCGCTCCAAAAAGTCATTGTAAAATCTTCGCAGCATCAACCGGCTAGAATTATAAAGCAACTGGAACATACAGCTGATGTGATTCATGCGATGCAGGAAATTATAGAGCAGTATGCAGATTGTTACATTGAAACGGATATGCGTGCAATGAACAATCCTGCCCGCCAAAGACATTTGATGAAACTGGGCACCAAGCTGGCTGAAAAATTATCTAGCATTTGTTCGTATTGTGGTTGGTATGGGTTTTCTATTACAGGGCTTGAGCGCGGCCTGCCTTGCAGCTGGTGTGGAACCCCAACTGAAGGAGTATTGTATGAGGTAAGTTCCTGTAGCCAGTGTGGTTTTGAAAAAGAAAATTATTTTCCAAGGGGGAAGCAACAAGAAGACCCGCAATTTTGTAATCAATGCAACCCCTGAGCTGATCATGGATTTATCATTCTATATTCAATTATTGCGCAATGACGATGTCGTTGTTATACCTACCGAAACTGTGTATGGATTAGCTGCATCGATACGCTCCGACATAGCATTGCAGAAGATTTTCGCCATCAAACAGCGACCACTCAGCAATCCATTGATTGTGCATCTTGCTGATCCGGCAGATTTCAAACTGTATGCGACCTCCGTACCGGAGGAAGTTTGGATGCTCGCGGAAAAATTTTGTCCCGGTCCGATTAGTTTTGTGCTTCCTGCCGCAGGCAGCATTACACCTCTTATCAGAGGAGGTCATTCAACTGTAGCCCTTCGTATTCCCAATCATCCCATTACACTTCAATTGATCAGGGAATTGGGTGCTCCTTTGGCTGCTCCGAGTGCGAATAGATATATGGGACTCAGTGCAACAAGTGCAGCGATGGTAGAATTGGCAATGCCTGAATTGAAAAGTAAAATAATAGATGGCGGAAGATGCCATGCCGGACTTGAATCAACCATCATTGGATTTGAGGAAGGGGAGCCGGTTATGTATCGACTAGGATGTATCACCCGGGGGCAAATAGAGAAGGTGCTGGGAAGAGAGGTAAGATATACAGGCCATGCCAACAGCGAACAACCCAAGGCACCGGGTATGCAGCTGCGACATTACGCACCACAGACACCGATGATCGTTACCAATCGAATGATTGAAACGCTCAATCAATTGACTTCCGCAAAAGTAGCTGTTCTTGGGTTTAGCAAACTGATCACACATCCGGCTATTATAGCCCAGGAATTGTTATCACCCGAAGGTAGTCCGGAACAAGCGGCACACCGTTTATACTATCTCTTGCACCTATTAGATCAAACCAATCCTGATGTAATTGTGGCTGAATGGTTGCCTGAGGGCGAAATGGGGCAAGCCATCAATGATAAATTAAGACGGGGCGCAGAATCAGTACTATTGTAGTACCTTGTAAACAATATTTTCGGAATGAACTTTCAACTGTTAACAGATAATCTTTCGAATCCCGCCTTGTTGTTTTTTCTGTTGGGCATTTTTGCAGTCAATATCAAAAGTGATTTAGAAATTCCTGCCAACACTTCCCGCTTCATTGCTTTGTATTTATTGTTTTCGATTGGTTTCAAAGGCGGACAAGAGCTGGCTCATGAAACATTTACTGCTGAAGTATGGAAGAGCATAGCTATGGGTTTGTTGTTGTCTTTTCTGATTCCTGTATATGCCTATTTTATTCTTCGGAGAAGTTTTTCTGTTTATGATTCAGCGGCAATTGCTGCAACATATGGTTCGGTAAGTGCTGTTACTTTTGTAACGGCAGTAAGTTATCTGGAAATGTTGCGCCAGCAATCCAGCGGACACATGGTAGCAGTAATGGCGTTGATGGAGTCACCTGCCATTATGGGCGCTTTGTTTTTGATGTCGCGGTATCGACCTGCAGAAGACAGGAAAGGAAATACAAAAGGGGCTCTGCACCATGCACTTACCAATGGCAGCGTGGTGTTGATCTTGGGTAGTTTGCTGATAGGTTGGTTGGCCAATGCCAAACAGGCAGAGGGAATTAAACCATTCACTACAGACATTTTCAAGGGGTTTCTGGCCATCTTCCTCCTGGATATGGGAATCACCAGCGGTCGCCGGTTGAATACATTTTTAAAAAATGGATGGGCACCTATCTTTTATGCGATTTTATTGCCTTTGATCAATGGTTGTACAACTGCCTGGATCAGTCATTGGGTTACACCACAACCTGCAGATCGTTTCATGTTGGCGATACTTGCTGCCAGTGCATCTTATATTGCTGTACCGGCTGCTATGAAGATTGCTGCGCCCAAGGCAAATGCAGGATTGTATGTTCCTATGGCACTTGCCGTTACTTTTCCATTCAATGTAACCATCGGTATGCCTCTATACTACTGGCTAGTTACCAATTGCTAGTGAAATATGTGGTTGCCAAGCCTATAAATGTGATTCAATCGTTTGTTGAAGTGCGGGTAACGGAACAACACCGCTTTGTCGCCAAAGCTGTTTCCCCTGTTTGTATAAGATGAGGGTAGGAACCCCACTAACTTGTAATTCTGCAGCCAATGCTGAATTCTTGTCAACATCAATCTTGATAATACGTACTGCTTCTCCCATTCGGGCATGTAGCTGTTCTAAGATTGGAGAGAGTGTTTTACAAGGCCCACACCAGGTAGCTGTGAAATCTACGAGCACTGGCTTTTCACTCTGTATGATGCTGCGGAAGGTTTCTTTTTCTGACATAGTACGTTGTAAAATTAACCAAGTTTCTGCAAGAGAAAAAATGCAGCCGTTCCCCTGAAGCTGCTTCAACTTTTTTTAGTCTTTTATACAAACCAACCATGAACGCTTCTGTCGCCGAGCACCTGCAATCAGGAAAATACAGCTTACTGGATGTAAGAACAAAGGCAGAATTTGATGCAGTACATCTGCCAGGTGCTATTCATATTCCGGTAGATGCGTTACAACTCAATCTCTCGCTAATTCATGAGCTACCACGTCCCATCATTATTTATTGTCACAGTGGAATTCGCAGCGGTCTGGCAGTGGAGTTCTTACAACAACAGGGCATCGAGGGCTCCATCAATGGTGGGGGACTATCTCGGTTGATTCATTTTTTTGATCCCATTTAGTGCCTGCAATAGGCAAGACTTAATCGTCTAGGTTAAACCCGGCAGGGACCAGGCAAAAAAAAAGTCACTCGTAAGTGACTTAATAATTTTAGACAAGAGTGGAACCCTTATTCGAATTCCAGTTCATTCATGTTGTATTCCCAGCTAAAGATGTGGGCTGGAACCGACATTGATTTTTGGTGAGACATATCTAAGTTTTTATTTTTTTGTTATATGCTATTTGCTACTGCTCTTAATGACGACTCATGCAAAAAAGATGCCATTGGAGGCCTATTGGCCGTCCTCGGTTCTCGTTTTAGCAAGTTGTTAAAAGACATGTAACTTTGTTTAATATTTAATAACAAAAGATTAAACAAAATGTTGTGTAAATAAGACAAAAAATCCTAAAAAAACCAACAAAAAACATGTAAAGTGCTTATTATCAGCGCTTTATTATAATAAACTCAACCCTTCGATTGGTGGTCCGGTCTTCCTCTGAAGATTCTTCCGCAATTATTTTTTGACTTCCCCCCATACCTCTATAAGACAACCTGTCGGCAGCTACACCACTGTTGATCAGGTATTGATAAATCTCCCGGGCACGGTTCTGTGAAAGGAGGCGCTCCCCTGTATCAATATCTAATCCGTCTTCATTGACAGCGGAGCAACAGATATGTCCCCTGATTTCAACTACGAGTTGGGGGTTATTTTTCATTACTTCAACAACCGCCTGAAGGGTAGGTTG
Organism: Sediminibacterium sp.; assembly: GCA_046079965.1. Taxonomy (GTDB): domain Bacteria; phylum Bacteroidota; class Bacteroidia; order Chitinophagales; family Chitinophagaceae; genus Sediminibacterium. The sequence goes on along the minus strand of JBJTTC010000112.1, from coordinate 6,649 downwards.
GGAGGAAGGAAGAAGGACATGGCGCCCGCCTTCAAAATTCAGGTTCTTAAGAACAATATTTGATTTGCCCTCTTCAATTTGTTCCTGAATTTTTTTGGCAGTAGCAGCAGGTGCAACCGGAAGATCTGATTGGGTGGTGGGCTCTGAACCAGACAATCCCTTGCTTTCTTGTGCCGAAGCCCAAATCTCTACAACACGATTCAATGCCCTTCTTTTTTGGAGGTCGGGTTCATTGATTGCGAGAGGATTTCTTTTGCCCCTTGCAGATTGGGTTGCTATTTGTTCGGATTGAATGCCGAGATTTTGTAAAAAAGTTGCAACACTTCTGATACGTCGAAGAGAAAGAGTATCATTATAGTAATTACTTCCTCGATCATCTGTTCTTCCTATAAAGGTTATGCCCTTTTTCTTTGTTAAGACTGTTGCTAGTACCCGTAGATTGAACTCAGCATTTTTGGTAAGCCTGAATTGATCAAAGTTGAAATACACCTTACCGATCAGGGTGTCATTTTGCGCTGAAAGGGTAATCGTTATTAAGCAGCCAAGCAGTGCAGGAATGAAATACTTCATAGGAGGAATCTTGTTAGAGATTAAAGATACACTTCCATGTCAGTTATCAATCCCAGAGAGTAAGTCCTAACAATTTTTTACCTAATTCATTCAGTACTGCTGTCTTGTAGCGGGTTTGTTCCCAGTTGCGAGGGTCTCCGGGAAAAGCATATCCTTCCGGTGCAATGCGGTCTCGCCAGGAATTGATTCGCCATTGACGCAGGGGTTCATTGTCTTCCTCTGCCGGCATCATAGAGACATATTGTGCGATGCGTACTTTGTCCTTACTGAGATTCGGTCGGATGCCATGAGGTTCTAGGCTATTAAAGATGAGTAGGTCGCCTGCTTCTAGAGGAACTTTCACCAATTCTAAACCGGCAATATCGGGCATAAAATGATTTCTGTCTTCTGGTTGGGTCAATTTCCAACTGTGGTAGTTGCGGAAGAGTTCGGGTACGCATTGGAATCCTCCCATGTTTTCATCTGTCTGGTCAGCGAGTGCCAACACACCTTGAACGTTCACCGGATTGGTTTCGGGATCATAATCCCAGTGAATGAACCCTTTCTGCTCGAATCCGGGTCGAATGGGGAAGTTCAGGTTAGCACGATCGATGCTTACCCAAAGTTTTTCAGTTCCCCAGATATCAACGAATGCATCATAGACGCGTTGCATTTGCCGGTTGTTCCAGAGATGTTGGTGATTGTACACTTCCACCATACCTGTATTTTCCAGCTCTTTCATTTTCATTTCAGCTCTGGGCGCAGTGTACCAGGTAGAAGAATCCTTTGGAATTTTTTCTTCAAACTCCCACAGAAAAGCTGCAGTTGCTGCTGCCTGCTCTCTCGAAACGGCCTGTTTGATAACAATATATCCATTGTGTTGCCAGAATGTCCAGTCTTCTTCACTCAAAACACGCAAAGATTTTCCATTGCTCCGATCATTGAGCCGAAGGTGACTGCTCTTGGCTGTTGAGGGGTTGCCGGGAATATCCAGGTGGGCGTTTTGTGGGGCCATTGTAGGGGCCATTGTTTTATTTTCCATGCTTAACTTATTTGATCAGTGATTTCAATGTTTCTGTGATGATGCCCATCGTTTGGGGTCCAATGCTCATACCTGTCAGGTAATTGCTGTGTGGTATTTTATTGCCTTCTTCAAAATATCCCGGCTTCAGTATGTATCCCAATGCATCCATAGAGAGGCCCAGCACCATTTTCGGACCATTGTTTTTCATCAGAGCACGTGTGGTGAAACTGAGAGCAGGAGAAGTTTCTCCGGGATGTGTGGCCAGGGCTAAATTTCCAATACTTGCATAAGCGATTTCTGATTCAACCGAGTCACTGAAAACCCTTTTGATTACGCCTACCTGTGAGAGTTGACGGAACCCCGGATTTTGTAAGGGAAATTTTATTTTCTGCCGCCGATAAATGATTTGGCTGTTGTTCAGTGTTTGTGGTTGTTTTAATCGATTCATTGCATAGAGTCCCAGTTTTTCTCCTATTCGCATCGCTTGTTCATAATTTTTAGGAACGTCTTCAGGCTGAACCCATCCGCCGATGGCACCTTGAAGAAATAGATTGGTGCCGCCCTGGGCAGAATCAAGATAGCGATAGAAGCCACCAACATAGTCTGAGCTGGCACCGCGTGCCATATCATCCAGAATAGTTGGATGGCAGGCAAAGTTCACCAATGTTGCAATGTTTTTATTGAGGGCATCTTTGAATTGTAGAATGGTAACTGTTCTATCAAGCAATCCCGGTTCAGATATATTTTTCACCCAATCTTCACCAAAACTTCCAATAGCATATCGTGCAATGCCGGACTTCCGGCTGTTCCATGCTTTTTGAAGCGCGAGGGCGGCCTGGTTCACTATTTTGCTCATATGGGCCTCATTGATGCCACAATGCATCAGGTCTTGTCCCCAAATACCCACCACATCCGGTCCGGAGTGAGTATGCGTAGAGGAGAGAATGATTTGTTGGACAGGGAATGCTGAGATGGCTTTGGCCACTTTTTCACGAATTTCCAGTAACTGCGGATACATTAGTCCGATACAATCTACCGTTAACAATGCAATGCTGGTTTCATTGTTGCTGATGACCACTGCTTTTACGTACAGGTTATCGGATACATCAATGAATTTTCTGTTGTTTTTTCCGCCGGCAAAGTAAAGACTGTCCGTATCCGGGTTGATTGTTTCCTGTGCTGCCCCGACCCTGAAGTTTTGTCCCGCCGCCTGGAACATACAAATCGCGGCCAACAGGCAAAGCCATGTATTTTTTTTCATGCGCCCTTGTTATTTTTTCAAAAATTACACAGATATTTTGAAGCTGTCAACTAATTTTAAGTTCTTTCCTATCTTACTTACAAATTGATCTTATGTCAGATGCCTCTCAACTCGCTAAAATCATTCAATCCGGGTATTCATTCGAAGGGGAATCTGTAAAAATTGGAAGAGCAGTATTTAAAGGCGAAGTGATTTCGGATGCAGATGTATTCCTGCCGCTTAAAACATTGAATCGGCATGGATTGATAGCCGGCGCAACGGGTACCGGAAAAACCAAGACCCTGCAAATGCTCAGTGAATGTCTGAGTGATAACAGCATTCCCGTTTTGCTGATGGATATCAAGGGAGACCTGAGTGGTATTGCAGCGGCAGGAACTGCCAATGATAAAATAAAATCCAGGTACCAGCAACTGGGAATGGATTATAAGCCGACTGCTTATCCGGTTGACCTCATGACCCTGAGCAATGAGAAAGGGATTCGCATGAGGGCTACAGTTACCGAATTTGGTCCGGTACTGTTGAGTAAGATTCTGGGCCTGAATGATGTGCAGGGCGGACTGGTAGCATTGATATTCAAGTACTGTGATGACAAACAGATGCCGCTGCTCGACCTGAAGGATTTTGTCAAAGTCTTACAATTCATTGGGGATGAGGGAAAACAGGAGATAGAGAAAAATTACGGTAAAATTTCTACTACTTCAACAGGCACCATTTTAAGAAAAATCATCGAATTACAACAACAAGGGGCAGACAGGTTTTTTGGGGAACAAAGTTTTGATGTGGAAGATTTGATGCGGATAAGCCAGGATGGCCGCGGCATGGTTCATGTATTGAGGGTCACAGATATGCAGGATAGGCCCAAATTATTTTCCACGTTCATGTTACAGTTGTTGGCGGAATTGTATGCAACTAGTCCCGAGGAGGGAGATTTAGATAAACCGAAGCTGGTCATTTTTATAGATGAAGCCCACCTGATCTTCAATGAGGCAAGTCAGGCCTTGTTACAACAGCTTGAGATGGTCATAAAGTTGATTAGGTCTAAGGGAATCGGGATTTTTTTCTGTACGCAAAATCCACAGGATATTCCGGCAGCTATTTTAAGCCAATTGGGTTTAAAGGTACAACATGCTCTTCGCGCTTTCACAGCAGCCGACAGAAAAACCATTAAGCAGGCAGCAGAAAATTTTCCTGTGACTGATTTTTATAAGACCGATGAGCTACTAACACAATTGGGTATTGGGGAAGCATTGGTTACACTATTGAATGAAAAAGGTATTCCAACACCATTGGTACACACGATGCTTTGTGCACCGAGGAGTCGCATGGATGTTCTTACTGATACAGAGATAGATCAATTGGTGGCTGGTAGTAAATTAGCTGCCAAATATGCCAAAGAAATCGATACGGTGAGTGCATATGAGATTCTAACAAGGAAACTTGAGGAGGCTGCCGCTGCAGCTTCGCAAGTGGAAGAAAAACCGGCAGGAGCTAGTGGAGGAAGAACTACACGCGAGCCATCTTTCTTCGATAACCCTGTGGTCAAGCAGGTGGGAAGAACGGCCGCCAGCGTGATTACCCGAAGTTTGTTGGGTGCATTGGGACTGACAGGAAGATCACGCAGAAGATAAAAACTTTTTATTGGATGTGGCGGGTTCTTTGATTACCGAATCATTGAATGATACCATTCTTTCAAAGCACTAAAGATTGTGTGGCTTTATCTAATATCGTAAAAGCCGTTTCAGCCATAAAATTTCCTTTTGTATCTAATAGTGGATTGATCTCTGCCACTTCGAGACAACAGACAGGAAGTGTAAGTATCAGTTGTGATAATAAATCATTGATTTCTTCAGGATAGAAGCCGGCAGATACCGGTGTACCTGTACCAAGGGAAACGGCATCACAGTCCATGCTGTCCACATCGAATGAGATATAAACCAGTTCACAGTTGGCTAACAACTCTTTGGTTGATTTCACGCATCCTGAAACCGTTTTTTTACGGGTCTCTTCTACCGTGAAAACACGGATATTTTTCCGGTCAATGAATGCCGCTTCTGCAGATTCGAAATCACGCAATCCAAAATAGATTAGATGTTCCGGAACAATCTTCGCTCCGGGTAAGCCAATGTTTTTCAACCGCTCCCATTGTACAATGGTATTTTTTTCAGGGTAATTGATTTGACAGGCGAGGTTATCTTCCGACAACGCAGCAGCTAAAGGCATGCCATGGATATTACCGGAAGGAGAAGTATGGGGTGAGTGTATGTCTGCATGTGCGTCTATCCAGACAACCCCCAGGTGTTTGTTGGGAAAAGCTGCTTTGATGCCACTGATGGTTCCCAAAGCAGAAGAGTGATCACCGGAAAGAACGATGGGCGTATGGCCGGCTTGAAGGGATGCCTGCACTGCCAGGGCTACCCGCTCACATTGTTCAGCTACATGTTCGATTCTTTTGGCAAAAGTATTCGTCTTCTTATGATAGATTGTCTCATTGCGGGTAGGAACATCTGCATAGTCGTACCTGTTGAAGTAGTCGTTACCTGAATTAATGGCGGCGATTTCGAGGGCATCGATGCCAATATCAGACCCACGGGTACCGGCACCAATGTCGGAACGATTTTTTATCAGCTGGATGGACATACCCAAAGATAAGTCCGTACTTTCAGCCGGAGAAAAGTAGTTGCTTAATTCGTGCGAAAAATAAATCTAATCGATTTACATCCACTTAACAAGATAATTCTTGTAGGCCGCCCTTAAATCAGCAATGATTTTTTCAATGGAAGATATTTCTTCCCCAATGGACTGATTTTCCTGGAGCAAGCGTTCATCTACCTTGCCGGCATGATGCTTGGCATTATCGGCAGTTTGTTGGTGGTGGCGGTGTATCCTTGTTTCCAGTTCCTCCATGTTTTTCTTTTGAATGAAAAACTGGTTTTGAAAATGTTCGGGTTCAGTCATCGCTTCGCGGGAAGTATTTTTGTTGACTACCTCGCCGAGTAGTTTTTCCAGTAAATTAATCTCCTGTTCGTAGAAATTAAGCATGTGCTCTAATTCCTGGGGATGGTTGGGTAGGTTGAGTACTGAGGTGTAAGACATGGCGAGACGTTTAAAAAGTGATAAATTATACACCAAAGCTACCAGTACCTCCTTCGGCAAAAAATGACATTTGTCAGTTTACCGGCTAATTTGTTCCCGAAATGTTGAATAAACGGCAGGGACCTATAGCAGTATTCGGCTGTAATTCAATCGATTGGTTGAAAAACTGAGCTGCACAATCAGCTTCTTTGCCGCACTAAGAATAAATAATACTATCTAAGGCAAACGCAATAATTCCTGGTAAAACCAAATCATCCGGTCCAGGTCTTTGATGCCAATGCGCTCATCTATGCCATGAAATCCTTTCACATTCTGAATGGGAGCAAAATTAAGAACTGCCTCACTGAAGTCTCGAAAATACCTGGAATCAGTTGCACCTAACCAAAGAAACGGAGTCACCACTACGTCTGGCATAGCTCGTTGTACAATTTTTTCGATACTAATAAATGCGGGATCCTTGAAGGAAGTAACTGTTGATGGTTCGAATAGCGACTTGGTCTGTTTGGTAATTACTACCCGATCATCATTGACAGCTTTTTTTACAAATGCCAGTACATCATCACTGCTTTGTCCCTGCAGGATACGACTATTAAAAGTTGCCCTGGCGATGGTAGGAATGACATTGTCTTTTATGCCTGCCTGTACGATGGTCGGCACGAGCGTCGTATGTATCAGTGCATTGGTCTCTTTTGATTTTTCCATTTCCCATTTTACCAAAGGAG
>JBJTTC010000111.1:0-3103 GCA_046079965.1 Sediminibacterium sp. | reverse complement strand
GGATGCTTGCCATTGCCTTTGGGCCGGTAGATGTCTGTTGCCAGCCGAATGCCATCGCGCATTGGTATCATCACTTTTTGATCGATCACGGCAATCTCAGCCAGCTTACGATAGATGGGCAGGGTGTCTTGTGCCTCTGAGGTAACGGCAACCAATAGCAGCAAGGAAACAAGGGTACGAAATTTCATGGCAGATTATTTAGTACCATGAATTTACTATTCTGCATAGAAATGGAGGAAAAATATTACACTTTCTAAAATCCGACTATTGTCTTTTTAGCCCTTATTGAACAAAAGGTCAATGATTCGTTGTCTTTCGGTGATTACCCTTCCGGCTTTAGCCGAAGAAAAGGACGCTCAATAACATAGTAAGATGCCAGACTCATGAGCAAGCTCAAGGATATTTAATTTTTCACACAACGCACAGAAAATCCAAAGGCCTTGTTGGGGAAATAGCGAAAAGCGTTTCCGAAGTTGTACGGCTGATAATATAGCCAGGCGAAGCTGATGGATTCAACTGGTGAAGCCCACCAAACCGCAAACAATTCTCCATAATTAAAAAAGCCATAGTCATACCTATACCCGCCAGGTAATCCCCCAAAACCACTTTCATTGGTTCCGTTACCGCCCTGCGCCCATCCCTTTGTACTTTTCAATTTTTTTCCTGCCATCACATTTCCGCCAATATAATTGGTCAGCTGTTTCCATTCCAAATCGCTGGGAATGTGCCAGCCCTCGGGAGCTAGTCCGCGTGCATCATTCACCGCATACCAATTGTACAATTTGCCATATCGGCTTTCGTTGGAAGGTTCATTGTTGTAATAACACCAGGCAGGTTTTTGCTCCTTTCCTGCCTTTTCCCAATCCTCGGCGCTCTTGATATGCGGAATTGAATCACCATTCCGGAACCGCGACACATTTAAATTCTGTGCCATCCAGATCTGATTGCCAATTTTAACCTCCCTGATTTCATTGGCAAGTGGGTTCACCTCATTTACAAACAGATAGGTTTTTTCAGCCATGCTGGTTTGAAAGGAAAATAATCCCCCCAAAAAAATAGTGACAATAGCAATTGGTATTTTTTTCCTTATCTGCATTTGGGTGTAGAGATAGTCAAATGGGGGTCACAATTTTAATGCCAGAACTACATATCAATACAACATCTGCTGCTTTAAATTGGTTTAGTCTGAGGTCTGAAGGTCGGGGTTAAATTGATTGTAACAAAAGCCTTCGGAGGGGAAACAGGAACCAAATTAATTAAAACCAGGCAAGGTAACCTGCTTCTTGCAAAAAAGCGAGCCTGACAGTCAGGATAAGTCTTAACTAATTCATATGAACCCTGCCCATCTATTTCACCTTAAGCCATTGGTAAAGAAAATAGAGTGGTATGTTTTGCATCCAGTCCTGCGCTTTAAAATCGGCAAGTGAGGTTCTTATACAAAGACTTGGTTGATACTTATCATAATAACTTCTTAGGCTCCTCGACTTCAGGTTTTCTGCAGATTTTACTTCAATCGGAACAATTTGATTTTCGCGCTGAATCAGAAAGTCAATCTCGGCTTCTGAGTTTTCAGGCGCCCAATAATAGGGTCGGTATCCATGAACAAGCAGTTGCTGCAAAACAAATTGTTCAGAAATAGTTCCCTTGAATTCTTTGAATAATTCATTTCCGCTTAATATGATTTCGGCATTCAGATCACCAAGTGCGCACATCAAACCAATATCATTCATGTATATTTTAAAATCGGCCCAGTCAGCATAAGCATTTATTGGAAGACCCGGTTTTTTTACCCGTATTACTTTATGAATTAACCCTGCATCTTTTAACCATTCAATGGCCAATTCAAACTCTTTTGCTCTTGAGCCCTTTCGCAAAATGCTATAAATGAATTTTGAATTTTCTTTTGCCAACTGTCCAACAATAGATTGCCAAACCAAACGAATTCTGGGTAGTTGAGATGCCGGTGCATGTTTTGAAAAATCATTTTCATAGGCAATCAAAATATTATTTTGAATTTGTCTGACATCTTGGTAATTATAATTTTTTATAAATGCACTTACTGCTTCGGGCATTCCACCTACCAAATAATATTGCTTCAGCAGCTCTATCAATTGGTCATTGAAAACTTCTGCCGCTATGGTATCGCCCGATTCGATGGCCTTTAATAATTGTGATTGTCCCGCTGCATCAAGAAATTCATGAAAGTCGAGTGGGTATACTGTCAGGAAATCAACCTTGCCAACAGGAAATGATACTCCGCCATGGATAGCGACTCCGAGCAATGAACCCGCAGCGAAAATGTTATACTCCGGATTGTTCTCCTGAAAATATTTTAGTGTGGTGATGGCTTCAGGACACGCCTGAATTTCATCTAAAATAATCAATGAATTATGCGGATCAATTGTATTCCCGCCAATGTAGCTTAAGAGTGAAATGATTTTCTCCGTATCAATGCCCGATTTGAAAATAGAATGCAGCGTCTTATTTGTTTCAAAATTAAAATAGGCTGTTTGCTGGTATTCGTTTTTGCCAAATTCTTTCATGAGCCAGGTTTTTCCTACCTGTCTTGCTCCCTGGATGATTAATGGCTTTTTATTAGGGTTATTCTTCCAGTCCAACAATAGATTATAGGCAGCCCTTTTCATAGTCAATATCAAATAAGTCTTGATTAATGTAAAATTATACATTTTTAAGTACATATAAAAGAGAAAAACTGCACTTTTGATGACTTATGTTTATGTTTTTTTTATTGTATAGTTGTTTATCCCCCTCAAATAATCAAGACCCCAACATTGATGTTAGGGTATTGTGGTGTGGGCCGGCCCCGACATGTCGGGGGAATCGGCGTCAATGTTATTACAATAAACCCCCCTTTCAAAATCTAAAACCCCCAACAACTATGTCAGGGGTTTGTGGTGTGGGCCGGCCCCGACGAGTCGGGGGAGCCGGCGTCAATGTGGTGTGGGCCGTCCTCCTATTACGTTTTCCAAAGGGGCATAAACCGAACAAATGATTGATTTATACCAATGTTGATACGGGTTTTCATTGGTCTATATGGGGTTAATTGGAGGTGGTAACAAAACTTCTGCGCACGGTTCTGTGC
>JBJTTC010000110.1:0-4665 GCA_046079965.1 Sediminibacterium sp. | reverse complement strand
TATACAGCAGCAGGTCGTATACTCGAAGTCGGTGAGGTGGTTCCGGAAAATCAGTTGCGGGGTTACTTCATACAAAAGGGTGAAAAGGGAAACATCCGCATCAGCTTTACCTTAACACCCGAAACGCCTGCCCGCATACAGGAGTACCATATATCACTGGAAAAGAACTAATCTTTTGTAGTAACGTATTCAGGTTCCTTCAGGTAGAGCAGGATCAGCGTGAGCATCTTAAATAGGATGATCCTGTTGGCACTCTCCAATCCGTTCCAGGTATTGCTTTGCCACATAGCGAACCATTCCCCACCAATTACTTCAAAGCCGGTGAACCAAAGTAAGATACCCAATCCGAGACCCATGACCGCCCGGTGTTTGGCTTCAAAAAAAACTGCTGCCGGCTCGCGTCTTTTGATGAACATCTGCCTGCTGCCGTGGATACATAAGAGCGCAATGATGAGTTCCAGTGCGATCAAAAAAATATAGGCAGTATGATATACCCAGGGTTGTTGTATAGAACGGTACAGTAAACGACTATTGGGAAATACCGTATCCATCTTCATCACGTGTTCGACAAATTGATAGTTGGAGCTATAATCAGTAGTATTCCCGAGAAAGATCAGCATACTCATAAGACCCAGTGAGCCCACCGAAATGATCTTGATCCAACGAAAAGCTTGCAGGGTAGAGGAATTCATTGATGAATATTTTATTCTTTGCCCGGTTGGTATTGCTTCACTGCATTGTTCAAAATATCTTCCTTGTAAAACAACACTTCCTTGAATTGCCCTTTCGTGTACATTTCTCCCTGGTTATTGAAGTAAGGTGAGGAAGGCACTCCGTTCACGCCACCTGCTAAAACTGAACGGGCTTTCACCTTTTTTCCAAATTCAACAGCACAAACAAAACTATTTCCACTATTACCGTATCTAAAGCGGGTGTTGGGATAGGATCTGCTTACATAGGAAGGCAATGATCCCCAGGTGGAAGCAGCGAAGCCACAGGGAATAGAAGGTTGGTTGTCATCAAAGCTTTCCCGAATATTACCCGTCAGTCGCTGGAAGCGATTGACTTCCCCCCAGGGTTTTTCCCAGGTTCCGAACTTGCGCATCAACTCTGCAATGGTGGAACGCAAAGGCACCAGCATCTGTGCAGGATCGGCTTTATCGCAGAATCGTTTTGTTTTCTCCACCACATCCGGATCTTCTTCGGGGTCACCATTGCCCTTTAATATAACGGGCCATAATTTTTGCGCCCATTCAATGGCCACGGTTGTAGCTATTGAATTAACGGAAGAGCGGCGGTCCCAGCTCAGCAAAGTTTGCATCACCCCTCTTAGCAGGTATTCAGTCGTATCGCCTTTGCGCCAGGCTTTTTCCAGTGCAGGTATCAAGAGATCAAAAGCAGTGAGGTGGGTATCATACCCCGTTTCGATGACCTTATCTAGATTGTATTTCCTGGCAGGGGCAAGCAATTGTACTGCCCGTATGCCCCTGAAATTATCTCCGTTCGGGGCCATGTATTTGGGGAAGCGTTCTTTTATCGGACTAAAAGGACCGGCAGCGGTGAATGGACTGGAATTGCAGTTTTGTATCCAGCCATTGGCAGGATTTTTTATCGTGATGAGTTCATTCAATGTGTGCAGTCCCTGCCACTCGGTGGCTGCTACTGAGCCATCCACAGGTTGTTGCCAGTTGAAAGCAGGATTTCTTTTCGGCATAAAATTTCCATGCCAATAGGCGATGTTTCCTTTGTCATCTGCATATACCGTGTTGTTGGAAGTATTGGCGAGTAAAGACATGGCCTGGTTGAAGGCAGCAAAGTTGGTCGCCTTGGTGCGCTGCCAGGATTGAATCAATCCTTTGATATCTCGGTTGTTGGCTTTGACGCTAATCCACTGTCCGGTTTTTTCCGACATCACCGGTCCATGGTGCGTGAAATAACCGGTAAAAGTTTTCTCTTTTTTCACCCCCTTATCTGTGTAATAAATAGTAATGTTCCTGGTTATTACCGGGCGTGTCTTGCCATTGTATTCATAGACCCATTCTCCCTTTTCGTTTTTGCTGACTTTCTCTAGATAGGTATCTGCCACATCGCTGTAGCTCGATGTATGCATCCAGCCGCAGTGTTCGTTGAATCCCTGGTAGATAAAGAATTGTCCCCAGGTGACTGCACCATACACATGAAGACCTTCATCACTTTGCATGGAAATTTCCGGACGGAAATAAAAAGTAGTGTGTGGATTGATGAAGAGAATGGCATTGCCCGATTCGGTGATGGAAGGAGCAAAAGCAAAGCCATTGGAGCCGTCTGTTGGTGGATCTGTTTTTTTGGTGTCCGTATTCAGCACAACTGCTCCCTTGCCATAGAATTTTTTCAGGTCGTTCACGGTTATCTCTGCAATATCAATGGCACCAATGCTTCCATCGGTCCATAACAATGGGAACCAGGGTTCGAATCTTTGTAAGAGGGCGGGACGAACAGCGGGATGTTTGTATAAATAATAGTTGATGCCATCTGCATACGCTTGCAGCAAAGATTTCAACCAGACAGGGGCCGTTTGGAAATCTTTTTTGGCATCAGCGGTGTCGATGATGAGTCGTATCAGCAGATCTTCGTACAAATCTTTCTCTCCAGTCACTTCCGCCATTCTTCCCAGCTTTTCGATGTAATTCATTTCTACCCGTGGAAAATCATCTTCACACTGGGCATACAACAAACCGAAAACTGCATCGGCATCCGTTTTTCCCATCACATGGGCAATGCCCCACTTGTCTCTAATGATGTTGGTGGCAGAAGCTCTTTTCTCCCAACGGGCTATTTCTGCAGAAGTAAAACTTTGAGCATGGGAGATGAAAAATAGTGAGGAGAGCAAAAGACTCCCACCCCATTTTTTTATCAATGCGATCATGTGATCAGGGTTTAAGTTTTTTAACGAAGAAGTCAGCGGCGGACTGGTAAATACCAACGGCATTGTTATGGTTCATCCAGTGATGGGTATCATCGGGTATCATCATGGTTTCCATGGGAATTTTTCTTTTCGTCAGTCGGTTCACGAGGTCAACGCTTTGATTGAATCGAACGTTGCGGTCATCATCAGCATGAATGATCATCACGGGGGAAGTCCATTTACTCAGGTCGGAGATGGGAGATGATGACCAGGCAGTTTTCAATGCCAGTTCTCTGTCGGGGGCTTTCTCGTACTTATCATTTTGTGCGTTCATGGATGCCTGGATGGTCCAATCGTGTACGCCATGTATATCTACACCGGCAGCAAAAATTTTTGAATCGCGTGCGAGTGCCAGTGCTGTGAGATAGCCGCCATAGGATCCGCCATAGATGCCTATGCGTTGTGGGTCAACAAAACTTTGTTGTTGTAACCATTGACCGGCAGCTTTGATGTCCTGGTATTCGGATGCTCCCATAGCACCACCTTTAGCAGGTTGGTGAAAAGCATATCCATAGCCGATGCCCAACCGATAGTTGACAGACAAAACAACAAAACCCAGGTGGGCAAGGTATTGATTGCTGGCATAGGCATTGGAATAGTAATCAGAATAGTGCCAGCTCAGTAGCATCTGGCGGGGAGGGCCACCATGAACATAAACGATAGCGGGTCTTTTACCGGAGATGCCGGGTTGCCGAAACATTTGTGCGTGCACAAGAACGCCATCTGCGGCTTTGAAGGTAACCGGAATGGGTGTAACGAATTCTTTTGATGGGAACTCCGGTGAAAGCCATTCTTTCTCTCCCAGCAATTGTATTTTTTTATCTGACAGTGGAAGTATGGCAGGCAGTGGAGGTCTGCTGGCGGTTGCACTGATCAAGGCCACCGATTTCCCATCCGATAAACTTATCGGCATCCATTCTGCATCTGTACCGGGCGTGAGCACCTGCATGGGTTCGCCATCTACAGCAACGCTTGCAGCATGTCTTCTTTCGATATCATTGGCATCTTTACCGGCATTGGCGCTGAAGGTAAGTCTAGTGCGATCTGCACTCATGCTGATATGCTCGCACATGAAATTGCCCGGTGTGAGCAATGTTTCTTTTCCGCCTGTGGCGGGAAGTCGGTACAAATGGGGCCATCCATCCTGGTAGGAAAGAAAAACAAGTTGATCACCGGCTGCCCAATGTAGGTTCGCACCACCATGGGTGGTGGGAAAGGAAGCAGTTCCCTTGCCTGCAGATTCCCAAACGGTTCGGTGGGTGCCGGCTTCGGGGTCTGCAATTACAATTTGCCAGGGGGTGGCAGGTTTTACGAGCATGGAATCGGATTGACCACCGGTTCCCGGTCTTCTGATAAAAACTATTTTTTTACCGTCGGGTGACCAGCGCGGAGATTGATCTCTGCTGAAGGAAGTGGCTACCCATTGGATAACGTCTTCCTTGCTGCGGTATAGGCCTATGAGTGAATGATCATTTCTATTGGCAACGAATAACAAGTTGGCATTAGTGGTGTCGGAAGTCCATTCCAGCGCACCTATATTTCCTTTGGTAGAGAACAATGATTTAGCTGCGGCAGAGCCCTGTATCGACACTTGAAAAACTTGACCCGATTTGATAAAGGTTACTTGTTGGTTGTTGGGATGGATGGTAGGGGCATCACCTTCAGATAACAAACGGGCGGGTCCGCCTGCAAAAGGAACAGACCATACTGCAACTTTGGCG
>JBJTTC010000109.1:0-20467 GCA_046079965.1 Sediminibacterium sp. | reverse complement strand
ATGACTAAAAAGGAATAGCTCAAATTAGATAAGTGAATTTCACTCCCTGTTATGATCAGCATTACCAGTCCCATAAAACCCACAAAAGTGCCGGTAATCTGAATGGCACGCGCCTTTAGGCGAAAGAAAAAAATACCCACCAGCAAAGTAAATAGGGGTGTTAAGGCATTTAATATTCCTGCCATGGCACTATCGATTTTTGTTTCTGCCAGACAAAAGAGATAAGCAGGAAGAAAGCTTCCTAATAAACCTGAAGCCATTACCAGCGGAACACGGTTGCGGGGAATGGATCGCCATGCTTTTCCAGCAAAGGGAACCAGTAAAAGACCTGCAGTCAGCATACGCAATGAGGCAACCTGATAAGCCGATAAATGGTCCATGCCAACTTTCATCAGGAAAAAAGAACTACCCCAGATCAGGCACAAAGCAATAAAAAGCAACCAGCTCACCCAGGAATTCCGCATTGAATGATTTGTGCAAAGGTGCTCAATTATTGGAACAATTGGATATTTTTAAGGAAGCAAAATCATATGAACAACTACGATCTCTCTCGCATCCCTACGCGGGCACCCAGAAAGCTGAACAAAGAAAAAACAAAGGAAGCCACTGCCCGCATGCTGGATGAATTGAACCAGCTGCAAAATCTTTTATTCGCTGAACGCAAGCATGCAGTATTGGTGGTGATTCAGGGCATGGATGCAAGCGGTAAAGATGGAGCAATTCGAAATGTATTTGGTCAGCTGAATCCGCTAGGTGTCAAAGCGTATTCTTTTAAAGTGCCCACTGCGGAAGAGATTTCACATGATTTTTTATGGAGAATCCATCAACAAGTGCCCCCCAAAGGGATCATACAAATATTCAATCGCTCGCATTATGAAGATATCCTGGTTACCAGGGTGCATAAATGGTGCGATGATCAGACAGCCAAGGCAAGGATGAAGGCCATCAACGATTTTGAGGAATTGCTACAGCGGCATAGCAATACACATATATTGAAATTCTATTTACATGTTTCCCTCGCTGAACAAAGGCAGCGATTGCAGGAACGGATAAAAAACCCAGAAAAACAATGGAAATACAACGAACGCGATCTGGAAGAATCCAAATTATGGAAAGTTTACAGGAGAATGTACCAGGATTGCTTCCGAAATTGTAATAAGGCGCCTTGGACAATCGTCCCTTCCGACCAAAATTGGTACAAGGAACACATCATTGCCAACAAACTGTTGCATTTGCTTCGTTCCTTGAAGATGCAATATCCCGGACTGAAAAAATAGATCTTTGTTTCAATTTTATTATCTTTCTCCTAAAATTTCGCTTATGAACCTCTTGAAAGAATTCAAAGAATTTGCTGTTAAAGGCAACCTGGTAGATATTGCTGTCGGCTTTGTTATGGGTGCAACTTTCACCAAAATAGTAACCTCTTTCGTCGATGGAATGGTTATGCCCATGGTGGGAATGTTAAGTGGTGGGGTTGATTTTTCCGATAAAGTTTTCGTTTTGAAAAAAGCTACTGCCGAAGTCAAAGATACTGCCGGTCAGGTGGTAACAGCAGCCGGCCCCTCTGTAGAAGTAAAGTTTGGGGCATTCATCACCAATCTCATCGACTTTATTATCATTGCCTTTGTCGTTTTTATGATCATCAAAGCCATCAATCGGATTAAATCAACAGCCCCACCCCCACCCCCCGCCGGTCCTTCTTCCACCGACTTGCTGCTGATGGAAATCAGGGATGCGCTAAAAAAATAGCAGGAAGTGAGTGGATGTAAAGTCGTTGGTGGATAACTGAAGTTATCTTCCCCTCTACTTATTGCTTTAATTCGTTTTTCTTTGTGCCTAAATTACTATATGGTGAATCAATCAAATTATCAGATCAAACTCGAACAATTTGAAGGCCCATTTGATCTGCTTTTATTTTTTATAGAAAGAGATGAACTGGACATATACAACATTCCTATTACCCGCATCATCAATGATTTTCTTGAATTTATTCACCAGAGTGATAAACTTAATATTGAACTGAGCAGTGAGTTCATCTTGTTTGTCTCAACCCTGATGCGCATCAAAGCCCGGCTTTTGCTGCCCCGCAAAGAGCTGGATGCTGCCGGAAACGAAATCGACCCTCGCCAGGAATTAATCGACAAGATCCTGGAATACAAAAAATTCAAGGAAGCAGCTGTAAAAATGGCTGAGATGGAAGCTGAGCGTATGCTCATGATCAAGCGGGGTAATTTGCAGAAAGAACTGTCTTTGTTGGGCGAAGAAGCGGCAGAAGGAACTGAAATACAAAATATCACCCTTTTCAAATTGATGAAGTCATTCGAAAAGGTGATGCAAAAGATGCAGGAGCGCCAGAATCGCCCTGTTCATACCGTAATCCCCTACAATTACACCATGGAAGGCAGCAGGGACTATGTACTTGATCTGCTATCCAGGGAAAAAATGCTTTCCTTCGAAAAAATTTTCGATGTCTGTGATAACAAAATTCATGCAATCTTTCTTTTCCTTTCTATTCTAGAATTGGCACAGCAGAAATACATGCATTTGAGCGTAGGTCAGGGCATGAACAACTTCATTGTTGAATGGAATGACAACAGAGAGGCAGACCTTGCAGCAGAAGCTAAAACCGGAAATGTAGAGGAAGAAATTGCCGATGACCAGTCAACCGGCAATGCATAAATATTTTATCAGGCGACAGTAACTTTTTCTCTCATTAGCGCTAATACTGCTTCCTCAATGGCCTGTGCATCATAGTTGCACTCACGGTGTAATTCACGGGGGGTACCATGTTCAACCAGTCTATCAGGTATTCCCAACATGGTCACATCAGCTCTGTATCGATTCGCATTCATGAATTCTAGAACTGCCGAACCAAATCCACCTACAACGGTTCCATCTTCTATCGTCACCACTTTGGAATAGTGGCTGAACACTTCATGCAATAAATCTTCGTCAATGGGTTTAACGAAACGCATATCATAATGCGCCGGATCAATTCCCTGTGTTCTTAGCTGACGAATGGCTGCCTGAGCGAAATTTCCCGGATGCCCGAGTGATACAATTGCCACATCAGATCCGTTCTTCAACCGCCGACCCCTTCCAATCTCAATTTCCTCTAAAGGTGTTTTCCAATCGGGCATAACACCCTCACCCCTGGGATAACGGATTACAAAGGGCAGTTTGTTTTTTTCAAGCTGGGCGGTGAACATCAGGTTGCGCAATTCCTGTTCATTCATCGGTGCACTGATGATCATGTGGGGGATGCACCTGAAAAAAGCAATATCATAACATCCATGGTGCGTAGGCCCATCCTCACCCACCAAACCGGCCCTATCGAGGCAGAAAATCACAGGCAATTTTTGAATCGCAACATCGTGTACTACCTGATCGTATCCCCTTTGAATAAAAGAAGAATAGATGTTACAAAAAACTTTCATGCCCTGTGTGGCCAATCCCGCACTGACAGTAACTGCATGCTGTTCGCAGATGCCCACATCAAAAGCCCGGTGGGGCATTTTTTCCATCATGATTTTTAATGAAGATCCACTTGGCATGGCAGGAGTGATACCCATTACAGCGGGATTTTTTTCAGCTAATTCAACGATGGTATGTCCGAAAACATCCTGGTATTTGGGTGGTTGCGGACTATTAACTGTTTTGCGGTAAATTTCGCCTGTAAGTTTATCAAACAATCCGGGAGCATGCCACTTGGTTTGGTCTTTTTCCGCCAGGGCATATCCCTTCCCCTTTGTGGTGATGATGTGCAGAAGTTTGGGTCCGGGAATTTCCTTTAAGTCTTTTAAGGTATCAACTAGTTTGGTGATGTTGTGTCCGTCAATCGGACCGAAGTACCTTAGATTAAGGGCTTCGAATAAATTGCTGCTGTTGCTGATTAGTCCCTTGAGACTTGCTTCCAGCTTGCTGGCCATTGATTTACTAAATTGTTCCCCTATGGGCAGTTTCCCCATCAGATTCCAAATCTCATCGCGTACTTTGTTGTAGGTGGGGGAAGTACTGATATCGGTGAGGTATTCTTTCAGAGCGCCCACATTGGGGTCGATGCTCATACAATTGTCATTCAGGATGATCAGCAAATCGCTGTCGGCAACTCCCGCATGGTTCATCGCCTCAAAGGCCATCCCTGCAGTCATAGACCCATCTCCAATCACTGCGACCGACTTGCGGTTCTCGCCCATGTATTTTGCAGCCATAGACATACCCAATGCGGCAGAAATGGAGGTAGAGGAGTGTCCTACGCCAAAAGTATCAAATTCACTCTCACTTCTCTTGGGAAATCCGCTTAAGCCCTTGTATTTCCGGTTGGTAACGAAATTGTCCCTTCTTCCCGTTAGAATTTTATGTCCATAAGCCTGGTGACCTACATCCCAAACCAGCTGATCATAGGGGGTCTGATAAACATAATGCAAAGCAACTGAAAGCTCTACAACCCCCAGACTGGCTGCAAAATGACCTCCATGCACACTTACAACATCGATGATGAACTGTCGCAACTCTTGGCAAACCTGGAATAATTGCTCCCGGGGTAACTTTTTCAGATCATCCGGGTGGTTGATTTGTTGCAGCAGTGGGCCGGGTGTAATGGTCATCAAAAGGGATTTAAGTGGTAAAAATACACTTTAAAATTGAGTAGATACAGGCAGGTTATGCCTCCTATAACATTTTATTAAACAACCCTTTTTAGATAAAGTTCAGCCCGTGGGAGGGCTGTTTTTCACCAGATAGCCGGTTTTTTAACCACTAATCCTTTATTTGAACCATTTTCGGCTCCTGAAGGGTTAATTTTGTAAGAATGCGGAAAAGAAACACCTTGTATTGGTTTTGTCAGGTTACCGGTTGGACCCTCTATGGTCTGACCTTGATTTTTTTTGCATTCATTTTCAACAACAAGAACAACGATGTGCTCTTCCCACGCATTGTGGTAACCATATTGGTCGGGATATTGTCCACTCATATTTTACGTGAATTAATTGTTCGGTTGGGATTGCGCCCCCCGATTGCATCCGATAACTGGTGGAAGTTGGTGGCTACCATTGCAGGGGTAATTCTACTATTTAACCTGGCAAATAGTTCTTTGGTTGAGTGGTTGGGATTATATGATCCTGCCACCAAGGTTTCTGTGAATACCCGATTTGTCTTCAACTTAATCTTCGACTCACCGCTCATCATTGTTTGGCTCTCTATTTACTTTATCTGGCATTACATAGAATTATCCTCCCAAAATGAATTGCAGCAAATTAGATTACAGACACTGGTAAAAGAACTGGAGTTAAAAACCATTAAGTCACACATCAATCCGCATTTCATTTTCAATGCCCTTAACAGCATTCGGGCATTGGTAGATGAAAACCCCGAAAGAGCCAGAACTGCCATCACGGAGCTCAGCAACATTCTGCGCAGCAGCATGCAGATGGAAAAAGCTGAAACCATTTCTCTGGAGAAAGAGATGAACATAGTTCAGGATTATCTGGCATTAGAGCAGATCAGGTTTGAAGATCGATTGAAGATTGAATATGAAATTGATGAAGATACACTCGATCAACAAGTTCCCCCCATGATGTTACAAACCCTGGTTGAAAATGCTATTAAACACGGAATCAGCAAAGAAAAAACCGGCGGAAAAATTCGGATTGTCTCCGACATTAGAAATACAAAACATGTGTTGGTGGTGGAAAACACCGGTAATTTTTCTCACCCCGGTTTTTCGAAAAATTATGTTGCCAACGGAAATTATAAGAACGGACAGGGATTTGGAATTGACAGCACCTTGCATCGGTTACTATTGATGTATGGAAGTAAGGCTTCTTTTGATATCAGGAATACCCGAGAAGGGTTGGTTCGGGCGGAGATTGAACTTCCGTTAACTATGATGCCTGTTTTAAATTAAAAAAATTCATTCAGCCATGGCAATAAAAGCTATCATAATTGATGACGAGCGTCTAGCACGTAACGAGTTAAAAAAATTATTGTTGACGCATGCAGAGATTGAAGTAATGGATGAAGCCACCAATGTTGATGAGGGAGTTGAAAAAATTGAAGCGCAGCATCCGGATTTAATTTTTCTCGACATTCAAATGCCCGGAAAAAATGGCTTTGACCTGCTCACAGAATTGGAAAAGCCACCCAAGGTTATCTTTACAACAGCGTATGATGAGTACGCCATCAAAGCCTTTGAAGTAAATGCACTTGATTATTTGCTAAAGCCCATTGAACCAAGACGTCTCGGAGAAGCATTACAGAAATTACAGGCAGAGATCAACAAGGAAAACCCTGCTTTGTCTCAATCGAACAGGGGGGCTTTGACAGAAGTGGACCAGGTATTTGTGAAAGATGGCGAAAGGTGTTGGTTCGTAAAGTTAGGTGAGATTAGACTTTTTGAGAGTGTTGGGAATTATGCCAAAGTATATTTTGGGAACAACAAACCCCTCATTCTTAAATCGTTGAATGCTCTGGAGGAACGTCTCGATGACAGGATGTTTTTCCGGGCCAACCGAAAACACATCATCAATCTCCGGTGGATTGAAAAAATTGAGCCCTATTTCAACGGAGGTCTGCTGGTTGAACTCAAAGGGGGAGAGAAAGTTGAGGTCAGCCGTCGCCAGACAGTTAAGTTCAAAGAAATGATGAGTCTCTGATCTTTGTTCTGCAACTTTTTTATCCCTATCTTCCCATCATGAGAAAATTTTTGTTGTCAGCAGTTTATCTGCTGCTGGTAGTCAATCTACCTGCTCAATCCATTGAAAAGTTTTTCAGTGCTACGGAAGTTGCCCGCATTGAAGGAATTTTGGCTTCCGATGAAATGCAAGGCAGAAGAACTTTTACTCCCGGAATAGAAAAGGCAGCAGCATTTATCGCTGAAGAATTCAGAGCGGCTAAACTTATGCCATTCCCCGGCACCAATGATTACTTGCAGTCTTTCGTTTTGATGCGTCCCCGTTTGGTCAGTTTGCAGGCTCAATTCAATGGTGAAAAAATTGAAAGCAAACAGGTAATTGTATTTACCTCCCGCGATACCCTCCAGGTAACACAGTCCTCAGGATTTAATGTAGTACGCATTGTTGCCGGCGATAATTTCATGACTACAGCCAGGAAATACCTGGGTTCCAATGTCAATCAGGTTGTATTGGTTGATACGGCTCATAGCAGAATGTTTGGTAACCTTACCCGGTTGAAATCACAGCAATTTCAAACACCTTACAGCACCCTATTTATTTTGGCAACTGCATTACCGGCCAGCTATTCGATTGATGCCATCCATAGTTTTAGCAGACAATCATTGGCCAATGTTGCAGCATATATTCCCGGCAAAAGCAGGCCAGATGAGTTTGTAATTTTTTCTGCCCACTATGATCACCTGGGTATCATGAGCAAAGACAGACAAGGCAATCTTTTGGCTGATTCTATTTTCAATGGTGCCAATGACGATGCAGCCGGAACCACAGCAGTTCTTATGCTTGCACGCTACTTCAAGGCCTTGAACAGCAATGCCCGATCACTCATTTTTGTAGCATTCACTGCAGAAGAAATAGGTGGATTTGGAGCAACTTTTTTCTCTCGTCAACTTCCACCGGAAAAAGTGGTAGCTATGATGAACATTGAGATGATTGGAACAGAAAGCAAATGGGGAACCAATTCTGCCTATATCACCGGATATGAAAAATCCAGTTTGGGTACAATTTTGCAGCAGAATCTGGCAGGAAGTGGTTTTACTTTTCATCCTGATCCATATACAGAGCAGAATCTCTTTTACCGATCTGATAATGCCACTCTGGCTAGATTGGGAGTTCCAGCCCATACCATTAGCACATCAAAGATGGATAATGAGCCCAATTACCACAAACCAAGTGATGAAGTTGGAACCCTCGACCTGGAAAACATGGCACGCATCATTCGTTCCATTGCTATTAGTGTAAGCAGCATTATCATTGGAAAAGACACCCCCTCAAGGGTTGATACCGGTCAACTTCAATAATAGAAAGGGAATTAAACCGTAATCGAAAGACTGTGAATGGCTGAACTGATTTCTGCCATGAGTGTGACATCTTTCTCAATTGCATTTCCTACAACAATAAGATCTGCACCTGCCTTGCAATTCAGGTATGCTTTTTCCGGATCGGTTATTCCCCCGCCAACGATGAGGGGGATGGAAATCTGGGAAGCTACCTGTGCAATCATCGATTCGGTGATGGGTTTTCTGGCACCACTTCCCGCATCCATGTAAATGAGTTGTAATCCCAGCATTTCACCGGCCATGGCTGTACACATGGCTATATCATCCTTGTCCGCAGGAATCGGATTGGCGTTGGATATATACGAAACGGTAGTAGGAGCTCCGCCATCTATTACCATGTATCCTGTAGGAATAATTTCCAGGCCACTTTTCTTCACAAAAGGAGCACTGATCACGTGCTGTCCGATCAACAGTTCTGCATTTCTTCCGGAAATCAGGGATAAATACAACAAGGCATCTGCATAAGAACTGATCTGTGAGGGTGATCCGGGAAAAAGAGTAACCGGAATGGAACATTGTGATTTGATCTGCTGGATGCAGCTGTCTAACCGGTTAGAAATAACCAGACTGCCCCCTACAAAAAAATGATCTACCCTGCAAACCAATGCCTTTTCTATCACTCGATCCAATGTCGCCTCATCAGCTTTGTCAGGGTCAATCAATACAGCGAAAGACTTTTTCCCAGCCTGTTGTTGACTTTTCAGAAACTGGTAAATTCCTTTTTTCATGCTGCTGTAAGATAGGTGTTATTGCAAAAATGGGCAAAAAATTGCAATACAGATGGCTTATACCCCTTGTTTTTCGGTTGTTCAGCCAAACTGACATACCATCATAGCAAACAAGGTAACCTGTCATTAAAAAATTCAATTCAGATGCGCTAAAATTATTTACATTCACGTTCCGATTACATAAAATTAATACAGCAGCAAAATGGGTGATTTTCAAATCAAAAAAGAAGTAAAAAAATACGATGCAGTCATCGTTGGTTCAGGGGCAGGTGGTGGTATGGCTGCCTATGTATTGGCCAAGGCCGGATTGAAAGTTTGTTTGATTGAGGCAGGTCCCAATTATGACCCTGCTATCCATTCTTCTCAAATGAAAAATCCCTGGGAATCCCCACGTCGAGGCGCCAGCACAAAATTTCGCCCATTCGGCGATTTTGACGGATGTTTCTGGGGATGGCAAATTGATGGGGAACCCTATACCATGAAAGAGGGAAGTGATAAATGGGATTGGTGGCGGGCACGCATGGTTGGAGGTCGAACCAATCACTGGGGAAGAATCTCTCTTCGTTTTGGACCCAAAGATTTCAAGAGACGTAGCATTGACGGACTGGGAGATGACTGGCCCATCAGCTACGAAGACGTGAAACCTTATTACGATAAAATCGATCAACTGATTGGGGTATTCGGATCCAATGAAGGGTTACCCAATGATCCGGATGGAATTTTTTTGCCACCACCCAAACCCAGGTTACATGAGTTGATGATAAAAAAGACAGCAAACGGCATGGGCATTCCTGTCATTCCCTCTCGCCTGTCCATTTTAACCAAACCCATCAACAACGAGCGCGGTGCTTGTTTTTATTGTGCCCAATGCAACAGAAGCTGTAAAGTTTATGGAGATTTTTCATCTTCCTCCGTTTTGGTGAAACCCGCCGTTCTTACCGGAAACATAGATCTGATCACCGATGCCATGGCAAGGGAAGTTATTACAAATAGTGAAGGATTGGCAACAGGCGTCTCCTTCATCAAAAAAACCGATGGGGTGGAATACCAGGTTTCCGGAAGGGTAGTAATCCTGGCTGCCAGTACCTGCGAAACTGCCCGTCTGTTGTTGAATTCAAAATCTGACCGACACCCTAACGGACTCGCCAATGACAGCAATGTAGTTGGTAAATATCTGCACGATTCTACCGGTGCGGCCATTGGTGGTGTGTTGCCACAGTTGTTTGGAAGGAAACGCTACAACGAAGATGGAGTTGGGGGCATGCATGTTTACACTCCATGGTGGCTGGACAATAAAAAACTGGATTTTCCTCGAGGATATCACATAGAATACTGGGGCGGTATGTCACAACCCGCCTACGGATTTGGTTTCGGTATGCAGGGACTGAACGGAAAATACCAGATCAATGGAAAAACCAAGCCTGCAGGTGGTTATGGCGCTTCTTTAAAGGAGGATGTTCGTTTCTTCTATGGTGCCGGAGTAGGCATGGCCGGAAGAGGTGAAGCCATTCCTAATATCAACAACTATTGTGAGATTGACCCGAATGTGGTTGATAAATACGGAATTCCGGTACTGCGGTTTCATACCAAACACGCTGATTATGAAATCAAACAGGCGAAACACATGAAGGAGACCTTTAAGGAAATTCTTCACAACATGGGTGCCGTCATTACCTGGGGAGGCGATGACAATGCAGACAACAACTACGGACTTAGTAATCCGGGTAATATCATTCATGAAGCGGGGACAGTTCGTATGGGCAGTGACCGAAAACACTCGGCGCTCAACAAATGGAGCCAGGCACATGATTGTAAAACATTGTTCTGTGTAGATGGCAGCCAGTTTGTATCTCAGGCAGATAAAAATATTACCTGGACAATCCTTGCACTCTCTATGAGAACTTCCGAGTTCATCATTGATGAAATGAAAAAACAAAACCTCTGATCATTTTCAAAACTCTTTTATGGATAGAAGGAAATCGATTAAAACCCTATTAATTGGTGCCGCCGGAACCGGCGTTTTAGCTGAAGCCTGCAAAGAGGCAGGAAAAAAAGAAACGGGACCCTTGCCGGAAGCTTCTGCTTTGAATGACAGAATGCAGGAGGAAAAAGAGTACCTGACAAAACTAAATGACGGTGATACTTTTTTTACACCACATGAAATGAAAGCAATCACTTTGCTGAGCGATATCATTATTCCGGCTGATGAACTGAGCGGCAGTGCCAGCCAGGCAAAGGTTCCTGCATTCATTGAGTTCATTGTAAAAGATATGCCAGAGCACCAGACCCCCTTGCGCGGTGGTTTGCGTTGGCTCGATATGCTCAGTGCCAAACAACATGAAAAACCATTTACAGATATCTCCGATCAACAGCGCCTGGCATTGGTCGATTTAATTGCTTATCCCGATAAAGCCAAACCTGAGTATAAGCAGGGAGTCTCTTTCTTTAATTTGATGCGCGACCTGGTTACTACCGGATTTTATACTTCTGAAATGGGCGTGAAAGACCTGGGCTATGCAGGCAATGTTCCCAATCAATGGAATGGCGTACCCGATGATGTGTTGAAACAGTATGGATATGCGTATTCAGAGAAGGAGTTGAAAGAGTGTATCCGCTACGATCAACAGGGATAGCGACAAAGAGTTTTTTATCAATTAATGGTTGAACCTGCAGCTACATTCTCCTCCGGATGAATAAAATGAAGTCTTCCTTGCAGATCCTCAGCCAGTAAGATCATGCCGTTGCTTTCAATGCCCCTCATTTTTCTTGGTAACAGATTGGCTACAACGGTTACTTGTTTACCGATGATTGCTTCCGGACTAAAATGCTGGGCTATGCCTGAAACAATGATGCGTTTTTCAAAACCGAGATCTACTGTCAACTTCAATAATTTATCTGCCTTTTCCACTTTTTCAGCGGCAATGATTTTCCCGTTGCGCAAATCTAATTTGGCAAAATCATCATAAACAATGCTTTCTTTCAGTGGCGCGAAGGCGGCGGAATTTGCCTCCTCATGGTTCGGCTGTGTGTTTTCAGTCATGGCACTATGCAATTTATTCAACTGGTTCGTTATTTCTTCCTCTTCAATTTTTCGAAACAATAATTCGGGTGGTCTCAATGAATATCCTGTACTCAGTAGCTTGGTTTTACCGGCATTTTCCCACAAAAGCATTTTGTCTACTACTTTTAATAAGTAACAAATCTTTTTGGCAGTAAAAGGCAAAAACGGGTGTAAAAAAATGGCCAGGTTGGCACAGATCTGCAATGAAATGTGCAGGGTATTGTCTATACTAGCTTGTGCTTCAGGTAAAACATCCCCTCCTTCATTCGTTTGCTTGGCAAATATCCAGGGCTCTTTTTTCTGTAAGTATTGGTTACCGCTTCTGGCAAAAGCAATGATGTGAAACAATGCCTCCCTGAACTTGAAATGCTCGAGATCATCTTCCACTCCTTTGCGTGTTGCTTCAAAAGCAGTTAACATTTCCCGGTCAGCATCGGTTAAATGATCAGGATGTAATGGAGGAACCTTTCCCCTACAGAGTTTGTGCATGAGCACCAAACTCCTGTTAACAAAGTTACCTAGGATGGCAACCAACTCACTGTTGTTGGCATCCTGAAATCCCTTCCAGGTAAACTCACTGTCTTTGGTTTCGGGTGCAATTTGAGTGAGGTAGTATCGAAGAACATCAGCCATGGCTTCATTCCCCCCGGGTGCCTTGATGAAGTCATTGATGTAATCTGCCATATCCAGCTTCCAGTTGCGGCTAGTGCTCATCTTGTCACCTTCCAGGTTCAAGAATTCATTGGCGGGAACATTATCGGGTAAGATATTACCATGCAATTGCAGCATAACTGGAAATATGATGCAGTGAAATACAATGTTGTCCTTGCCAATGAAGTGAATCAATCTGGTGTCCTTGTCTTCCCAATAAGGTCTCCAGTCTTTTCCATGATCAATAGCCCACTGTTTGGTTGCACTGATGTATCCGATGGGAGCATCAAACCATACATATAATACCTTGCCCTGGCCACCCTCTATTTTTTCGGGAAGTGAAACTCCCCAATCTAAATCACGGGTAACTGCCCTTGGCTGTAATCCGCCGTCAATCCAACTTTTACATTGTCCCACTACCGTGGCACGCCAGTCATTGGCATGTTCTTCCAATATCCATTTTCTTAAAAAATCTTCATGCTTGTTCAATGGCAGGTACCAATGCTTTGTAGTTTTTTTTATGGGGGTTTCACCACTCAAGGTACTAAGTGGATTGATGAGTTCTTCCGGACTTAAACTTTTGCCGCATTTTTCGCATTGATCACCGTAAGCACCGGTAAACTGGCAATTTGGACAGGTGCCTTTGATGTATCGATCGGCTAAAAAGGTTTGTGCTTTCTGATCAAAAAATTGTTCCGTGGTTTGTGTTGTGAGGTGACCTGCTTCATTCAATCTTGAGAAGAATTCACGTGCAGTTTCGTGGTGTAGGGCGGCGCTGGTGCGATGGTATATATCAAACTCAATTCCGAGGTCACGAAAATTCTGTTCTACCAGGGGATGATATTTATCGATTATAGCTTGTGCAGTGGTTCCTTCTTTGGAAGCTTGAATGGGTATGGCTGTTCCATGTTCATCACTACCGCAAACAAACACCACATCCCGCTTTTGAGCTTTGAGGTATCTAACATAAATATCAGCAGGCAGATAGGCCCCAGCCAGGTGTCCGATATGTTTGAGTCCGTTGGCATAGGGAAGTGCTGCAGTGATCAGGTATCTTTTGGGTTGTTGCATGTTGTTCTATGATGTAGCTTCGGGTAATCTATTTCGCCAGTTCCCTTACCGGTGGCGATGCGCAAAGGTACAAAAACAGCATGGAAGGCTTGTATGTGAAGAATTCGTTGTGAAATCTTACTTTTATTTCATGAAGCGATCAATTTTTTTCAAACAATTGCTGCTAACGGGAGGTGCAATTGCTTCCGGTCAGCAATTGATGGCTACCCCTTCTTTGTCAAATCCAAAAAAGTGGATGTTGCCGCCTGATTTAAAGTCCGGCGATGCCATTGGTATTACTTGTCCCTCGGGCTTTGCTTTACAGGAGGACATAGCCCCCGCAGTGCAATATCTTGAGAAATGGGGTCTGCGTGTTGTGGTAGGAAAAACTGTCGGGAAGAAGGATCATACATTTGGTGGAACGGATGAGGAACGAATTACAGATTTTCAATCAATGGTTGATAACCCCGAATTAAAAGCCATTCTTTGTGCTCGCGGTGGTTATGGTGCTGTACGTATCATTGATAAAATTGATTTTTCTCCCCTTCGTCGGTATCCTAAATGGGTGATAGGATACAGTGATATAACTGTTTTTCACAGCCACCTGCATGCTCAGGTCGGCATGGCCTCCATTCATGCTAAAATGACAGAAGGATTCCCATCCGATCCAAGCATTTTTGAGCCCACTCAGTTGCAGGCATTGGATACCCTTCGCCAGGCTTTGTGGGGAGAGAAACTTACTTATACTGTCCCGCCAAATCCTCTCAATCGTCCCGGGGAGGCATCCGGTGTTCTTATTGGAGGAAATTTGAAAATTTTGGAAACACTGGCCGGAACACCCAGTGATATTGATACCCGCAATAAAATATTTTTTGTTGAGGACGTAGGCGAAGCGCTTTACAGTATTGACCGCATGTTTTGTAACCTCAAGCGCAGTGGCAAATTATCACAACTAAAAGCACTTATTGTTGGAAGTTTTACCAATATCCGCCCCGATGATCCGGATGAGCCCTTTGGCAGGTCTATTTATGATATTGTTTGGAACCAAGTGAAAGAATATGATTATCCCATTTGTTTTGATTTTTGTGTAGGTCATCAAAAAAACAATGTTGCTTTGAAATGTGGAGTTCATCACAGGTTGCAGGTTACTTCGGATGCTAGCACTTTAACTATGTTTGGATCATGAGAATCCAACCTCCATATTTACGCAAGGGTGATACCATCGGTATAGTTTGTCCATCCGGCTATTTGCCACTGGCAGATACCAATGCTTGTGTTCAGCAATTACAGGAGTGGGGTTTTAGGGTGCGCATCGGAGCAACTGTTGGAAATAAGTATCATGGTTTCGCCGGAACAGATGATGAGCGATGTGCCGATTTACAACAGATGCTCAATGACCCCACCATCCATGCCATTCTTTGCGGAAGAGGTGGGTATGGAATGAGCCGCATCATTGATCGGCTTGATTTTCGTTGGTTTAGAAAAAGCCCCAAATGGATCATCGGGTTCAGTGACATCACCATATTACATGCTCACTTGTTTGGCCGGTTGCATATTGCCAGTTTTCATGCTTCCATGGCCCGGGCCTTTGCCGATAAGAATTTTTCTAACATCAAAACATTGCATAACGCACTTACCGGTAAAAATGCCAGGTATAGGTGCCCGCCTCATCAACTCAACAGAAAAGGAGAAGCCATTGGTCCCCTCATTGGAGGTAATCTCTCTCTGTTGGCTCATATCACCGGAACCAAAACTGCTTTTTCAGCAGTGGGTGCCATCTTATTCCTGGAAGATGTGGGGGAATACCTGTATAACATTGAACGCATGTTCATTCAGTTAAAAAGAAGCGGTTTGTTATCAAATCTTTCGGGTTTGGTCGTAGGTGGTTTTACAGAGACAAGGGACGGTAAAATACCTTTTGGAGCCACCGTGGAAGAATTGATCCGAGCTCAGGTAGAAGAATTTTCTTTCCCTGTTTGTTTTGGATTCCCGGTGAGCCATGCAGACAGCAATGTAACACTCAAGCATGGTGCAATACATCGGTTGAGCGTGACCGGACGTACTGTTTTGTTAGAGGAACAAAAATAGTTACTCGTTAGTTTTCCTCCATTCCCTATTCATTCACTTGCCGATTGAGTACTTTTTTTAAAGTTTTTTGGAAGAGTGGGTAGTCAGCCAGGTTGTTGTGTGCCCCTCCATCGATGGTAATAAATTGGTCTGCCGGCTTCAGCAACGGTTTAAGTTGTTGTGCATTTTTGTAGCGGATGAGCCCATCATCAGTTCCATGCAAGATGGTTATGGGGGCCTTTACCCTTGCCAGGTATTGATGAGTTGGAAATTGAAAATGAAGCAATCTTTGGAGGGGATAAATACCCAGGATGGGTCTAAGTAAAGAGGCGATGCTATAATAAGGCGTTTCCAGCACAAGATCTCGGCAATCTCTGATAGATGCCAGGTAGGCAGCCACACCTGTGCCAATTGATTTTCCGTAAACAATTATTTGGTCGGGTCTGTATTTTTTTCTTGCCAGCAGATAAAGCTGTTTGGCTTCTTCATACATCAATTCTTCTGTTGCCTTGCCCCGCGCTTTTCCAAAGCCGGGATAATCTGCCATCCAGACTTCATATCCTTCAGAGGTAAACAACGGAGCAAATCGGGCATATCGGTTGATGTTTTCTCTATTTCCGTGAAAATACAATACTACTCCTTTGTAAACTGAATCGGTCTCTGCAAACTGAACGAAATGAAAAGAGGTTTGATCGTCAACAGGCAATTGAATCTCCCTGTGTTGTTGCGTTATGGTATAATTTTCTTCTGCTTTAATTGGAACGGGATGTAGCAGAAGATAATCCTGACAATAATAACCCACTATACCAATCAATGCATACACCAGCAAGATAACTTGAATCGTTCTTCTGATTCGGCGGGTAAAAACAGATTGCATGGATAGTTAATATTTGAGGATGTCTCTCAGGAAATCATGGTATTCAGGAAAGGTGGGCAGGTTGTTGTGTCCCCCTCCGTGAATTCTGATCAGGGTTATTTTATGGGGATTGATTGCCTGTAATTGTTCACTGTGTCTGATTGGTATCAGCCAGTCACGAGTTCCATGAATGATATAGGTATGACAATTCACCTTTCGGATCCATTGATCAGTGGGGAACTGGTATTTCAGAAGCCATCGGTGAGGAAGAAAGGGAGTGAATCTTTGAACTACCCTGGTAAAACTGAAATAAGGGGCATCCAAAATGAGGTACCTCGGCGTATTGTCAGATGCAATTTTGGCCGCAAAACCACTGCCCAAACTCCTGCCATATACTAAAATGTGGTGCTGGGGATATTTCTCGGTCAATTTATTGTACACAAACTGCATGTCATTGAGCAGGAAGTGTTCCGATCTTTTACCGGTACTTTTTCCAAATCCTCTATAGTCAACTAATACAACATCGTATTGGTAGCGAAAGAAGTCCCTTGCATGTTTGGCCCATCCCTTGATACTTTTAGAGTTTCCATGGAAATACAAGACCAGTCCTTTAGGCTCCTGACAATAAAAATGAAGTCCGTTGATAGAGATTCCCTCATCCACCTGGAAAAAAAGTTCTTCAAAAGGCAGGTCATATTTGTAGGCAAAGTCCTGTGGTAATTTCTCCGGCTTGAAAATGAATTTTTCCTGCACGAAGTAGATGACTACTGCGATGACCACGTAAACGGCTAATATGTAAAGTAGGGTAGGCGACAAGCCATTGGTTTTGCTGGGTTCTTGCTGGATTTTATCTTGGTATAAGAACTAAGGTCAGATTCCTTCCGATCCGTCGTGGAAAACCCTTTTTAGTTTCAGGTCGGCTACCGGAGCAACGATCAGAGGAAATTTTTCCACAGAAACATTGCTGGGGTCAAGACCGAAACCACGTTCTTCACCTAAACTTACTTCTTTCAGCCAAAAGTAAAGTTTCATGATAATTCTTTCTGTGAACGGCAGCTCATTGTCCTGACTCAGGTATTTTTCCAGTACTACAAATTGGAAATCTCCCGCTACTTTGTTCTTTTCCAAACTTTCATATCGACTGGTAATATTCACCTCTTTGTTTTTCACCAGATCTTCCACTACTTTTCTGAACATAAGGTTGATGCGTTGCTCAACCCGAAAGCCCAGTCGGAATTCGACCCGAATGATATCATTTGGAATGATGTGCTCAACGTTGTATTCTGAGGTATAGGGGTCATCAATAACATCAACGTGCACAAACCAGTAGATATCAGCCCGTTTGGGTTTCTTGGTCAAAATGGAATACATGATCTTGTGCTCTATTTCTTTGGGATTGTTGGCACTGGTCATGTACACCAGGTGGGTCGCGTGTTTGGGAATGCTTCTGTCGTTGCTAAGTTCCTGTAACAAAGGGATGTATTGTTCCAAACGAACGAATTCAACATATCGGTTTTTAATTTTTCTGCTCCGGTACCAGACATACATAACTGTAAATAGTGCGCCTCCAACGATAATCGTAACATAACCACCATGGAGAAATTTTTGCAGATTAGCGATGAGGAATGATATTTCTATAGTAAGGTATACACCCAAATACAGATAAATAAGTGCCGGTTTCACCCGCTTGCTAACAAGGAAGTTGGAGAACAAGATGGTTGAATTCATCATGCAAATAGTAATGGCAAGTCCATAAGCTGCCACCATATTCTCAGATTTTTGAAAGAACAATACAATGCCAAGGCAACCGAAATAAAGCAGGATGCTGATGCCCGGAATATACAGTTGTCCTTTCTCTTCAGTAGGGTAATTTATTTTTAGTTTTGGCCAAAGATTGAGACGCATGGCTTCACTGATCAGTGTAAAGGAACCGGAGATCAGCGCTTGTGAAGCAATGACAGCTGCTACAGTAGAAATGATAATGCCTATCAGTTTAAACCAGTAGGGCATAATACCAATGAAGGGATTGAATCCGTCTATTTGAATGATTTGTCCTTTATAATTAGCAAGCAACCAGGCACCTTGTCCGATGTAGTTCAACAACAAGCATATTTTCACAAAGATCCAGCTGACCCGAATGTTATTTTTACCACAATGTCCCAAATCACTATACAGGGCTTCTGCTCCCGTTGTACAGAGAAATACCGCACCCAGAATCCAAAAGCCTTTTGGGTATTTGCTTAATAACTCTATGGCATAATGTGGACTAAAAGCTTTGAAAACATGGATTTCATCCATGAGGTGTGACGAACCTAAAACCGCCAACATAGAGAACCAAACCAACATGATGGGTCCAAAGAATTTACCGATAGACGCAGTTCCAAATTGCTGTAACAGAAATAGTAGCGTAATAATTGCGATGACAATTCCAATAATTGTGCTTTGATGGATGTCGCTTAAAGCATTGATCTGCTTTAATCCTTCCACAGCGGAAGTCACAGTGATAGGTGGTGTGATAATACCTTCGGAGAGTAAAGCAGCTCCACCCAACATGGCCGGCATCACCAGCCACTTTTTTCTCCTGCGAACAAGAGCGTATAAGCTGAAAATTCCCCCCTCACCTTTGTTGTCTGCCCGAAGGGTGAGTATGACATATTTGACTGTTGTCTGAAGGGTTAACGTCCAAATAATACAAGACAGCGAACCTACAATCAGTTCCTCACTGATTACACGGCCCTTGATGATTTCATTAAGGACATACAGGGGGGATGTACCAATATCCCCATAAATGATGCCTAGTGCGATGATAAGTCCCGCAGCAGTTGCTTTGTTCGATTGCTTGCCCACAGTTCGGTGAAACTTTAGCCGTTAGTTTAACAAATGTATAAGTATTTTTAATGCTTTTAGGTATAATATTGGAAATAACCTTTTTGGTGGAACCGAGCCACAGAAAACACATTGGGGGCGTATATTTGTTCAATAAAACGGAGGGAATGTCAGTTATCAGAATTTTTATCTTGTTGGCCTGGCTGGGCCTGACGGGTAATCTGCTTGCCCAAAATATTTATTACAGCGACCCGGACCGTTCCGACCCCCGAACCCTTCAATTTGAACTGATTGGCAAGGTGGGGGGACAATTCCTTGTCTATAAAAGCTATCGGGATCAGCATTTTATTTACGTTTTCGATAACAACATGCGCACATTGCAGAAAAACAAACTACCCCTTGAAAACGACCGTTTGTTGAGCACCGATTTTTTGGTTTATCCCGATTTTGCCTGGTTTTTTTATCAATACTATTATAAGGGGGCCATCTATGCAGCCGCACTTAAAATTGATCCGTCCGGAAATCCCGTAGGCAAAGAAGTGATACTAGATTCTACTCAGCGGCAGAGTTTTTCCAACAACAAAATTTATTCTGTCATCAACAGTGAAGACAAACAGCAGATCATGGTATTCAAGATCAATACTTCCAATGATCGGCGCCACATTCTGACTACCTGCTTGTTCAACAAAGACCTGACCTTGCAAAAGCGTTCGGTCGTTCCAGTTGAAATGCCGCAGACTAATGACTTTCTATCAGAGTTCACCCTTTTTAATGATGGCGAATTGGTTTGCATCAGGGCTTCCGGCACTTCCAGCAATGACAACATCAACAAAGTTTCCCTGATTTTTAAGGACCCACTCTGGGATGCAATCAGCATCGGGGAATTGTCTATCAAGGGTGCTTATCTCGATGATATACGCTTGCGTGCCGACAACGTCAATAAACACTATGTGATAACTTCTTTTTTCAGCAAAGCAAAACGAGGTAACATAGACGGCTTGTATTATGCTGTGTGGGACAAGGCCGGACATGCTGAAGTAATGCATGCCACAACACAGTTCTCAGATGAATTGCGGGCAGATGCCCGTGGGGATGGCAGTATTAAAATGGCCTTCAATGATTTTTATATCAAACAGGTCATCATGCGCCGCGACGGAGGCTTTATTCTCAGCGCTGAATCGGTTTATACCTCCACCCGG
>JBJTTC010000108.1:0-3352 GCA_046079965.1 Sediminibacterium sp. | reverse complement strand
CAAGCAGGGTATCAAACGATATTTGACCGAAATTATCGGGGATCATATCCTGATCCTGGACAAAAAAGAATCGTAGCTAATCTGCGCATTTTGTATTGTGGAATGGAGGGGTGTTCAGTATTTAGCAAGTGCGCATTTTGTATTGTAGTTGAGGTTGCTGAGGGGCAACTACCCTTTAAATAATTCATTTTCAAAAGTTTAAAGCATTAAAGAAAGAATGTTTGCAGGGTCATTTTTTTTCTTTAACTCTGCCGCTGCGTTCAAAAGGTGCGCATATTCACGAGTTGGTGGCAATTTTAAACGACACACTAAAATCGTATGACTAACATTTTTAAACCAGACTTTGAAAAATACAATGGCGTAAGACCTATCAGTATTTATGTACTGCGACTTTTTTATACTTTAATGTTTGCTGTGATGGGATACTCGGCTTGGTCACATATTTTTTCACACAAGGGAAGTTGGGAGCCTGTTAATGCTGTGACTTGGTGTGTTTGGACGGCTTATGCAACTATTTCTTTCATTGGTATTTACAATACTTTGAAAATGTTGCCCATTATGCTATTTATGATTTGTTATAAGACGCTTTGGCTAATGGTTGTAGCCTATCCATTATGGAAAACAAATACATTGAAAGATTCGTCCGCTGAAGAATTAACCTTTATTTTCATTTGGGTTTTTATTCCTGCTATTTTCTTTCCTTGGAAATATTTTTATAGACATTATATCATACCAACTAAAAAATGATTTCAGATAAAAATTTAGCCCGAATTGCAGGCTTATGCTATTTAATTGTAATTGCGACAGGCTTATTTTCAGAGGTATTTGTAAGACAAGCATTGAGAGTGTCAAATGACGCATTAACAACTGCTCATAACATACAAACATATGAGATGCTTTTTCGTTGGGGTTTTGTAGCCGACCTCGTTAATTTTGTCATTGGCTTACCAAGTGTAATAATCATTTACTTTTTATTCAAAAGAGTAAATAAACTGTTGCTACAAATTGCTTTGACATTTGTAATTATTCAAACAGCAATCATTGCAGTAAATCTTTTAAACCAAATTTCGCCATTATTGATTTTGAGCAATGAAACTTACCTCAATACGTTTCAACCAAACCAACTTGCGACACTTTCCTTATTGTCGCTCAATTTACAGGCACAAGGATATGCGATTGGTTTAGTATTTTTTGCTTTCTATTGTTTGATAATTGGTTTTGTAATTTACAAGTCTCAAATGCTACCAAAAATTCTTGGAATACTTTATGTTATTACGGGGTTGGGTTATCTGACAAACAGTTTTACTATGTTTCTTTCCAAAGGATTTGCCAACCCTATGTTTACTTATCTCGCAATTCCAATATTTATTGGCGAATTATCATTGTGTTTATGGTTGCTAATTAAAGGCGTTGACACATCAAAAATTAAACGACTTGACACCTAACAAAACTGCCACCAACATCGGTTTGGCAAAAGCAGGGCTGATGGAAGTCATTGAACATTTGTACTTCTATCAACATATGTACTATATTTGGGCTGAAGGTTTTCAAAACCCTGCCTTCGCCAAGCCGTGAACCGTTGTAGGCAATTTGGGATTCCTATTTTAGAAAGACATCATTATGCTGAAACTAATTCAATACATAGCAAAACACTTTTAGTGTGTTTTTATTGAAACCAATTTAAATTTAAAAATATAATTCAACAACTATGAAGCGAAGGCATTTGCTATTCACATTGTTACTTTTTTTTGCCAGTTGTACTGAGGTGACAAAATTGAAAATTGAAACGAACAATAGACATCAAGTGGGACAGACCAGTAATATCAAGGTTATTCAAGAAAAAAATGGATTTATAACTAATAACGTGAGTGGCGAAACTTTTGGCGACCTCACCATAAAATGTATAGACAATTCTCTAGTTAAAGTAGATATTATTAAAAAGGAAAATAATGATGACTGTACTTCAATATATGACGTTAATTCTTCCACTAATAATACGACAACAAATATCTCTGAACGCCCTATATCTTTTCAACGTAAGGACTCAACAACAATTAAGATTTCAATTGCCTGTTATCAATACGACTTCCTTGTAAGTAATTTTAAACAAAATGCACGGTTTCAAATCACAATAGTATCAAAAAATAATAGCACTTTAAAAGATTCAGTACAATTTCAATTAGATAAATAAAACTGCCTACAACATAAGGCTTTACGTAAGTTGGGCTTTCAGCAATGGCCCATCAGCTTTGGAGTTTCAAATCAACTTCAGTAATTTGGCTTTATCTAATCGAGGCAATAGTGGCCAAGCCAGCAGATGGAATTATCCTTCCCCACCCTGCGTAAAGCCTCGGCCGTTACCAGCAATGTTAGACGAACACACAATTACAACAGTTTTTAAAGTCATCGGTGGACAGTCCTTCGCTGAATTTTAAAAAAACATATTCGGGACAGACAACCATCTAACACGACTGATAACATTTAAAATGACGAGAAAACAAATGAACATTACTATAAATAAGATCATTAACTACTTTACAAAAAAAACAAAAGCTCTTTTTCTTGTTGACGGTTTAGGTGCAGCACTGACTACATTTTACTTGTATTTTGTATTAAGACATTTCAACGAATATTTTGGTATGCCGACATATATTTTGACATATTTATCTTTAATCGGATTGGTTTTTTGTGTTTTTTCTATGACTTGTTTTTTCTTA
Source organism: Sediminibacterium sp. (assembly GCA_046079965.1). Classification (GTDB taxonomy): domain Bacteria; phylum Bacteroidota; class Bacteroidia; order Chitinophagales; family Chitinophagaceae; genus Sediminibacterium. The sequence goes on along the minus strand of JBJTTC010000108.1, from coordinate 635 downwards.
CTTAAAGGAAATTGGACGCCATTTTTAAGATTAATAAGTGTTGGCAACCTTATATACTGTGTATTGACAATGATATTGGTATATATTTATTTCAACGACCTTACAAAGTTGGGAGTGATATATTTTTTACTTGAAATAACCATTATAGTCGTAATCGTATATATAGAATTACGGGTTGCAACCGCATTTAAAAATAATAAACAGAATAATGTTGCATGAAAAGTATTGACAGAATGAGAAACACTGCTGGTAACAGCCGTTTTGTAAAAGCGGGGGTTTCGTGCTTCTATGACAGTGAAGTGCTAAATTCAAGTTTTGTGATTATAAAAAAGTTTAGTGCTAAAAATCCCCGCCTTCGCAAAGCGGCAGACCGTTAGCGGTCAGGCAAGAAAGACACACCGAAAAATAGAATAGGATATGAACAAAGAAGCAATCAAAAAAGAGCTGATAGAAAAACATAAATCTTTCACAGACTACATAAGTAGTTTGTCTGAGGACAAGTTTGTAGAAAAAAAAAATATTGGAAAATGGTCTGCGGGTCAACAACTTCAACATATTTTTTTGTCTGTAAGACCTGTAAATTTGGCCCTATTTCATCCAAAATTTCTTTTGCGTTTTTTCGGAAAGCCAAAGGA
>JBJTTC010000107.1:0-3945 GCA_046079965.1 Sediminibacterium sp. | reverse complement strand
GGAAGTGACTTCGCTTCTTTTGTGGCAGTAGGTGCGCCCGGATTTTCACTCTCGTCTCTGAGTTGGTCTTATTTCAATTATACCTGGCATACCAACCGCGATACCTATGATAAAATTGTGTTTGATGATCTACAAAACAATGCACTATTGGTTGCCATGCTGGTGTACATGGCTTGTGAAGATCCAGAGACATTTCCGCGTGACAGAGCACCCATTCCTGGCAATGCCACTGACAGAAATGGACAACCTATTAATTCCTGGCCCAAGCAGATGAAAGCCATAAGGATTGGACCGGTTGAGTAGATAACGTCGAATGAAGGGGCAGAGGGCTATACGGATGATTTTATTTGCATTTTTCTGAAGTCCAGCCCTGTTTGCTTTTGTAGCAAAGAAAACTTTCTTTCATAGATACTACCTCTAAAACTTTATTGGATGTGTTGACGATGAAGAGGGTTTTGATCCCTTTTACTGCATCATCCATGAGTCCGCTCTCAGTTAAAATCATTTCTGTTGTATTGTTACCGGTCATGCGACTGCTTATTTTGTAATAATAGTTGCCTTCGGCATTTTTTGCGGGGGGATGGTAGAGATGAGCCAGTGCTGTCAAGTCTGAGATCTTCTTCAACTGAAGTTGAGTGTTCAGTCGGGCAACTACTGAAGAATCTAAAGGACGATAAATAACGAGACCGGTCTCTTCATTAGAAGCTTCTACTAGTTTAACGCCAAGTATTTTTTTTGTACTATCGGATACAAACAATTCATAGATGTATCTGCCGTTAGTGAATGGTCGGTTGGTATTGGTATCTGCTGGGAGGATGTAACTTACTTTTTTTCCAATTTTGGTTTTGATGAAGGGAAGGGCCTGGGCTTTGTCCACATGTACCATGCAGGTAATTTCTTCTGGTTTCAGGCTACCAAAGTAGATGGCGGTATGTTGGGGGTTGATGACCAGGTCTTCTATTTCATAAGGGGTAGCATTTCTAATACAAAAGTTAAATCGGGTAGGATCTTCTTTGCAGTTTGCAGTGCGTTGGATGGCCAAAAGGTCTGCCACTTGTGAGCTTGGCTGGTCGGTGATGCATCCAGATACCAGGGTGATGCAGATAAAAAGAAGAAGTCCGTCTATTTTAGACATATTTTTTTATTCAGGAGGTTATGAACAAAAGTGATAATTTTTTAATGCATAACAAGATACAGTAAAATTGGTGAATAGGAAAGATAGAGCGGGTTTGAGTTGGGGATTTTCGCACACTACACTCTCACTCCAACCGTTAGCGTTGAAGGTCATATACGTTGGAGTTCTAGCGGTAAATACCTAAATCTTACAAGCAAGTTCACGATTAATTGCAACAAGGTTTGTTGCAAGGGTAATTACAATTAACATCGACACAGCAATGAGTAAAAAAGTATATACTAAAATGATATACCTTTATTCAAATCTTTTGTATGAAAAATTTGTCCTTAAAACTAGAAGATGATATTTATCAGGAAGCGGAACGTATAACGGCAAAATTGAGGGTAGCCCGCAACCGATATATCAATGAAGCGGTAGATTTATTCAATCGTTACCACAGCCGGCGATTGCTCAAAGCACAGTTATCTAAGGAATCCTCGCTTACTGTTGTCGATTCAATGGATGTTTTGAAGGAAATGGAAAAATTGGTAGACAATGATCAGGCAATATGATATTTGGTTAGCAGATTTGAGTTCCGGAATGGGCACAGAGCCGGGAAAAATTAGGCCTGTTGTTATTCTGCAAACTGATTTGTTGAATCCCGTACATCTTTCAACACTGGTTTGTCCGGTAACCTCTCGAGTCAACAAATCAATTCAATTGTTGCGGGTGCATTTGCGTAAAGGAAAATTGGATAAGCCCTCAGATATTTTGGTGGATCAAATAAGGGCAATTGATAACAAAAGATTACAGCAAAAAATAGGTACTTTAACCCGCTATCAGATCAGCCGCCTGCAACAGAATCTAACAATCGTACTTGATTTATAGGGAAGGATGAAGGGATAGTGGGAGTGTGGAGAAAAGGCCAGAATAAGAGAGGTGCACACTCAAACCCACCCTCACTCTGGCCTTTTGTGCCCGAGATCGGGTTACTTGCAGTGCTCCGAAAAATCTCGCGAGGGGCTTACTCAAACGTCTCCACACTACTTCGCAGTGTGTGGTCATTTTAGCTTGTTCACTTAGGCGAATGCATTCGCCACGTTCACAAACTAAAACGCCCCCTGCTTTCAGCAGGAGACGTTTGTGCCCGAGATCGGAGTCGAACCGATACATCCTTGCGGACGGCAGATTTTGAGTCTGCTGCGTCTACCAATTCCGCCACCCGGGCAGGGGAGGACAAAAATAGGGAATCAAAAGGGTATGTCCAAACAACCCCATGTATAATTCAGGCATATTATTCTGCCTGTCCCAACAACCGTTGAATGTATTTATGCCGGTAGAAATATTCCTTTATTGGCAACATCGCTTCCGGGGAAAAAACACCCGGCTGATAAGCTTCCAGTACCTGCTTAATATCTTCATACAATTCCTTTTTTTTATCAAGTATACTTTTTGTCACTTCCGCCCTTGCCTCCGCCGTATCTGCTTCCTGCAACGCCTCATTCAATTCCATCATCTCCATTAAAAAATCGGGAGATAAAGCATATTTCTCTTCCGCAACCATACCTGTTTCCAATTCGAGCAAGTAAGCCATCGTCTTCCCTGCATCCGATAAAACTGAATAAGCTGCATGCACCTCCTTCAATTTTTCTTCCGCCTGCTCCCGCGCTACCTCACCCTGCTGCACAAAAAAGTCCGGATGAAACTTCCTGCTTAACTCATAATACTTTTTCCTAACTATGACGGGGTCTGGAAAAAATCCCTGCGGTACCTCAAATAACTGAAAATAGTTCATGCGCTGTTCTCCTGCTTCGGTCACCTCTTTTGGTTAACTTCGTGCTGCAAAATTACTACAATGGTACGTATCGGACTGATCCGGGAGGGAAAAATACCTGCAGACAACCGGGTAGCATTGACACCCTCCCAGGCCCAATACCTCCAAAAAACCCACCCACCACTGGCAATCATTGCAGAACCCTCTCCAGACCGGTGCTTCTCTGATGATGAATACCAGCGCGCCGGCATCCAAGTTTCCAAAGATCTAAGCCAATGTGACATACTGCTTGGTATCAAAGAAATTCCTGTTCAACATTTGATTCCCAACAAAACTTATTTGTTCTTTTCCCATACCAAAAAAGAACAACCCAATAACCGGGGACTAATGCAAGCAATGGTAGAGAAGAAAATTACCCTCATTGATTACGAATGTCTCGTACACCCCGACGGTCAACGCCTCATTGGCTTTGGCTTTTTTGCCGGTATCGTAGGCGCCCACAATGGCATCATGGCCTACGGCAAAAGAACCGGATTATTCAACCTGGGACGTGTCTCCGATATCAAGGACTACCGGGAATTGATTCATACCTATTTCGGACTTAAACTTCCACCCCTCAAAGTAGCTGTTACCGGCAGCGGGCGCGTTGCTCACGGTATCCTGGAAATCATGAACCTGATGGATATCCAGGAAGTAGAACCCGATGAATTCCTCCATCAATCCTTTTCCTACCCTGTATATGTGCACCTGAAGGGAGCTGATCTCTATCGCCATACCATCGACGGAACCTACCGTCGGCAACATTTCCACGACCACGCAGAGCAATACGAATGTATTTTTGAACCCTACACCCGAGCGGCAGATATATTGATGAATGGAATCTATTGGGACGAAAAAATCCCCCGACTTTTTTCTATGGAGTCCATACTTCACCCGGAATTTAGGATGTTCACCATCGCCGATATTTCCGACGATAAAAATGGTAGCGTTCCCTGCAACCTCGGTGATGCAACCACTGAAAACCCTGTCTATGGAGTGGATAAAAATACAGGCGCAA
>JBJTTC010000106.1:0-7382 GCA_046079965.1 Sediminibacterium sp. | reverse complement strand
CCAGGGCAAAGACCTTGCTGAAATGTATGACATGCACCACAGCGGCGCTATCGCCTTCACCGACGGTCTCACCGCAGTGCAACAACCCGGACTACTACTCAAAGCCCTGCAATATGTAAAAGCGTTCTCAGGCGTCGTCATCCAATTGCCCGTCGATAAAAGCATCGGTGCCCATGGTCTCATGAACGAAGGCATCATCTCCACCCGCATGGGACTCCCCGGCATCCCCGCCCTCGCCGAAGAAATCATGGTGAAACGCGACCTCGACCTGCTGCGCTACACCCAATCACAACTGCACATCACCGGCATCACCACAGAAAAAAGTCTCCACCTCATCCGCGATGCAAAAAATGAAGGATGGAAAGTTACCTGCAGTGTTACCCCCTTCCACCTCCTGTTCTGCGATGAAGACCTGCAACACTACGATACCAACCTGAAAGTATTTCCTCCACTGCGCAACAGCACTGACAGAACAGCCCTCCGTGAAGGCATACTCGACGGTACCATCGACTGCATCAGCACCCACCACCTGCCGCAACACATCGACCAAAAACAATGTGAATTCGAATACGCAGCACCGGGCATGATCGGACTTCAAACCTGCTTCCCTATCCTGCAACATATTTTTCCTGAACTTCCATTGGAAAGACTCATAGCACTGCTTTCTACCAATGGCAGAAATATTTTTCAACTTTCCCAACCTACTATCCAAACCGGACAACCCGCTGAATTCACCCTCTTCAGCAGACAAGGAACTACAACACTAACTTCTTCCAACAATAAAAGTCTTTCATCTAACTCTCCCCTCTTCAACCAAACCCTCCCCGGAAAAGTGGTAGGCACAATGGTTCGAGGCAGCCTCCATCTCAATCAACCCTCTTAATAAATACTACCATGGAAAACAAACCCACCGCACCCTGGCTCATCGCCCTCATCACCAGTCTTGGTTATATTGTATTCAACCTTGTACTGTATGTAACAGACCAACTCACCAATAAAAACATGAATTGGGTTTCGAGTGGGTTACTAATGATTGTTATTATTTGGGCATGTATATACTACGCCAAACAAATGAATGGCGATGTTACATTCGGCAATGTATTCGGTCATGGATTCAAAGTAACAGCCGGCATCGCCGCGATTATGTCCGTTTATACTTTTATCGCTTTCAAATTCATCCATCCGGAAGTCATTGAAAAAATAGTGGATATAGCAAGGGCCGATATGGAGAAAAACCCTGATCTTACCTCTGAGCAAATGGATATGGGAATTAATTTCACGCGTAAATTTTTCCTTCCTCTTGCAATAGCCGCAGCCTTGTTCGGTACTGCAATCTGGGGTGCCATAGCCTCACTCATAGGTGCCGCACTCGCCAAAAAGAATCCCTCTACCCCCTTTGAAAATGCGGGATAACATGAACATCAGCGTTGTCATACCTCTCCTCAACGAAGAAGAATCACTTCCCGAACTGGCGAACTGGATAGAACGCGTGATGCAGGAAGCCGGCTTCAGTTATGAAGTGATCTTCGTTGACGATGGTAGCACCGACGATAGCTGGAACACCATTCTTTCCCTCGGAAAAAAGAACCCCGAATTCAAAGGCATTCGCTTTCGCAGAAATTATGGCAAATCTGCCGCACTCAATGAGGGATTCAAAGCAGCCGCCGGTCAAGTCATCATCACCATGGATGCCGACCTGCAAGACTCCCCCGATGAAATACCCGCCCTCTACCACATGATCACCAACGAAGGTTTCGATATGGTAAGCGGATGGAAGAAAAAACGCTACGACAATACCTTTACCAAAAACCTTCCTTCTAAATTATTCAATGCCGTTGCCCGTGCCAACTCGGGTATTCACCTGCACGATTTCAATTGTGGTCTCAAGGCCTACCAACATCGTGTGGTGAAAAGCATCGAAGTATTCGGTGAAATGCACCGCTATATTCCCATCCTCGCCAAATGGAGCGGCTTCCGCAAAATCGGTGAAAAAGTGGTGGAGCACCGTCCGAGAAAATACGGCAGCTCAAAATTTGGGTGGCGTCGCTTTGTCAACGGCTTCCTCGACCTGGGCACCATCATGTTCCTGGGAAAATTCGGGAAACGTCCCATGCAATTCTTCGGACTGCTCGGCAGTTTATTCTTCCTTGCCGGCTTATTGTCGGTCATTTACCTCATCATCGGAAAACTAAGCTCTGCTGATTTCGCCCTCACCAATCGTCCGGCTTTCTATATTGCATTGTCCACCATGATCATCGGTATGCAACTGTTCCTGAGTGGATTTGTAGCTGAAATGATTGTACGCAACGCACCGGAGAGAAATCACTACCAGATAGATGAAAAATCAGGTTGGTAGTACTTCACACTGCTTCACTCTACCCGATTCACCCGCGTTTCAGTAACTTTGCAACATTCCAGGCTTCCTGAAAAAGCAGCTATTGCAAAAAGTAATCATCATCGGTCCGGCATGGCCCCTGCGGGGCGGTCTCGCCTCTTTCAATGAGCGGCTGGCACGCGAATTTCAGCACCTACATTATGAAACTGAAATATTTACTTTTTCCCTACAATACCCCAACTTCATCTTTCCCGGCACCACACAATATTCTTCCGAACCTGCACCCGCCGATCTGCGCATTCGTCGTTGCATCAATTCAATCAATCCACTGAACTGGATCAAAGTAGGAAGAACCCTCCGGCAATTGGCTCCCGACCTCATCGTTGTTCGTTATTGGTTACCTTTTATGGCACCTTGCCTGGGTACTATATTGCGCATCGTGCGCGGCAATAAAAAGACCCGCATCGTCTGCATTGCTGATAACATTATTCCCCACGAGAAAAGACCGGGTGATACGCAATTCACCCGCTACTTCGTGCAATACATCGATGGGTTCATCACCATGAGCGACCGGGTGATGCAACAACTGCGTGACTTCTCCCAACGACCTGCAGAAATGGTGGTGCATCCACTCTACGATCATTTTGGAACCATCTTACCCAAAGCAAGCGCACGCCAATACCTCCAACTGCCCGAGCAGGAAAAAATCATTCTCTTCTTTGGTTTCATTCGGCCTTATAAAGGACTCGATCTTTTACTCGAAGCAATGGCCACGACTGAAGTGCGTGCAGCCGGCATCCGACTACTGGTAGCAGGAGAATTCTATGAAGATGCTGCCCCCTACCACGCCATCATTGAAAGAGAACAATTGCACAACAGTGTTTATCTGCGAACAGCATTCATTGCAGACAGCGAGGTGAAATACTATCTCTCAGCAGCAGATTTCGTGATACAACCGTATCGACAAGCTACCCAAAGCGGTGTGACCCCACTCGCTTATCATTTTGAAAAACCGATGCTGGTAACGAATGTGGGGGGATTACCGGATAGGGTGCTGCAGGAGAAAACCGGACTGATCACTGAACCCACGGTTCCCGCATTGGCAAAGGGAATACTTGAGTTGTATCAATGGGGGGAAGCACATTTCATACCTTTTATTCAGGAAGAAAAAAAACAATACAGCTGGGAAAAACTCGTCCATGCAATCTTGCGGGTCGGAAAATAAATCATTAATTTACCTCTTATGGAAATATTATCTACCATCGCTGCCAGAATCAATGCCTCCATCGCTGTTAAGCAACAAATATTGACTGATGGCACTTTGCTTCCTATCATCGAATCTGTTGTGCAGGTTATTACGACTGCATTCCAACAGGGCCATGCCGTTTATTTTTGTGGGAATGGCGGAAGTGCTGCCGATGCTCAACACCTGGCTGCCGAATTCTCCGGACGTTTTTACAAAGACCGGAAAGCATTGCCGTCCGAAGCCCTGCATTGCAATACTTCTTACCTGACTGCCGTTGCCAACGACTATAGCTATGATGTGATCTATGCGCGACTGATTGAAGGTATCGCGAAGAAAGGTGATGTGCTGATCGGCTTGAGTACCTCGGGTAATTCAGCCAACATCCTGCATGCCTTTGAAAAAGCTGCTGAGCTGGGGGTTATCACGATAGGCATGACAGGTGCTTCCGGAGGAAAAATGAAAGAGCAAGCTGATTACCTGATCAATGTTCCTTCTTCAGATACGCCGCGCATACAGGAAAGTCATATACTGATCGGACATATCCTTTGTGAACTCACCGAAAAAAATATTTTCGGATGATGCCCGTAAAAGAAGCCATCATCCTGGCAGGAGGCCTTGGAACCAGATTGCGGGAAGAAGTGCCTGATTTACCTAAATGTATGGCTCCCGTTAATGAACAGCCCTTTCTGCACTACCTGATTCTCTTTCTGCAAAAAGCAGGTATCGAAACATTTATTTTTTCATTGGGCTATAAAGCGGAAGCTGCCATTGCATTCATTGAAACAACCCTTCCACCTTCTGCCTACAAGTTGGTAATAGAACCCGAACCATTGGGAACAGGCGGAGGCATTCGATTAGCCATGCAAGTTGTGGAAGGAAAAAATGTTTGGGTACTGAATGGTGATAGCATTGCATTGGTTAATCTGGAGGAACAATACAAGTTACATGAAAGCCGATCAGCTATAGGTACATTGGCTTTGATTCCGCAGCAACAGTTTGACCGCTATGGTACTGTTACCATTGATCAGAACAACCGCATCACTGGATTTGAAGAAAAAAAATGGCAGGAAACCGGTTTGATCAACGCCGGCATCTATCTGTTCGATACCAAGACTTTTTTACAATCAACCCCCAACGGAAAATTTTCCCTGGAAACGGAATTTTTGCAACGCCGCTATTCCACCCTACCCATGTATGGTTATGTGGGATCAGCTTATTTCATTGACATAGGCGTTCCGCAAGACTATCGCCGTGCGCAGGATGATTTTTCCCAACTATTTTAATTATGTCCTTTCAACTATCACAAGCGGACCACTCCTGGACGATCTTTCTCGATCGGGATGGAGTTATCAATCATGACAAAGAAAATGACTACATCAGACATGTAGGTGAATTTGTTATGTACGACAATACATTGAGTGCCTTGCATACCTTATCACAACTCTTCCATAGGGTTGTTATCGTTACGAATCAAAAAGGGGTCGGTCGTGGACTTATGACATTGGAAGACCTGAATGGTATTCATGATCTTTTGTTGGAGGAAGTAAAAAAAGTGGGCGGAAGAATAGACAAAATTTATTTCTGTTCAGACATAGACAATGATTCACCCAATCGCAAACCCAATCCCGGCATGGCTTTTCAGGCAAGGGAAGAATTTCCTGACATCGATCTTGCTAAAAGTATGGTCGCCGGCAATCGCTTGTCTGACATGGAATTTGGGAGAAATGCCGGCATGCACACTGTATTCATTGCTACCACCCATCCGGAAGTTCCTTTTCCTGATGAACGCATTGACTGCAAGTTTGATAGTTTATATGCCTTTGCTGAGTCTTGCCGGCAGCAGGTGAAAAGTTAACAAGCCTTTTTGTTTCAGCTTACCTTCATTAGTTGATACCTTTGTAATATGTTAATGTTAAGGATGAAAAATTTCGGCCTGGTTGTCTTGTTCCTCTTTTGTTCTTTTATTTCCAATGCCCAGCCAATTACAGATGTTGACCGAAGCAACTTTTCCGCTATGGAAACCATCCTTCGGGAGCAGGCATTCAACATCATCAATGGAAAAGAATGGTCTGAGAGATTACAGGCAGATAGTTTGTTTACGCGTACCCTTGTTCGTACACTAAGAGCCAAACATTCTTTCCGTTATGCGTTTGATTCTTTGGGAACAGTTTCTATGTTGTATGCCCCCGATAGTAGTTTTAGAATTTTCAGTTGGCAACTGATGAAAGATCCCTCCTATTATAGATACAAAGCAGCCATTCAATACAACACGCCGGACGGAAGTCTTCGTTTAACCCCATTATTTGATGCATCCCCCTTTACTGACCAGCCCTGTGATTCGATTAGAGCTGCTTCACAGTGGATTGGTGCTGTTTACTACAATGTTTTACTTCATCAATACCAGGGTAAAAAATATTACACCCTCCTGGGCTATGATGAAAACAATGAGGTGACCACCCGCAAATGGATGGAAGTACTAACATTCGGGGCAGATGGCCAGCCCAAACTGGGTGGATTGTTTTTCGAGTATCGACCTGATGAAAGAAAACCTCCATTACCCGCTTATCGATTTTTATTGGAATACAAAAAAGGCGCGGGTGCCCGCCTGAATTACGATCCCGATTTAAAAATGATCACTTTCGCCTCCTTGGTAAGTGAAAAAGGAAATCCAGCTGTTCATGCCACCCTGGTGCCGGAGGGAAGTTTCGAAGGCTTTCGCTGGCAAAATGGGAAATGGGTGCATGTTCCGGTAGTGGAAGAGTTGGATCCGAATCGACCCATTCCTCGGGTTGAACAACAGGGGAACAAAAAAGCTATCCAGGGAAAGAAAAACATTCCCTATCCATAAGTCAGTAGATTAGTCCAGCTTCAGCACCGCCAGAAATGCCTCCTGTGGAATTTCAACATTGCCTATTTGCCGCATTCTTTTCTTGCCTTCTTTTTGTTTTTCCAACAATTTTCTTTTGCGGCTGATGTCACCGCCATAACATTTGGCAGTTACGTCTTTTCTAATAGCGCTGATGTTTTCTCGGGCGATAACTTTTGCCCCGATGGCTGCTTGTATGGCAATTTGGAATTGCTGACGCGGCAACAACTCTTTCAATTTTTCACAGAGCTTCCTGCCAAAATCCTGTGCACGGCTGCGGTGAATGAGGGCACTGAGGGCATCGACTTTATCGCTGTTGAGTAGGATATCCATTTTAACGATATCCGCTTCGCGGAAGCCGATGGGTGAATAATCGAAGGAAGCATACCCACGGGTAGAGCTTTTTAACTTATCATAGAAATCGAAAACGATTTCAGTGAGTGGCATTTCAAATATCAGTTCCACACGGGTGGGTGTCAGGTAACTTTGATTGATGAGTATGCCGCGTTTACCGAGGCAGAGCGTCATGATGTTACCGATATAATCGGGCAGGGTGATGATCTGGGCTTTGATGAATGGCTCTTCAATCCGATCGATCTTCACCGGATCGGGCATTTCTGCAGGATTGTTGACAATGATTTTTTCTCCCCTCGTAGTATAGGCATTGAAGCTCACGTTTGGAACGGTGGTAATAACTGTTTGGTTGAATTCTCTTTCCAAACGTTCCTGGATGATTTCCATATGAAGGAGACCGAGGAATCCGCAACGGAAACCAAATCCCAGTGCCTGAGATGTTTCGAGTTCAAAAGTGAGGGAAGCGTCATTGAGCTGGAGTTTGTCCATGCAATCGCGCAGTTCTTCAAACTCATCTGTATTAACCGGGAAGATTCCGGCGAAAACCATTGGCTTCACTTCCTCAAAACCATTGATCATTT
>JBJTTC010000105.1:0-68985 GCA_046079965.1 Sediminibacterium sp. | reverse complement strand
TATTTCTTATTGGCTGCTTGACATATCGCCCCTTACTGCACATTACTATAACTACCTCTACACCGAGGCCGGAAAACACAACAACCTCTGGTGGCAATTGATGGGATTATACACTGTTCTATTGCTCATTGCCTCCTGGACCGGATATCTGTTGGCCATAAAAAATGCAGTTCAACAGGGTGCTGACAGCTTTACAATATCCCTGCGTCAACTGCTAACTTCAATGCTCTATCCGCTGATATCCGGTGGAGCCCTGTGCCTGGTCTTATTGTATCATCAACAGGAGGCATGGCTGGCGCCCCTGTCTTTGATCTTTTACGGACTCGCCATGGTGCAGGCAGGTCATCACTCTTTTCCTTCTTTGATCATCTTTGGCATTGCACTTATCTGCACCGGAATTGTATCAGCATTCTTCCTATCCTATGGTTTGATAGGATGGGCTTTCGGATTCGGTTTACTGCACATCATTTTCGGATCATACATCTATTATCGCTACAAAAGTTGACTTTCCTTATTTCACACCTTAACAAGGCCTTCGAAAGCAGGGTGCGCCTCGGTATCATGAGTTTACTCATGATACACAACCAACTTGACTTCTCTGCCCTGAAAAGCCAATTGGCCATTACAGATGGCAATATGGCTAGTCACATGACCGCTCTTGAAAAATTGAAATACATTCAGGTACAGAAAAAATTTATTGGCAAAAAACCCAATACAACCTATTCGGCCACTCCCTCCGGAAAAAAAGCTTTTCAGTCCCACCTCGCCGCTCTGGAAGCAATCATCCATCAACGAAACAACTCATCCACCTCTCAAAAATAAAGTATGCAACAAGAAATCATACAACACCTTCATCAACCAGCACGACTGGAAGAAATGTACCGCCAATCACCTACTGCATTCACAACCTCTTTTAATGTACTGTATCCCGATATAGCCGGTAACCCGATAGCAGATACCTGGCACCATCGGCTGAAATACCAGTCCACCAATAGTTTTGATTGGGGAACCCGTCATGAAATTCTTTTACTTCTTCTTTTGTCTGTTATCAGTGGCTGTTGCTGGTATCTCCCCCTATGGTTCAAACTACCTGAAGATTCTTACTTTGAACATTACCTTGCCTTTATCTTGTTTTTGCCAATAGCACTTTATTACTTTTATAAAAAACAATTGGATTATTCCCAGTTGCTGTTACCGTTGGGTCTTTTTCTAATCTTATTTTGCTTTGTTTTCTTCTTACCGCTTCCTGTAGGTTCAGCTACCGGTCAATTGCGTAACCTACATATCCCTTTTTTACTTTGGTCAATTGCCGGCTATGTATTTGTCCGTAATCAACTCAAAGACGCCCAATCTACTATTCAATATCTTCAACACAATGGGAACTGGTTGATTTTCTCCGGGTTACTGGGAATTACCGGTGTGCTGTTTACCGCCCTTTCAATACAATTATTCGATATGATCGGTATCAAATTAGTCACCGTCTATGAACAATATTTATTCCGTTGGGTAATGGGGGCCTTTCCTCTCTTTTCCTGTTACGTTATTCTGAATAATCCTTCATTGGTGAATCGGATATCACCGATCATAGCACGGATTTTTGCCCCGCTTGTCCTGATTACTTTATTCGGATTTCTGGTATCGCTTGCTTTCAATCCGGCAAAAATTTTCAATAGCAGGGATTTGCTGATAGTTTTTAATCTTGTACTGGTAGCTGTAATGGCGATTGTACTTTTTTCTCTGACCATTCGCCATGAAGTGGGAGCCGGAGCAATAGAGAAGAAAATACTGGCATTACTTTCATTGTTGACCTGTATGGCTAATCTGCTGGCACTCTCTGCTATCCTTTACCGGTTGGCTTCCTACGGCTTTACACCGAACCGAACTTCAGCGCTCGGAGCCAACATCATTATGTTTACTCATCTTTCAGTGATCACATATCAATTGATGAAGGGTATCAGAAAAAATGACTCAATGCAAGCTGTTGAAAATACCATTGCCGGCTGGATGCCCGTATATACAGTATGGGCAGCCATTGTAGTTCTTGCCTTTCCCTATATTTTCAACATGATTTGATTACCATCGAGTAATCTTCGCTTAGTGAAGAAAAATAGAATCGCGCCATTTCTTCACCTCACCAGAAAATTGCTCCGGGTCCTCTTCCATGGGTACATGGCCTAATTCCTCCCAGATATGTAATTGACTTTTGGCGATTTGTCTCCAGAATACACCGGCATTTTCAACCGGAATGAGGTTGTCCTTCCTACCCCAAAGAATCAACGTAGGGCAATCAATATTTCTCAATACAGAACTGTCTGTATAGCCCCAGCCGGTTCTGATTCTATTTACCAACGCCTGCCGATTTCCATCCCTCGTTAAAAGATCAAAATATTGGTTGACCAGGGAATCAGTAATTTTTTTTGGATTTCCATAAGCATCTTCTAAACTCTTTTTTACCAAAAAGCGGGGGGTGATTACTGACATTAATTTATTGAGCACTGGAATCTGGGCTATCTTGAATCCAATGGCTCCTTTCATCTTTCTAAGAGGAGCAATTCCCGCAGCATCTACCAGAATCAGACCCTTCACACGTTCAGGGCGATGCAAGGCATATTGCCAGGCAATGCTGCCCCCTAGAGAGTTACCCGCAATGATTACGCGGTTTAAATGAAGTTGATCCAACAAAGAGTCGATGAACTGATTGTTGAAAGCAGTTGAATAGTTGCCATCCCGGTTGGGACCCGTCATACCAAATCCAGGCAGATCAAACCGAATGATGCGATAATCTTTTTTTAAAATTTCGGTGCTATTTTCCCAAGTTAGCAAAGATGACGAAGTACCATGGATGAAGAGGAGTGGTGTGGAATCCGTTGGGTTGCCTTCATCTGTAACATGAACTTGCATTCCCATAATGGGAATTTGTTTAGATACCGGACGCGCATATTTTTTATAAACAATGTCAGCAGGCTGATCTGCCCGATAGAAGATAAATCCAAATACCATCAATACTCCTGCCAGAAGTATAGCAGATTTGGCAAGGAGTGAGATGAACCATTTCATTTTATTGATTTTTGCTGTTTGAATAATTCGGCTGAATAAGGTCCCACCGGTTCCCATAAAGGTCTTGAAAAATAACCACCTTTCCATATACTTCCTGCCTGGGTTCCTCTGAAAACTCTACACCTGCTTGTTTCATTCTTTGATAATCGCGCTCTATATCATCAGTATGAAGAAAAAGAAATACCCTGCCTCCGGATTGGTTTCCAACGGCAAACAACTGGCGTTCATTGGTAGCCTTCGCTAATAAAATTTTACATCCATTGCCTGAACCGGGAGGGGCAACTACCACCCATCTTTTATCAGCACTTAGAACAGAATCTTCCAACAGGACAAAGGAGAGAACATGGGTATAATATGCTATGGCTTCATCATAGTCCCTTACCACCAAAGCAATTGCATCTAAATGTTGCTGCATACCGGAAAATTATTGAATCATTTTTTTGATTTCATTCAGCTTCATCAGTGCCTCTACCGGAGTTAAGCGGTTGATGTCTATCTCAGTCAGCAATTGTCGGATGGCATCGAATGTTTGGGTGTGTGCATCAAAGATGGAGAGTTGCATTTGAGGGATGTTCAGCTTTTTTATTTGTCTGCTTATGTTGCCGGTTGACAAATCTGTGGAAGAACCTGTATCTCCTTCAGCTGATTTATTTTCTAGTTGCTGTAATATTTCGTAGGCCCTGTCTATTAATACTGGTGGCATTCCCGCCATTCTTGCTACATGAATACCAAAGCTATGGGTACTACCACCCTTCGCCAGTTTTCGCAGAAAAATAATTTTGTTGCCGGCTTCTTTGTGGGTAATATGATAGTTGTGTACCCGCTCGCATTTGTTTTCCAACTCATTGAGTTCGTGATAATGCGTCGCAAATAAAGTTTTAGGTCGGGCAGTCGCCTGCTGCAGATATTCCACCATACTCCAGGCAATAGAAATCCCATCATACGTGGAAGTGCCTCTACCAATTTCATCGAGCAGGACCAGACTTCTTTCTGAAATGTTATTGATAATACTAGCCGTTTCATTCATCTCCACCATAAAAGTAGATTCACCTCCACTAAGGTTATCACTTGCTCCGACCCTGGTAAAAATTTTATCTGTCAAAGGAATCAGTGCTTTTTTCGCAGGAACAAAACTTCCCATGTGCGCCAACAGAGTTATCAGAGCTGTTTGCCGAAGCAAGGCACTTTTACCACTCATATTCGGACCCGTTAGTATGATGATCTGTGTTTCTGCCGGATTCAGCTGTATATCATTAGAAATGTATTCTACTCCCGGTGGAAGAAACCTTTCTATAACGGGGTGTCTGCTGTCTTCTAATATCAATTCAAAACCATCATGTATTTCAGGTTGATGATATCCATATTTGAGCGCATTTTCTGCAAAGCATATCAGACAATCAAGTGTTGCCAGCACATGGCCATTTACCTGTAAAGGAGCAATGTACAACTGTAAATCATTCAGTAACTGGTCGAAAATACTAGCTTCGAGTACCAACATTTTTTCTTCCGCACCCATAATCTTTTCTTCATATTCTTTCAATTCCGGAGTAATATAGCGCTCAGCATTCACCAGTGTTTGCTTTCGAATCCAGTTATCGGGCACTTTATTTTTATGTGCATGTGTTACTTCCAGATAATAACCGAAAACCTGGTTGTAACTTATTTTTAAAGAACTGATACCGGTTTTTTCTGCCTCCTGCCGTTGAATTTGTTGCAGGTATTCTTTTCCACCGTGCGCTATCATTCGAAGCTGATCGAGTTCGGCATTGACCCCCTCCCTGATCATGCCCCCTTTTGCTGCAGTGGCGGGAGCATTTTCTGCGATGATGTTCACGATACGCTCTACTATCATTTCACAGTTGTTCAGTGCATCAGCCAATTTTTTCATGAGGGGCTGTGCTGATTCAAAACAGAGTTGTTTGATATTGGCAGTTTGCTGAAGTCCCTTTCCCAATTGTTGTACTTCTCTCGGACTAATCCTTTTGCCTGGAATTTTTCCACTCAGGCGTTCCAGATCACCGCAAGATCTAATGTATTGACTGAGTTCTTTCCTTACATCCGTTGATTTGATCAGGAACGCAACCGCTGTAAGTCTTTCCAGAATTTCTTCTTTATTTCTTAGAGGAAACAACATCCATCGTCTCAGTAATCGGCTACCCATTGCATTAACAGTCTGATCTATCACCTGTAACAAGGAATGTGCCCCTTCCTGAACAGGCAGCAGTTCGAGGTTTCTGACTGTGAAACGATCCATCCACAAAAATTCCTCCCGGTCTAATCGTTGTAGGGAAGTTAGGTGCTGCCAGTTGGGATGTTCTGTTTCCTTGAGGTAATGCAATACAGCTCCGGCTGCAATGATGCCCGGAAGTGTATCATCAACACCGAAACCTTTGAGGGAATGAGTTTGGAATTGCTTCAATAAGCTTTCGCGTGCATACTGTTCATCATAAATCCAGGAATCCAGCGTATAGGTATAAAACTGGTTACCATAGGTTTCCCGAAATTTTTTCAGGAAGCTTCTGGAGAACAAAACTTCTGCCGGCTGTAAACTTTGTAAAAGTTTATCGATGTAGTCATCATTTCCTGAAGCTACCAGGAACTCTCCAGTCGTAATGTCTAAAAAAGCAATGCCATGTTCTTTCTCTCCAAAATGTATGGATGCGAGAAAATTATTGTGATTGTGATCCAGAAGCTTATCGTGTGTTGCGATGCCGGGTGTTACCATTTCTGTTACCCCTCTTTTTACAATGCCCTTGACAGTTTTGGGATCTTCCAACTGATCACAAATTGCAACCCGGTACCCGGCTTTCACCAATTTGTGCAGATAAGTCTCCAGGGCATGGTAGGGGAATCCTGCCAGTTCGCTGGAGGATGCTGCTCCATTGTTTCTTTTTGTAAGAGTGATTCCTAAAATGCGGGAAGTAGTGATAGCGTCCTCTCCAAAGGTTTCATAAAAATCGCCAACGCGGAAAAGCAATATAGCATCAGGATACTTCTGTTTGATGCTCATATGTTGCACCATCAACGGGGTATCTTTCGCTGCTTTAGCCATGGCAACAAATATAATTCATGCCCCGTCATTGCCCCGAAATACCCTGCAGATGTGGAAAAGAATACTAGAATCCAAAGCCCCCGCCTCCGGCGGGTCTGGGTGCAGGCATTGTTTTTCTTGGTAATCTTTGGTCGCGTTGGGATGACTGAAAGACAAAGGATGCAACAATGGTTGCCATTTGTTTCAGGTCAGCGGCAATCAGATGATCATAAACATCCATGTTGCTATGATGCGTGCGGGTATCGTATTCAATGGGGTCTTGAATAAACTGAAATCCGGGTAATCCAACCGCATCAAAACTTTGGTGATCTGTTCCTCCTGTATTGCTGATGGTGACGGTTGTGGCGCCCAAATCTTCAAATGGAACCAGCCAGGATGAAAAAATAGTGGCACAGGATTCGTTGCCCTGCAAATAAATTCCCCTGATTTTTCCTGTTCCATTATCGATGTTGAAATAACAAGAGAATTTTTCATGTGCCGGCTGTGTCTGCATAGTGGCAGGATCCGCCAGGTATTTTTTTACATACCCCCTTGATCCCAATAATCCCTGTTCTTCCCCACTCCAAAGTCCGATGCGGATGGTTCTTTTGTTTTGAATGCCAATTGACTTTAGAATTCGCATCACTTCCATCATAACTGCTGAACCGGCGGCATTATCAGTCGCACCAGTACCGGCCTGCCAGGAATCCAGGTGTGCACCGATCATAACTACTTCATCTTTTAAAACAGGATCGGTACCCGGAATATCTCCTAAAACATTATATCCCTGTAAGTCACCGGTATAAAATTTTGTTTTTACCTCTGCCTCAAGTTGCACAGGAACCCCTGATTTAGCCAGTCGAAGCAGGCTATTATAGTCTTCCGCCCCCAAAACCCAGTCAGGAAAATTTTCCGGATCCGTCCCCTTGTAAGATCCTCCGCCTTGCGCAAATACCGTTCCATCATGGCTTCTAGGTCCACCTGAGCTCAGAATCGCAATTGCACCTTCCGATCTTGCCATTTCTTTCAATATAGCCATCATGCGTTGTGCACCACCTCCTCTAGCAGCCATTTGTTCGCGCATTCTTCTTTGTGCAGCTGTATCTCTGTTGTTGGCAGCACCGCGGGTGGGTGGCGGAACGGCCTTGGCCATTTTCTCCAATTCATCGTCAGTATATCTGTAAGCATCCGGTTTGAAAGAAAGTTGATAATTGACCGGTTGATCCATGATCAACAGTTTTCCCTTGAGCTGACCCCGATAGGCCTCCAAAGCCATTGTATCCTTTGCACTGATTACCAGTAAAGTCCCGGTTTTTTGTCCCTTTATGCCCGCTGTCCATGTTTTCGGATAGAATGAAATCGCTTTGTAGTAAGGCGTTAGCATAGCGAGATATGATTTTGTCAATTCCCATCCCTTACCAAATTCTCCCCAGGGATCCAATTGAACCGATTGCAGGCCCCAGGAATTCATTTGTTGCATGGCATATTCGGCAGCCCGCAGGTAGCCGGGTGAATTGGTCAGTCTATTACCACTTCCTTCAGTGAGGTGAAAGGCAATGTCCATAACTTGCGATCTTTCCATGCCTTCCTGTCTGATTCGACGAAGAATGGCGGTATCCATCACTTCTGTTTGTGCCAGTAATTGCAGCGAAAGAATTAATCCGGTCATCACCAATAATGACTTTTTCATGGTAGGGGTAATTGTTTGAGGTAATAAATTAAGTCATTTTTCGTAATTCCTGTTCTTTCGGGTATAAACGGATGAATGTACCTTTGCGCCATGCGAAAACGCAGCATGGAGGAGTTGGAGCGATTATCCGCGAAGGAATTTTACCATTCGGTGAAGAATCCTGTCATTCTCATTCTAGACAACATTAGAAGCATGCACAATGTGGGAAGTATATTCAGAACTGCAGATGCTTTTCGGGTACAAGGTATATTTCTTTGTGGTTATACCCCCCAACCTCCCCACAGGGACATTCACAAAACTGCCCTTGGTGCAACGGAGACTGTGCAATGGCAGTATTTTTCCCATCCGAAGGAAGCGGTGGCTGAAGCCAGGAAAAGAAATTTTTCTATTTGGGCAGTTGAGCAAACTGATGCCAGCACTTCATTGCACAGCTTTCAACCGATGGCTCAGGGTACTGCTCTGGTTTTGGGAAATGAAGTGGAAGGTGTATCTGATGATTTACTAGGACTTTGTGATGGCAGTATTGAAATTCCACAATGGGGCATGAAACATTCACTAAATGTATCGGTCGCCACAGGCATTGTTTTATGGGAAATTACCCGGCACACATTTATTCAAAATTGATTTGATTTAACACTGGCATGCAACCCATTAATTTTTCAGAAAAAATTCGTCGATACCTGCAGTTGGTAACCTTTTCCCATACCGTTTTCGCCTTGCCCTTTGCTGTGATTGGATTCACATTGGGGGTATGGACCGTTGCAAGAGAGACTGGTATCCGTTCAATACCTATTTTGAAATTATTCTCATTGGTATTGGTTTGCATGATAAGCGCCCGAACTGCTGCCATGGCATTCAATCGATACCTGGATAGGATTTTTGATGCCAAAAATCCCAGAACTGCCCTCCGCGAAATTCCAGCCGGACTCATAGCGGCATCCAGTGCACTGCGTTTCGTTGCTATCAATGCCATCGCTTTTGTTCTGGCAGCAGCATGGATCAATCCCCTCTGTGGTTGGCTTTCTCCTGTTGCTCTTTTTGTTATTTTATTTTATAGCTATACCAAACGCTTTACACCTTTGTGTCACCTGGTTCTGGGGGTTGGTTTATCGCTGGCACCCATTGGGGCCTATCTAGCCGTAACCGGTTCATTTTCTCTGCTCCCCATTCTTTTTTCTCTGGCTGTGATTGCTTGGGTAAGTGGTTTTGATATCATCTATTCTTTGCAGGATGAGGAGTTCGACCGACAACACCAACTCAAATCTATTCCCGTTTGGCTGGGTAAAAAAAAGGCATTGAGGGTGGCTATTTTACTTCATCTTATTTGTGCACTTCTCTTGGCACAAGCAGGGCGCACAGGGCCTTTTGGAATATGGTATTGGATAGCATACGCACTGTTTGTTTGTATGCTGATCTACCAGCACAGTCTTGTAAAACCCAATGATCTCTCAAGGGTCAACAGGGCTTTTATGACTTCCAATGGAGTAGCCAGTGTTATCTTTGGGACAATGGTAGTGACCGATTTAATAAGCCAATTATAAACTATTCTTGTGGGAAGAATACTGAGTATAGATTTTGGGGCCCGTAGAACCGGTTTGGCAGTAACTGATCCACTTAAGATCATTGCCTCTGCTTTAGATACCGTCGATACACATCATCTGTATGAATTCCTAAAGAAATATGTTATTGAAGCGCAAGTGGAAAAAATCATCATTGGATATCCTCTGAACCTGGATGATACGCCTACCCATGCCACACCGCTCGTGGACGCTGCAATCAAGCGCCTAAACAAATTGTTTCCCCAGGTGCCGGTTGAAAAAGTTGATGAGCGATTTTCTTCCCGTAGGGCCTCTGAAGCTATGCTTGAAATGGGAATGAAAAAAAAAGACAGAAGAAAGAAGGGAAATACCGACCAGATTGCAGCCACGCTATTGTTACAGGAATACCTCAATGTACCTCGTTAACTCACAGCCCAATCTGTCAAACCCTTTCCTGTCTTTTTCGTACCTTTGTGGTCAATTTAAATATGATTTTTCCAATTGTCGCATATGGTTCCCCCGTACTTCGAAAAGTAGCAGGTGATATAACTCCAGATTATCCGGACTTATCTTCATTGATAGCTGATATGTGGGAAACTATGTATGAAAGCAACGGGGTCGGGTTGGCAGCACCCCAGATCAACAAAGACATCCGACTTTTTGTGGTCGATAGTACCCAAATCTTTCAACACCTTGATGAATCTGAAAAAGAATTAATGAAAGATGGTCCCGGAATTAAAAAGATATTCATCAATGCTCGCATAGAAAATTTATCAGGAGAAGAGTGGCCTTATAATGAGGGTTGTCTCAGTATTCCAAAAATTCGAGAAGATATCTACCGCAAAGAGCAGGTAACCATTACCTACCTGGATGAAAATTTTATTTCACACACAGAAACTTACCGTGGCATAACTGCAAGAGTGATTTTGCATGAATTTGACCACATTGAAGGTAAATTGTTCATTGATTATTTATCTCCCTTCCGCCGGAAACTAATGCAGGGTAAACTGAAAGACATTAGCAAGGGTAAGATTCAGGTAGATTACAAAATGATATTCCCAGGGTAATGAGGTATTTACTCCTTTCTGCCATTTTGGCCTTTCCTTCCTGGCTATTGTCTCAGGATACCTCCATTTATTTCAATCAAAAAGCATTTACACTGGCTGAGGTTGTGGTTAGGAATAATTTCGATTATCGGGCCGTTTTATCAGCCATTCAACAGGATACCAGTTTTTACAAGGCATTCCGAAACCTTCGCATCCTGGGATATTCCTCTTACAACGATATTCGCTTGTTGGGAAAAAATGATCAACCCAAAGCGTCCCTTTTCAGCAAAACAAAGCAGCACCGTTACAACAACTGTCGTTACACTGAAGTATTGCAGGAAGAAGTATCCGGTGATTTTTATGGTTCAGGTCGGAAATACAATTACATGACTGCTGAACTCTATGCTTCTCTTTTCTTTGCAAAGGATACGATCTGCGGGGAAAACAATATTGTCAAGGGGCATAACTTACGTGCCTCGGGTAAAAAAGGACTTGACAAGCACAAGGAACAATTGAAAATGCTTTTCTTTAACCCGGGAAAAAAAATTCCCGGTATTCCATTCATTGGTGATAAGTTGGATTTATATGACGAGTCGGCTCATGAACTATACGATTATCGGCTGGATATAGCCGAATGGCACGGAACACTTGTTTATGTTTTTTCCATTACACCCAAAGAAGATCTCGGGGTATTTAAAAATGACAGGATAGTAGTTGATAGAATGGTTACCTGGATGGATATGAAAACACTTGAGGTAATGGCACGTAATTATTCGCTTAGTTATAAAGCTGGCGTTTACGATTTTGATGTGAGCATGGAGGTGGAAATGACCCGTTACAAGGAATGGATTGTGCCCAAGGTTCTTCGGTACAAGGGCAACTGGGATGTTATTTTTAAGAAAAGGGAAAAGGCTGTATTTACTGCTACACTATTTGATTTTCAATAAGAAGGGGCTGCTGCCCACTTTGCAACAACCCCCCAAAACACCCCAAGGTTTTTCATACAATCATTTATAAATTATCCAGGAAAGATTGGAGTACATCCTGTCCTTTTTTACCTGGCTCCAATTTTATGATGGTAGGAGATGAAAGTCGATTGATATTGCTTTCTGCCAGATAGAATTCCTTACCAATTTTTGAAACTGACACCAACTTGATTTGTGCCCCTGTCGGAAGTAGATCCGTTCGGAATGAACGTGAATTATAGTCGAAATCTAATTTGACAACTGTTTTTTGTGACCCAATAAGTGCAAATACATTGGTTGTTTTATTTGTAAAATTCGGAGGAAGAATAACCGTTACCCTGCTGCGGTCTATGGCAGTTGTCGAATTCAGTAACCGTTGAACAGAAATCCAGCGCAATCGGTTTGTCTTGATCTCATAACCCGTAGTGTTTCTTGCACTCTGTAAATCAAAGAACAGTGGAACAGGGGAGTTGTCATTGTCGGGTTGCCAGCTAAAGCCGGGGTCAAAAGTATTGTACATGGGAGGGGGTATCGTCTCTGCTCCAAAAAATCTGCGCATATCTGATTTGGGCATTCCACCGGTTTCCATTAATCTTATTCTAATGGTTTCTCCTTGTTTGATACCCAATTCTTTTCCGTCTTTCATAATCCGGATGAATACACCGCCACCTAACTCAAGTGCAGCATTGGTGGTTTGCGAGGGACGAAGCAACCTAATCAGGTCTCCATTTCTGCGAATTCGGATAACCTGTATCACCGCATTTCCGGAAGACGGCACAGGTGTGAAAACACCATTTTCAAATGAGGTGAAAATGCCTTTTGAGAAAAACATCTTCAGGCTATCAGAATTCCCCGGTTTACATTCTGTTTCATTGGCAGCGAGATCTATGGTAGCAGTATCTGCTGGTGGCATGAGATCAGTAATCATGGTATTGGCTGCATCGGTAGGCTTTAAAGTAACAGCCCAAACAGTATCATTGAGCGGATTGTTGGAATAGGCATTGAATTCCTGTGAGCTCTCTTTGGTACAAGAGGCAATCAGGAACAGACCTATAAGGGTGCTAAAAATTTTTGATCTTTGAATCATACCGGCTGATTAGATGACTTACCTTCTTGATAGATACCTTTATTTTTCATTTCGTTGCCTGTTATTTTCTATTCAAACTCCATCTTACCCCCATCATTACGCCGGCCGTACCAAATTTTTGCTGGTAGGGTAATCCGGTATTCGTGATATCAGTGAAGGAATGTCTGTAATAAGGTTCTACAAAAAGCAACATATCCTTGCTTAACTCCTTGGTTACCTGAACCCCTGTGTACAGGCTTACGCCTAATTTACTTTTATAGAGGTTGCTTCCCTTTTGAAGGGGGACAATAGCCAGTGAAGTATCCAATACAACTCCTTCATACCATGAACTTACATTAAAGATTACGCCGGCATTGACTCCCACCTTCACTGATCCACGACCGAACTGATAACCCAATAAAACAGGGATATCAACTGAACGGAACCTGTTTTTTACAACATTGTTCTTATAACCTATTGTTTGAAGCAAACTGGTATCTCGAACAATCAGGGTATCTCCGGGTGACCGGATGATTGTTCTTACGGTAATTATCGTGGTAAATTTTATTTCATTTTCACTTCTATACGTATAGCGCTGATTGATCTGGCTATATTGGAGTCCTGTAGTTAGTTGAACACGGTCGTTCAACGGTTTCACCAATCTGAGTCCGGCAGTAAAACCTACCTGCATGCGTTCACTACTGTCTTTAAGATTCAGGTATTGCTGACTGGCTGATAAATTAGTTAAGGTTTTCAATGAATAATCAGGTGACACATAGGTATCAACATACCAGTCCTTATTGAAATCATCCCATTTATTCCTTCCCCGAACAGGAGGACAATTGATCTTAGGTAATTCTACTCTCTTGCGCCCCGATATGCTCAACTCTTGGGCCAATAATTTCGTATTTCTCTCCATGGCAATGGTACTGCCTTGTGGATAGGATTTATATTGATTTTCCTCAACTATTTGTTCTGGATACAGAGGCAGGGCTTCAGAATTAGAAGGGTTGAAGACGGACTCTCTTATAGCAGAAGAAGGCCGCTTGGTTTCTCTGGCCGATGCATCAATTTTAAATCCGCTCGAAACAGTAAATGCCGATTTTTTTCTTTTCCAGCCTGCTCTCTCTTTGTTTTCTATTTTGTTTGAATTGTATTCAAGATCGATATCAGTAGATGATTCGGTTTTTAATTTGGTTGTTATTGGGTTGTCAATTTTTATGGTTCTGTTGTGCGAATCAGTTTCGGCAGAATCCAAGGAAGTAGGCGGGGTATTGGATAGGTTGGTTACCGGTGCTTGTTTGTTGTTTTCCACGGGTGGATTCCCAAAGTTTCCTTCTCTTGAAACAACTACACCCGGCTTGTTGGATAACTCTTTTGTCTGCTTTTGATAGAAAAAATAAGTTGCCAATAATCCTCCGATGAAGAGTGCCCCGGCAATGGCTGCAGCCATGGGAATCCGTATCCAGTAAAAAAAGCCGCGGTCATCATCTTCTTCTCTTGGTTTTATTTTACTCCACAATTCTTCGCTAACAGGTGCAACAAAATCTGAGAGTCGGGATTTAAAATGGTCATCCATTTGTTGGTCAGTTACCTTTTCCCAAAGACCTTCTCCAACAGGTACTTCCAGGTTGGAGAGATTTTCTGCAATATGACCATCGAATTGATGGTCAGCAATTTTGTTCCAAACATTTTCGGATACCGGCTTCGCCAAGTGATCCAGGTTTTCTCCTGCATGTGAATCCAGTAAAGCACCTGCGACTGCATCCCATGAATCAGTGGGAACGGTACCCTCCAGGTCATAAAGACTGTTGCCTATGAAACGATCCAACCGGGCATCTTCTAATTGATCGAAGGCATTGGCTGGAACAGGGGCAATATAATTGATCAACTGATCGGCAAAATGACCATCCAACTGGGCATCTTTGATTCGTTGCCAAATAACCTCCCTTGCATTTATTTCTATTCCGTTCAACTTCTCTTTGAAGAAATCATCCAATTGCTGATCATTCATCCGTTGCCATAACCCCTCCGGCACAGGCGCCGAGAGGTCGCTGAGCTGTTTTCCGACAAAGTCGTCAAATTGACTATCTGGCATTCTATACAGCAACTTTCTGTAGTTGTAATATTTGATATTGCAGCATTTTCCTGGCTTTTACCAGTTGACTGCGACTGGTACCGGGTTGAATATTGAGCATTTCTCCAATTTCTTCATGGCTATAGCCCTCGATTGCACTGAGGTTAAAAACCATCCTGTATCCATCCGGTAGTTGATTGATTAGTTTCAACAGTTCCTCTTGGGTGAGGTGGTTATAGGCGGTGGCTTCAACCCTGGGCACATCGTTTCTGTTCTCTTCCAATTCCCTGAATTGTATTTTTTTCTTTTCCAGGGTTCGGATGGCTGCATTTACTACTACCCGTCGGATCCATCCCTCAAAAGCACCCTCGAACTTGAATTGTCCGATGTTCTGAAAAATACGCAGAAAACCCTCCTGCAGCATATCCTCTGCTTCGGCATGGTCACCTGCATACCTTAGGCATACCCCCATCATTTTACCCGCATAGCGGTCAAATAAGGCGCGCTGACAACGGGGGTCTTTGTTCAGGCAACCTTCAATGATTTCATAATCAGTCACGATCAACCGGTTTAGAAGTGGATAAATAACATAGATACCAGGCGACAGCCATCCGTTGCCTGTCCGTTAAATTTTTTAACATTTGATAAAAAAGTTAAATAACAAGGAATTGCTGCTGTATATAGTCAACAACGTTGGTCAACTGGTGGTGTTGTTTGAAAACAGCCAATTGTCGGTCTGCACCGGTTCCTGTTTCAAGGGTTTTGTGTACCATTTGTATGATGTGTCGGCTACCCAGGTCATCCACCACATCGTCCACAAAGTCGAGGAGTTCTAGTAGGAGGGAACGGGTATCGACTTCGGTTTCCTTACCGAAATCAATCAGTTTTCCATCAATACCGTAGCGGCTTGCCCGCCATTTGTTTTCATTGATCAGTGAACGCTGATAAATGATGTAATTCATGTTTCGGCTTCGAAGCTGGTATATTTTGGCTGTAATGGCCTGAAAAAGGCCCGCAATCATGATGGTCTCCTGAATGGTCATGGGTACATCACAGATCCTGTATTCGATGGTATTGAAGAAGGGATGCACCCGTAAGTCCCACCAGATTTTCTTTGCATTATCGATGCAATTGGTTTTGATCAGCAGGTTGACATAATTTTCGTATGCTTCCAGGCTTTCAAAATAGTCGGGTATTCCGGTCCTGGGGAACTTATCAAATACTTTTGTTCTGAATGATTTGTACCCAGTATCACGTCCTTCCCAAAAGGGTGAATTGGTACTCAGTGCATAAATATGGGGCAAGAAATAGCGGGCGGTGTTGGCTATGTGTATGGCTGTTTTCCTGTCTTCCATGCCTACGTGTACATGCAATCCAAAAATCAGGTTGCTGCGGGCGGCTTCCTGAAGTTCATTCACAATCTGGTTGTAACGAACGTGGTCGGTGATCAATTGGTTTTCCCAGTGGCTGAAGGGGTGGGTTCCGGAGGCGCCAATGGAAAGCCCTAATTCGCCGGCAATATGAGCGATGTTCCCCCGAAGGGAAACAACATCTTTATAAGCTTCCTCAATGTCTTTGCAAATATCTGTTCCCACTTCCACTACAGCCTGGTGCATTTCAGCCTTCACCTTATCTTTTAAAATTTTCTGACCTTCCTGAACTATTCTTTGGCGATGGCTCTTCAATTCCCTGGTCTGGGGATCCAATACCATGTACTCTTCTTCTACTCCCAGTGTAAAGTGCTTATAGTTCAGTTGGCTCATATACTTTCCTTGAAATTGCGCTGTTACATCAATGGCTGACCGGTTACACCCTTCTGTAAATAAGCACCCCAGGTGAGGTTGTCCCTGCCCGATTGGTGCTGCTCTGCTTTCTCTATGGCAAAGTTGGCAGCTGTGTCAACCACCCATTTAAAGTTTTCTTGTCCTACACTTTTCACATCTGCATCGGGTGCGGGATTGCAAAAATCTATGGCGTAAGGAACCCCATCTTTAACAGCCAGTTCTACTGTATTGAAATCATAGCCCAGGTATTGATTGATGCGCAATACGATAGATTTCATCTGCTCCAGGCGTTCCGCGGAAGGAGCAAAATCTGCTACATAGCGAAGGTGGTGTGGATTGCGGGGTTCATAGGGCATGATGCGAACGTATTTCCCGCCAATACAATAACACCGGTAATATTCTTCAAAAACGATTTCTTCCTGCAAGAGCATAACCAGTTGATTGGTCTCGGCATGTTTTTCAAAAAACTCTTCCTGACTGGCAAGACGGTACACATTTTTCCAGCCCCCTCCGGCAAATGGTTTCATATAAGCCGGGAAACCAACATAATTAAAAATCCCAGCCCAGTCTAGCGGAAAAGCCAAGTTACTGAATGACAGATCACTGGTATCCGTGGGCAGGTCACGGGAGGGAAGTATAACCGTTTTAGGAACCGGCACTTCAATTTTGGTAGCGAGGCAATTATTGAAAAATTTTTCATCGGCACTCCACCAAAAGGGATTGTTGATAACAGCTGTTCCACATAGGGCAGTATTTTTTAAAAAAGCACGATAGAATGGAATATCCTGACTGATCCTGTCGATGATTACTGCGTAGCCACTGTCTTCCCCTTGTATCACTTTATCAATGTGCACTGGTTCCGCGGTGATGTTCGGAATTTTTCTTTCGTTGATGGTTTGAATCAGGGCTTCCGGGAAACTTCTTTCTTGCCCGAATAAAATGCCGATTTTTTTCATAATGGATCAAATTACATGAGTTTGCCGAAATTAGAGAAGTCGGACTTCGTAGAGGGAAATACTTTGTTAAATTACGTAATAGACGGCAAAAAATAAAATTAACTACTTCGCCACCAAATGTCTTGCCGGAGGAAGATGTTTGCTTTATTTTTGACTCATGGCTGAAACTACTGCTGACGTATCTTCCTATGATGCGTACGACCGATACAATCTTTTCTCAGATTTTTTAAATAGGGAAGTTCTTTTTGACATTTACAGAACAGACAATGCTTTTGATGGTCGTCCGATCAGTCTCTTGTTGGTAAACGATGGGCAGGACCTACTTACCATGTCTTTCCATACTTTATTGCAGCAGATAACTTCTGATCATGACATTCACCCGCTAATGGTAGTAGGCATTCATTGCGGTAATGAGCGCAGGCAGGAATATGGCATTGCCTATTCGCCAGATTACATGGGTCGGGGTTCGAAAGCGGGGTTGTACACCAAATTTATTTTAGACGAGTTAATGCCTTTCCTGCGCAAGCGGTTTCACATAGTCTCATTCAAGGAAAAAGCCATGGCTGGTTTTTCATTGGGCGGACTCACTGCGCTGGATCTGGTATGGAACCACGCTACTGAGTTCAGTAAAGTAGGTATTTTCAGTCCTTCGCTTTGGTGGCGGCGAAAAAGTTATGAGGATGGGTATGATGAGGAGAAAGACCGGATCATGCACTTACAAATTCGGAAGGGGATTTGTTATCCCTGGTTACAGTTTTTTATTCAATGTGGTGCCATGGATGAAACTGCCGACCGCAATAAAAATGGCATCATTGATTCTGTAGATGATGCATTGGATCTGGTGGTAGAATTGAAGGCAAAAGGATATTCAGATGAGCACATTCATTATTTGGAATTGGTAGATGGTAAACATGATGTTGCAACCTGGGGCAGGGTACTACCTGATTTTATTCGTTGGGGATGGTCGGTTAAATAAATAAACTATAGATATTCAGTGATGAAAAAATAGCATAAAAAAAACCCGGAATTTTTCCGGGTTTTTTTATAACGAAGTGTGTGTCGATTAGAAGATATATCTCAAACCAAGCTGACCTTGCCAAACATCACTAAAACTAGTACCTTTTCTATAGGTAGTATAGTCGAGACTGTTGTTTACGCGGTTCATTCTGAAAGTGGGAACACCATTTGCGTCAACACCTGCAGCTGCCAAAGGATTGGATGTATTAACAAAATTGCCCACACCCCATGCAGAATTGATCAGGTTTCCAACATTGAAGATATCTGCTCTTAATTGAATGGTGTGTCTATTTTTGCCAATGTTTCTGAAAAGTTCTAATTGGGTAGAAAAGTCAAAGCGAACGATATATGGTTGTAATACACCATTTCTCTCTGCTACTTTACCCCTATTGTTTCTCAGATACACATCTTGCTGGATATAAGCTTCAAAAGCTGACCGTTGCTGGTCGGCAGTAGCGATGGTAACACCACTTACAACGATAGGTAAGAAGTTCATTTCTGAAGTGTTACGCGGGATGTACATTAGGTCATTACCATTTACACCATCACCATTCATATCACCGCTATAGGTATAAGAGAAACGTCCCTGGTTAAAAGATTGACCATACAAGGAAAACTGGAGAGCAGCCGAATTTCCCAATTCAACACGGTAATTTACGTTACCGATTACGCGGTTGCGAGTTTCATTGTCGCTAAAGGCAATATCAGTGCTGTTGTTACCACGAACACTCTGTATGGCTGTCCAAGAGCTGAAAGCAATCGAACCTGGTGTCATGTAATCACGTGATCTGGTAAAAGTATATGCAGCCATCCAACCAAGACCCTTGTTAGGTGTTGGTTTTTCGAGTTTGATGGTTGTAACGATAGAACCACCCAGCGGTGCACTTTCCAAAACAGTAGCATCGTTGACCTTTGGAACCACACGAATAGCATTGTTAAGAGCTGTTCCTGAAAGACCTACACCGGGGAAACGGGGACGATTATCAGGTCCGTTGAAACGGGCAGTGGCCGGAGCAAGGTTGGCATTGTAGTAATTCATGTTACTAATAAACTGTGAATAAATGAATTCAGCAGAAGCAACGATGCCTTTCTTGCCCAGTTTTTGGTCAATGGCAAAATTGGAGCGCAACACCTGCGGGAAACGGAAGTCTTCCTCGGTAGTAGCAATGTTATAGGAAGACGCAGGGGTTCCAGGTGAAGGAAGAAATGTTGGATAATTAGCAGGTACATCCGGGCGGAAAGGATATGCTGCAGTGTTGAAAACGTTGACACCACCACTCAGTACCCCGTTGTTACCCATTTGGTTGCTGATAAAAACGAAAGAAGGACGACCGGTAAAGAGACCAATACCACCCCGAATCTGGGTAGATTTATCTCCATTTACATCGTAGTTGAAACCAACTCTCGGACTAATCATCAATTTTGCAGATGGTAATTTAGAGGTACTCAATTTCGTGCTCTGGAGGTTGTTATCGAGAAAATTGAAGCCATCTACTTCATTGTTCACAAAACCAGAGCCAACGAAGTAGGGAACTTCAAAACGAATACCATAAGTAACATTGAAGTTAGATTCAACATTGTATTCATCCTGCACATAAGCAGCCAGTTGGCGAGCGCGGGTAGTTACCAACCAGGGACCGCCACCGGGTAGATTGCTGAAGTTAGCACGGTAATTTCTCATGAATACAGGACTGAAAGTACGATTAGGATCTGCTTTGTAAGCGTTGGCAGCAGTATAGAAGTCAGCTAGGCTATTGAAAGTATAAATACCGTAAATCAATGGAGTGAATCCATTGGTAAAATCAAAGCTCTCATACGAGATACCTGCAGTAATGGTATGTTTGTTGGCATATATGGTCAGGTTATCACTAAACTGCCATGTATCTGTGTTCAACAGGTTGTTGGGTGTGAAAGGGTCATTACCAAAGGAAATCAGGTTCAAGCTATTAGCTGCCTGAGCACTTGGTAAAGAAGAAGTTCCAGAAGTAGGAATGGCAGTCAACGGGCTACTTCCATCTTGTATGTCCACCATCGGGAAATTTCCGCCTTTTACTGCTCTAAAATCACGGTTGGCAGTATATCCAAAGGTAATCTCATTGCTCACTTTGTTGCTATATCGACTGTTCAATTGAGCAATCAGACCGTAGATATTATTGTTGATCTCGTAAGCAGAGTTAGAGTAAGCAATGGAGTTGGGATTTCCACCTCTGCTACCATTGGTAGTGTTACTACTACTCACAGTTACATCTCTCTTTGATACAAATAAATTTCCACGCAAACTGAGTTTGTGCTTGTCATTGATATTCCAATCAATGCGAGCAACTGCTTTATCGCTTTGCGTTACGAAAGGAAACCCTTCGTAAGCTCCCGGATCATAATTGAAATTAGTCTTCAGGAAAGTAGAAAGTTGATCCAAATCAGATTTCCTAACACGGGTAGTGTTACCACTAATTGGTGAGGCACCATTGCTCGCATCAGCAGTCCATAATGAACCAATATCGTTTCTGCGCTCGCCCTCATAGTTCAGGAAATAAAACAATTTATTTTTCTTGATCGCACCACCGATGCTGGCACCAAATTGTTTAACGTCGAATGCTGTAGTAACTACATCCTGCTTACCGGCAGAACCGGCCTTTGTTCCTACCAGGCTCTCATTGCGTAAGTTATAGAAACCGGTGCCGTGGATGGTGTTAGTACCACTCTTGGTAACAGCATTGATGCTTGCTCCGGTAAAGCCACCTTCCCGCACGTTGTAAGGAGATAAATTAATTTGTATTTCCTCCAAAGCATCCAAAGAAATGGGTGCTGAGTTGGTCTGACCACCATTCAGTGCGCTCAAACCAAAAGAGTTATTGAAAATAGATCCATCTAGTGTCAGGTTGATGGCACGACCATCCTGTCCCAAAAACGAAGTACCGCCACCTGCCTGAGGAACTAGACGGGTAAGATCAGTAAGATTACGGCTGATCGTCGGAAGGCGCCCAATCAGTCTCGAGTTGATGTTAGTAGCAGTGCCCTTTCTGTCTTTGGAAATGAGCGCTGCACGCTTGGATGCTGTACCAGTAACGGTTACTTCTTTAAGTTCGTTGCTTAGGTCATTCAAAGTAACATCAATAACAGAAGGGTCACCCAATTGCACAGTAATTTCGGTAATCACTTCTGTTTTCAAACCAACATAAGTGATAGTAACCTTGTAGGGGCCCCCAACACGCAGACCGGGAACAGTGTACTTACCGGCATTGGTGGAAACTGATTTGTACTTAGAACCGGATGGTTCGTGGATAACTTCAATAGAAGCACCGGTTAATCCGGCACCCTTAGAGTCTCTGACATAACCGGTCATGGTACCTGTTGTAACTTGTGCCATAGAGGAGGCCGACACGAGTAAAGCAGACAACCAAATGGTCAAATTTTTTACGATTCGCATAATTGCTAGTTTTAGAAATGCAAATATGCAGCTAAAATGCTATTTTCATTGCCTTTCAGCCGATTTAATAGTAAAATAATTTACCCAACAAAGGCATTTGTTAATTATTTGGTGATAATATCAACACTTATTTCGAACAATTCGGGATGATTTTTACCCAACTCATTGATTTTTTATACAAATAATAAAAATATTTAATACAAATTCTCACAAAAGGGTAATTTTTAACCCCGGCTGGATGAGCCAGCGAGAAAGCTGACCGACCCGAAATTGACTGTTTTCTCGTACTGGAGAGCGGAAAATTCTATCGGGATCAAAGCGGAAAAGGGGTTCAAGATGGATCTCATCCCGATAACCCATGAATTCTATTCCTACCCATTGTCTGTCGGGTAAGGAAAACTTTCTTCCGGATTCCGGAAAAATCAAGGCAGCCAGGTTAAAAAATTCAATTGAAAATTGTAGTCCGATTTTTTGTCCCATCAGCAACAAAGAAAACCGTCGTTCCAATTTCAAATCACACTGCCATTGAAATGGCAACCCCCCCCCATTTCTTTCTGCAAATTCTCCCCTTCTTTTCAGCAAATAAGGTTGTGTTTGTATCCACTGTTCCATGCCTTCTGCCTGTTCTGAAGCACTAACGGGTCTTAATCCGTTGTGAAAAGGAACCCAATTCATTTGTAGAATTTCTTCTCTGGTAGGAACATACATCAATTCATTGAAACCATTGATGCCATTGTCTCTTACCATACTCTTCCCTGAATAAACATAGCTAAATCTTTCTCCTGTTTGCCCCACCCAGAGCAAACTGAGTGACCAGCCGAATTTCTTATCCAACGATAAGCCTGCAGTTGTGAAACCAAGTACCCACTTCTGTCTTATCCCAAAGTCGCTGAACGATAAACCGGGATCATTCTTGCCCTGAATGGTTTCCGTTTGTTGCCATACACTGCTGAATAAACTACCCGTTGCGTCTTGCAAGGAATAGGATGCGTTGTTGGCATAACTCCACTCAATTTGTGCATGCTTTCCGAACATCCAATTTCCACCCACTTTCAAAAGCAAACCTCCCGTACCTGAGCGATGTAGATTACTCATCAAAATAGAGGAAGCAAAGGGATGGGATTCCCCCGTGGGCAGAGGAATTGCAGCATTATTTATCGTCCCATACACTTTTCTTGGGCCCGGTCCGGCCGAATTTCTCTCACTTGGAAGTAAATTCAGTTGGGTGAAATTGGGTTCATTTATTTGTTGTGTTATCAGACACTCCGCCTGCCAGGTGTTTCTTTTTTCTTTCAGAATCCATCGAAAATGTACCCTTAACTGAGACGGTAGCCTCATTTTTTCAGTAATCAGGAACAGAGGGATTTGATTCGCTGCTCTGTCTGATACCTGGCCAACTGGCTGACCCTGCCAGGATGGAAGCAAACGGTATGCACCGAGTCCGTTTCCCGCTTTTATCAAACTTCTCATTCTGTCTCCATTGTTGGCAAATACTGACGCTGGCCATACCATGGGCAATCTCCCACTTTGCCATGCAATGGCAATTTGCCAGGTATTATTACGATGCCACTTCCATTCAAGAGCTGCTTTTGGATTGAAAGTCCAATGTAATCTCGGACTTTGTCCGGTTGGAGTAATCGCATGTTGGCGGTATGTTGTATAAAGCGGTATGATTGTTTCATTGACATACCTATTTTCGGGAACCACACTCATCAACCAGGTTTGTTGCAATCTTGCTCCCAGCCAGGCAGTTAATTTTTCAGATATTTTCATCCTGATATTGGCATAGCCCGCTCCGTCTGAGAATCTAACAGGTGCAGTGGATGGAATAAATCCAGGGGGGAAAGCATCCTCACCATAGAAATTCCTTCGATAAAAAACCGGTGTCCGTCTTTTAATGAAATCTGTCGGATCGGAAAAAACAAAATAGCCCCAGGCTGCCGGTATAAAATTTTGGTGCAGCGTTCCGTATATTCCTTCGAAACCTGCAGCCAACAAATGTCTACCCATCATCCATTGCGAATGTTTTCTCAGGACAAGAATCATTTGTCGGGTTTCATTCAGCGTACTGTTGATATCCGAACCCAACCATGCTGCCCCTGTTTCATCTATTATTTTGACCCTGGGGAAGGGAGTACCCAACGCACTCCTAACATCCGTTGAGCCCGACAATTGTAACAACCATTGACCATGCTTGTTGTGGTTGCTGTTTTTTCGCCATTCCAGTGAGAGATGATAACTGTCTGATTGATACCTGTATCCATTGTTGGAAAAATGAATTTCATCAAATCCTCCGCTGCCGGGCTTTTCTATTGCGGTGCTCAGGTACCTACCAGTGAATACCAGTTGATGATTGGACTTCAAATTGGCATCCATTCGCAGTAAAATTTTCTGACCCTCAGCTTTTTCTTGCATCTCTTCAATATTTCCCGGGTCATATCCATATTCGGAAATCAATTGATTTCGGATGATGGGGATCCATTTTTTTTGGATCAGTTCTCCCGGATAATCCCCGTAATGGATAAAATAAGGTAGCTGCCTTATTTGTTGTTCAACGTTAAAAAAGTAAAACAAACGGTTTTTTACCATCGCCCCCTGGGTACTTACTCCCGAAGTAGTTGCCAACAGATTTTTAGGAGACCCACCCACTTTTTTTTCTTCAAGTGTTTGTCCCGCCAGTTCGCTGTTTTGAAAAAAAGTATAACCACTGCTAGATGACCGGTTGCTGCCTCTTTTTGTAATGGTATGAATGGCCGCACCTGTAAAATGCCCCTGCATAGCATCCATGGGGGTGGTTACCAGCTTGCATGCTTCAATGGCTTCCATTGAAACGGGTGATATCCCTGCTTGACCACCATAGGTACCCGATGCTGCAATACCAAAAACATCGTGGCTGATCATTCCATCGGTATAAATTGCATTGTACCGGTAGTTTTGTCCTGCGACCGAAATACTGCCATCCCCATTCCCATCTGTTTTTACTTCCGGTAGCTGGCGAAAAAGTTCATGTAGTTGTCTTGTGCCGGAAGCATAGCGATTCAACTCTTCACCTGTAATCATCCTTCCCATCGGACCTTCATCGTTTTGCAGTTTCTGCCGGTTTGTATATACCACTACTTCTTTTATAGTTGGAATCTGCTCTGTCAGCCGGATATTGATCCTGGTCACCTGCCCCAACCCTATGTGAAAAAGTTCGGGAAAGCTTGCTTTTCCCTGCAGGTGACTTGCCTCTAATTTATATCCGTTTCCCGGGTGTAGTCCGGCAAAAAAAAACTGTCCCTGGCGGTTGCAGGTAGTCGCATAATGGGTTCCCGTTGGAAGATGGGTCAGAGACACTGTAACTCCAACTGCCTGTGCCCCATCTTCCCAACTAACACTTCCATTCAATTCCCCCGTGGTGGGTTGTGCAATAGTTGGGGTGGTGAAGCAAAGCAGCATTGCAAAAAATCCGATTCGGTTCATGAGCAAAAAAACAAATCAGGTGTCTTCTCCGGGTAGGTATTTACCACCTTGAAACACTGTTTTTTCACTGATTTTATACTCCCTTATCTTCTGTTTGGAAACCCTTCATTGTCAGTTTTCAGGTGTAACTTTGCACCCTAATGAAGAAATATGTTACACAGCATTGAATCTGCCATTGACGACATACGACTCGGGAAACCGGTAATCGTGGTAGACGATGAGGACAGGGAAAATGAAGGTGATTTTATTGTGGCAGCTGAATTTGCTTCGCCCGAAATCATCAATTTCATGGTGAAAGAGGGCAGGGGATTGATTTGTGTAGCCCTAACAGAGGAACGTTGTGCCGCCCTCCAACTTTCTCCAATGGTAAGTTCCAACACTTCCCTCCACGAGACTGCCTTTACTGTATCAGTCGATTTGATCAGTGATGATACCACCACCGGTATCTCTGCTCATGATCGCTCCAAAACAGTCATGGCATTGGTCAATCCCAATACAAAACCCGAGCAATTGGGTAGGCCCGGACATATCTTTCCTTTGCGTGCTGTTTCCGGCGGTGTTCTCAGAAGGGCCGGACATACAGAGGCAACAGTAGATCTGGCTCGCTTGGCAGGGTTACAGCCCGGTGGAGCATTGGTAGAAGTTATGAATGAAGATGGGAGTATGGCTAGGCTTCCACAATTACTTGAAATTGGAGAACGCCTCGGCATCAAAGTTATCTCTATCAAAGACCTGATTGATTTTCGTCTCCGGACAGATTCACTCATTGAAGAACTCGTTCGGGTGGACATGCCCACTCAATTTGGTCACTTTACACTCGTAGCCTTTCGGGAATCACTCACCGGTGCTGAACACCTTGCCCTAATGAAAGGAACCTGGGAAAAAGATGAGCCCGTGTTGACCCGTGTTCACAGCAGTTGTTTTACCGGGGATATTCTTTCCAGCCTGCGCTGCGACTGCGGTGAACAACTGCACAATGCCATGCTGATGATTGAAAATGAGGGAAAGGGAGTCGTGGTATATATGAACCAGGAGGGTAGGGGAATCGGATTGATCAATAAATTAAAAGCCTATCAACTCCAGGAGCAGGGACTGGATACAGTGGAAGCCAATCTGCAATTGGGCTTTGGTATGGATGAAAGAAATTATGGAGTTGGAGCCCAGATATTGAGGTACCTCGGTGTAACCCGCCTGAAATTATTAAGCAACAATCCACGGAAGCGTGCCGGACTAAAAGGTTATGGCATTGAAGTGACTGAGGTGCTGCCGATAGAAACTACACCCAACAGGTATAATTTAAAATACCTGCAAACCAAACGAGATAAGTTAGGACACGATATCCTGAACGAAAAGTAAAAAGAAATTTATTTAACCCTGCTTATCTTCTCTTTCTTTCTCTTTCTCGTAAGCTTTGATGATTGCTTTTACCAATCGGTGCCTCACTACATCCTCTTCCGTTAGATCAATGTGGGCAATACCTTCAATTGATTTAAGGATGCGGGTAGATTTTTCTAATCCGCTGCGCATGTTGCGTGGAAGATCTACCTGGGTGGGGTCTCCGGTAATGATTGCTTTGGCATTGGCTCCAATTCTTGTCAGGAACATTTTTAACTGGAGGTCATTGGTATTCTGGGCTTCATCCAAAATAATAAATGCATTATCGAGCGTTCTTCCTCGCATATAGGCCAGGGGAGCAATTTCAATGGTACGGGTACTCATATAATACCCTAACTTGTCGGCAGGAATCATATCATCCAACGCATCATACAATGGACGCAGATATGGATCGATCTTTTCTTTGAGATCGCCGGGAAGAAAGCCCAAACTCTCTCCCGCTTCAACAGCAGGTCGAGTAAGGATGATCTTCTTTACCACTTTGTTTTTAAGCGCCCGAACGGCCAACGCAACCGCCGTATAGGTTTTACCGGTTCCCGCCGGGCCGATGGCAAAAACTATGTCATTCCGATCAACTGCTTGTACCATCTTTTTCTGGTTCTGCGTTTTTGCCCGAACAGTTTTTCCGTTGGGGCCAAAGACCAGAATATCATTGGGATGATGTTCTACAAAGTTATCTACTGTTTCACCGTCATCCCCCCCAATGATTTGCTCAAAATAGTTCTCACTCAAGTGCCCATTTCTCTGCAGGTACTGAACGATGAGATCTATTTTTTCTCGAGCTGCTTCAATTTGTTCCGGTGCACCACTGATCTTGAGCTGAGTGCCACGGGATAAAATTTTAAGAAGAGGGAATTTTTTTCGGAGGATATCCAGTTTGCCATTGTTGACGCCAAAAAATTCAATAGGATTTACTGTGTCGAGGTTGATGATGGTGTCTGTCAATTTGTTTTTCTTTTGGATGGATAATGGGTCAACACTTCATTGACCTTGTATTTCAAATTTAATTCCTTCTAATCCTGATTTCCTAATAATTCTTATGCACAGATGTGGAAATGATTCGGGTTAATGACACAATAAAATGAATAAAGTACGAAAGAGATGTCACTGTGACCAATAAACTTTTAACCTAATTTTTTTAAAGCAGCAATTGTTTCAATAGGATTGGCAGAGCGAAATACAGTATTGCCGGCAACCAATACATCCGCGCCGGCTTCCAGAATAGACGTTGCATTGTCTAAAGTAACACCACCATCAATTTCAATGAGAGCATTTGAAGCGGTTTCTTTTTTGAGTTTTACCAGATCCCTTATTTTTTGCAGCGTGGCAGGAATGAATTGTTGTCCGCCAAAACCCGGATTAACACTCATCAGACAAACAAGATCTGCATCTGCTAATACATCGCGTAAGAGGGATACAGGTGTATGTGGATTAATTGCAATACCAGCTTTCATCCCCAGTGATTTAATTTGTTGCAGGTTGCGGTGTAAATGGGGACAAGCCTCGTAATGGACAGTTAAGATGTCTGCACCGGCTTTGTGGAATGCCTCGGTAAGCAGTTCCGGTCGTTGTATCATCAGGTGAACATCGCAAACTTTCGTAGTAGCTTTTCTTATTTGCTCAATCACGGGTATGCCAAAACTGATGTTAGGCACAAAACTGCCATCCATCACATCTAAATGATACCAGTCGGCCTCGCTGGTATTCAGCATATCACATTCCCGGTGGAGGTGTAAAAAGTTGGCACTAAGAAGAGAAGGAGCAATCAAAACCATGTTACAAATTTACTCAATTTTTTTGACAGCTCACTACCTGTTCGTTTCACGAGCCCATGTGGGAATCGGAAGTTGGGGATCTAATAACTGGGCCTGTCGATAATGCAAAATTGCATTCGTACTATCGCGCATCCTTTCCTCACATTTTGCAATCCAATAATAGCCGTCAGCATAGGTAGCTTTGAGTTGTACAACAATTGTGAAAATTTTTTTTGCACCCCCTGCATCACCATTATCCCAAAATAGGAACCCTTTTTCCATATAGGCCTCCAGGTACTGGTAATTGTAGCCAATACAAGCATCGAATGATCTCATTGCAGGTCCCCTCATGCCTTTTCTTGCATAGTAAATTCCTTCGATGAATTTGGCATGCGATAAAATATTCCGGTCACCCCATTCTTCACTTATGCTCCTGGTGATCATCAGTGCCGTATCATTT
The DNA here is from genome assembly GCA_046079965.1 of Sediminibacterium sp. Lineage (GTDB taxonomy): Bacteria > Bacteroidota > Bacteroidia > Chitinophagales > Chitinophagaceae > Sediminibacterium. The sequence continues at coordinate 40,260 of JBJTTC010000105.1, read as the reverse complement.
TTTTTCTCTGCGAGTAAGTTAGCGGCTTTCAGCAAAACGTCGGGGGAGCGATAAATTTGTAAGGCATACCGATATGCATTTATGGCACCACTCGAATCGCCATATTTTTCTGCAATTTCTCCCTTTCTGGTCCAATATCCCGCATTCAGACTATCCCACCTGATCAGACTATCTAACTGCTGCAATGCTTCCTTTCCGGCACCCAAACTGTCAAGCACATCAATCGTTTTTTCACGCAGTGAAATACTATCAGGATATCTTTTGATGAGATTGATTTGTTGTTCAACTTCGGGGGATTGTGCTTCAGTTACGACCGGATTGATTGATACGTTGTTATTGTCTGGTCCGCAGGCAAATAACATCCCAATAAAAGTCACAACAAGCATTTTTTTCATATTGTAAAATTAAAGACTTAAAAACTTATGACAGTTTTTTGACAAAACTCATTGGCGACTTAGCTACCTTTGCGCCCTCAAATACCAGCATACCATGTTATTTCGAACCATTATCCCGGTTTTTGTTATCGCCTTGCTTTCAATCGGTAGCACTTCTTTTACAGCCCTAGACCTGCGTCCGGTAAGTGATACACTGATTTTTGAAGGAGAAAAACATTTTAAGAATATACGACAACTGACATTTGGAGGTGACAATGCCGAAGCATATTGGAGTTTTGATGGTACACAGATCACTTTTCAGCGTACCCACCCAAAAGAAGGGATCGAATGTGACCAGATTTTTCTGGGCAATGTTCCGGCAGCCGGGGAAAAGTTTGAATACAAATTGCTGAGTACAGGTAAGGGAAGAACTACCTGTTCTTATTTCATGCCCGATGGGAAACACATCTTATATGCATCTACACACCAGGGCGACGCTGCTTGTCCCCCGGTGCCCGATCGAGCAAAATATGGCAATCGTTACATCTGGCCGCTCTACAGCAGCTACGATATATTTGTAGCAGATTTGAATGGGAAGATTGTCAAGCAATTGACAACAGCCAAGGGGTATGATGCGGAAGCTACTTTGTCGCCCGACGGAAAAAGGATGATCTATTGCAGCGACAAAGAGGGCGACCTCGATTTATATGTCATGAACCTGAAAACCGGAAAAGAAATCAAGGTAACCCATGAACTGGGTTATGATGGCGGTGCCTGGTTCAGTCCCGACGGAAAAAAAATAGTTTGGAGAGCCAGTCGTCCTTCAACTCCCGAAGCCATTGCCGAATACAGGACTTTGTTGGCAGACGGAATGGTGGCACCGAATAACATGGAAGTTTTTATTGCCGATGCCGATGGAAAAAATGCCAAACAAATTACCCGCCTGGGTCAAGCCAATTGGGCGCCCAATTTTACTCCTGATGGGAAACATATCATCTTCTGTTCCAACCATGAGTACAAAAGAGGGTTCCCTTTCAACATGTACCTGATAGACCTGGAAGGAAATGGATTAACTAAAATCAGTCGTGACAAGGGTTTTGATGCCTTCCCGATGTTCAGTCCCGACGGAAAAAAGATCTTGTTTTCTTCCAACCGAAACAACGGCGGTACCAGAGATACCAATTTGTTCATGGCAGATTGGATAGAATAGAAAGTGAAATGTTTTGGGAATCGATTGATTTCAGTAACTTTCCAAAAACATTTTTATGCAGACAGGTTTGTTACACCTCCATAATTTACTGCGTTGGGTTATTTTAATCCTGCTGCTTCTTTCACTGGTGAAGGCCTTTCGTGCCAAGAGTCAGCCAGATTCTATTTCGGGGGGGAAGCAACCACTTTGGTTGTTTACGCTGATCACCGCGCACATTACCCTTTTGTTGGGACTTTATCAATGGGGCTGGGGACGCTACGGATTCTTTTCCACCACCATTCCGGAGGGCACCAGTGTGATGAAAGATGCTTTTTATCGTTTCTTCTGGGTAGAACATCCGATTGGAATGATACTCGCAATTCTTTGCATTACGTTGGGTTATCGTTTCAGCAAACAGTCTGCTTATTCAAAAACATTTTCTTATTTCTTGGTTGCACTCATTTTAATTATGTTGAGCATACCCTGGCCTTTCCGTGGAGAGATCATCGGGAGACCCTTGTTTCCCGGGGGTCATTGAGATCCACGTTTTCCCAATTCAATGATTTCACAATCTCTTATCTCTTTTCCATTGATCAAAAAGCGAACCAGTGTTCTTTGTTGGTGCCAACCCTGCTGACCTGCAGCGCCCGGATTGATATGTAGATGTTGCAGGTCATGGTCATAGAGTATCTTTAGAATGTGAGAATGACCAGTAATGAAAAGTTGCGGTCGGCACTCTTGTATCATTGCCCTTGCCGTTCGATTATAGCGACCCGGATACCCGGCAATGTGCAACATCGCTACTTGAACCTCTTCACATCGAAAACAAATTTTTTCTGGTAACCGATTTCTTAAGTGGCTATCATCAATGTTCCCGAATACAGCTTTGACGGGTTTGAAAGTTGAGAGTTTTTCCAATACGCTTGTACTGCCAAAATCACCCGCATGCCAGATCTCATTAACTTCATCAAAATATTTGAAAATCGAATCATCCAGCCAACCATGGGTATCAGACAACAAACCAATTCTTGTCATCACACTAAGTTACATCGATTTTAGGGGGAAAAAATTAACTTTCTATCAAATTAACAGATGCGAAGTTTCATTTTCATTGGTCAATTAATCTTCCTATTCATTTCGGGTTGCACATTAATACGGCAAAACAATCGGTTGCCTAACTATACAAATGTTGCAGAAAGAATGAGCGGGACAGATTTTTTTTCGCGTGCCAATTTGCTCCCACTGGCATCGCGCGATTCACTTGCAACAGCAGAAATTCTTCAGGGTAATTTCCCCCGTCGCATGAACCGCTGGGTGTCAATTAAATCATCCATCAATGGACCCGATGGAAATACCATCACTGCAACTTACCAGGCCATGTCAGATTACCTGTGTCTGGGAACGGATGCCGATTGGTGCAGGATTCCGCTAACGCCCATGGCTGCCCAGCGCATTGCCGATGCCTGGGGCTGTTTCCTGCCAACTAGAAAAATGGTGGATGCCATTTATCTGGCAGCCAAAGTAAAACTGGAACCGGTGCCTATGTACGCTTTCCGTGATTCACCCGTAACAATGTTCCAACACCATCTCATCATTGAAGGGCAGAGGAAGGGTAGGGATGGACTCATTGCCGGTATAAAAAAAGACATCGTTCTTTCTCCCATAGTGCTTGGCCACACAAAAGCCAATCGGGAAGCCATCTATGGTTGGCATCAATTGTCGGGTAAAGCCATTCAGCCGCTGTATGCCGGACATGTAAACTGGTATGTTGACTACAGCCATGGTATTCGCCTGGTAAAAAATACCATTCTGGTGAATGGCAGAAAAATGGATTACCGGGTAGTACTAAAAGATACGCTGCTGCGTACATTGCTGACAGATGAATCAGCAACACCAATGCTCAGGTATGATACATCAGCACCCATACCTCGTTTGTAAAATTTGCCTGTGATGTAATTGATGCCCGGTGAGAATGAGTCCAATCGATTGTGCACAGATAGTATAATCACCCACCTGACCCCGCTTTTTCCAGTTATTGTCTGGAATATGCTGCAGCATAATGGAAGTTGATTGGCGCGAGGTCAACCATTCAGTCTGTATTTGCTGCCAGGTTACACCATGTGCCTGTGAATTTTCGACATAACTGTTTTCATCAAACGGGGGAAGCACTTGTTTTTCTTCGCGAATGATACACAACAGCCGATAACAGAAAATTCTTTCGGTATCTATCAGATGTCTTACCACTTCCTGTACACTCCACTTGCCAGCAGCATAGATATGATTGGCTTTCGATGCCGGGATTGAGGTGTAAAAATCATTTAATTCATGGCCATGATTCTCTTGTGCTTCTTTGGCTGATACGCTTCCTGCCAACCGAATATAATTGGCTGCAAAGGGTGGATAAATCAAATGTGAAGAATCAGTGGTCATTTTTTTCTCTCCGAATTTTTTAGTTTCTTTTTTTCAGCCAGGGCATCTGCCGCCTGAATGGCATGAAAAGCATTGACAATACCTGCAGATTTACAAAGAGAAGTCCATTCAATCGTTCCGGCATTCTTTTCTGATCCCGGTAAGCAGGTAGCGGTTCCTTTCATCGAAGTCACTGTACTATTCAGAATTGAAATTATATCCGGAGCAGTTAAAGAAGGATAGTAACTACGTATCAGGGCGGCTATTCCCGCTACGATGGGACTAGAGAAGCTTGTTCCATCCAACTTGCCATAAACATTTCCACCGGGTTGGGTAGAATAAATCTTTACACCGGGAGCAAATAAGTCAACTTGCTCACCGCTGTAATTGGTAAAAGAAGCTGAGAGACAGGGGCCGAAAATTCCATCACTGCTGCCACCTACTGTGATAAAATTCGTTGCCTTTCTGTTCCATTTTTCCAAGTGGGCATTGGGGAATTTTGGTTTCTCATCCAATGAAATACTTTCATTACCTGAAGAGTGTACCAGTAATACATCATGCGATTCCGCATACATTACAGCACTATCTACCCAATGCTTTTCCGGTGAATAAGATTTTCCAAAACTCATGTTGATGATACCTGCACCATTGTTTACTGCATAGCGGATAGCAAGCGCAATGTCTTTGTCGTATTCATCTCCATCCGGTACAACACGTAATATCATCAGATGAACCCGGTCGGCGATACCATCTATACCAATACCATTGTTCCTTTCGGCTCCAATCAATCCTGCTACATGGGTGCCATGCATTGCTCTTTCCAGGTCAACCATTACATCATTGTTTCCATAGAGTGTATCCAGTGCATTGAAGTAATCATCTTGAATGATGGTAGTTCTCCCGTCATTGGGGGGTGAGATTCTTTCTGCTGAATCAGCCCGCATTTTATCCAACTCCCTATTCAATTCACTCATCAGTTGTTGGTTGGAAACCTCGTTGCTGGCCTCTATGATCCGAAGAAATGTAAGAAAACCGAGTTTGGCATCCCTGCCTGCGGCTGAAGGGGGAATAAATTTTTCAAGGTCATCGATGGTGTACACCTCTTTTTTCATTTCCTGGCGCAGGAAGTCATCATATTTCTTCAGTGTTCTTTGGGTCATGGATATGAACCGCAATTGATTTTCCTCATCAGGTGAACCTTTCATTTCTTCTGCAGCTTTCTTCCATTCTTTGTATTGATATCTTTCCTGAGTGGAAAGTTGAATACTATCTGCAGCAATACTTTCAAATCGTTCTTTGTACCGGTGATAAATTCTCGCTTTCTCACTCGACGCCCTTAAAAGGTTTTTCCCGTCTTTGCCTCCTATGAAATTCCATCCGTACACATCATCGATGTATCCATTTTTGTCATCGTCTTTACCATTTCCCGGAATTTCACGAGGATTTCTCCACAAATTCTTTTTCAGGTCCTCATGGGTTGTATCTGCACCGGAATCCAAAATGGCAACGATTACCGGATTGCCTTTTTTTTGTTTGGATTGAAGGAACTGATACGCTCTGTTCAATGCAATACCGTAGATAGAATCTATGGCCGGATCCTTCATATACCAATCAAGGTAAGAGGGGGTCTGTGCCTGCAGGATGTAGAAATTACAAAATGAAATACAGAAGAGGAAGAGTTTTTTTAAATACATGACACATTGTTCATTGACAAAAATGGGGAAAGAGCAATTCCGGCCCACCAGAAAGCAGCTATTTTAAGAAAATCTTATCAAGTCAGTTAGCGACACAGATCATTCATCGCTCAGTGAAAACCGAATGCCCTGTGCCAAGGGCAACTGGCTGCCCCAATTGATGGTATTGGTTTGCCTGCGCATGTATGCCTTCCAGGAGTCACTTCCACTCTCTCTGCCTCCTCCTGTTTCTTTTTCACCCCCGAAAGCACCGCCAATTTCTGCTCCGCTGGTACCAATGTTCACATTCGCAATTCCGCAATCACTGCCATTCACTCCGAGGAATGTTTCTGCTTCCCGAAGGTGTAAGGTGATGATGGCGGAAGACAACCCCTGAGGAACGGAATTTTGTATTGCAATGGCTTCTTCCAGTTCACGATATTTCATGATGTATAAAATGGGGGCGAATGTTTCATGCTGCACTATGGGCATATCAGGGGTCACTTCAGCTACACAAGGTTGAACATAACAACCACTTTCATATCCACTTCCTTCGAGTACCTTGCCCTCAATAAGGAATCGGCCACCGGAATCTTTGCATTGTTGTATGGCGAGTAAGTATTGCTCGACAGCCTGGTGGTCTATGAGCGGACCGACATGGTTGGAAGCATCCAGGGGATCCCCGATTTTTATCTGGCGGTAAGCACTCACCAGCTTATTTTTAAACTGATCATACACCGATTCATGGATAATGAGTCTTCTGGTTGAAGTACAACGTTGACCGGCGGTACCTACTGCACCAAAAACGCAACCGATCAGGGCCATTGATAAATCTGCATGTTGTGATATGATTACAGCATTGTTGCCTCCGAGTTCCAAAATGGTTTTGCCAAGTCGGGCACCCACAGCAGCAGCCAACTCCTTACCCATGCGGGTAGATCCGGTAGCGGATACCAATGGAATTCTTCTGTCGTTGCTGATACGCTCGCCCACTTCCCTGCCTCCTTGAATCAAACAATTGACCCCTTCAGGCACGCCATTTTTCTCAAATACTTCGGCAACGATTTTTTGAACAGCTACAGAGCATAAGGGAGTTTTTTCACTTGGCTTCCACAGAGTTACATTTCCGCAAACCCATGCCAGCGCAGAATTCCATGACCATACTGCTACAGGAAAATTAAATGCAGAAATGATTCCTACAATACCTAGCGGATGCCATTGTTCGTACATCCGATGGGTAGGTCGTTCACTTTGCATGGTAAGTCCGTATAACTGCCTCGACAGGCCTACAGCAAAATCGCAGATATCAATCATTTCCTGTACCTCACCCCAACCTTCCTGCAAACTTTTGCCCATTTCATAACTCACCAATCTTCCAAGAGCATCCTTGTGACTGCGCAATGCATCACCTAATTGCCGAACCACTTCACCACGACGAGGTGCAGGCCAGTTTCTCCAATCAACAAATGCCTCTTGTGCGCGAGAAACGATGGCTTCATAAGTTGCTTCATCGGCTTCAGATACCGACCCAATTTGTTTACCATCAACAGGAGAAAAACTATTCAATTGCCGGCCCTTATTCTTGATCCAGATCGAACCGGTTGAATGACCCGATGGTACCTGTTCGATACCCAATTCGTGTAGAAATTGCATAAAAAATATTTGCTGCAAAGTTCAGTAAAAAACAAATGCAAAATCGGGTCAAATTGCATCATAGATGCCGGCTTACCATTTTATTATTTGGAAAGTTGTAACAGTTGCTCATAAACGTGAGCATAACTGCTGCCAATTGGAATTTCCTTTCCCCTGACCCACAATTTGGTTTTACTGAATTTCTCTACTTTCGCGATGGGAACAATGAAGGATCGGTGAACCCGAATAAAATCACGGACAGGTAACTTTTCAGAAATATTTTTCAATGTCATCAGGGTCAGAACGGGATGTGGTGGCAGATAAATTTTGATGTAATCATCCAGTGCTTCAATGAGATCAATGTCTTTCAAGTTGATTTTCATGACCTCATAATTCACTTTAACAAAAATTGAATTCAACTGTGTTTCTTGTGAACTTAGGAATTCTATGTATTCTTTTGCTTTATAACATGCTTTCAGGAAACGGTCGTATTCAAATGGCTTGAGCAGGTAGTCCACCGCATCTACATTGAACCCATCCACAGCATAATCCTTGAATGCAGTTGTAAAGATCACAGGGGGTTTTCTCGTAAGATTTTTATAAAACTGCACTCCATTGATGTCGGGCATTTGAATATCAAGGAACAACAAGTCAACAGGGTGTTTCGAAAGAAAGGTGCCGGCTTCATCGGTATTGGTGAAAGATTTTTCAAGTCGAAGAAAGGAAATCCGCTGGCAATATTCGGAGATCAACTGAAGGGCCAGCGGCTCATCGTCAATGGCGATGCATTGAATCATACCGAATAAATTTGAAGTTGAACAAAATAATGTTGGTCCCTTATTTCACAATTAAGCAGGTGTCTTTCCGGATAAAGCAATTCCAGTCTTCTCCTTACATTGTTGATTCCTATGCCTGTTTTTTCCGGCTCTTGACCATAAGAAGCAACTATGTAATTTTCCGCCTGAAATATGATGCCGGTCAGACTGGTTTGTAATAGCAAATGAATGTGAGAGGGTTCTTTGGTGCTGACTCCATATTTGAAAGCATTTTCAACAAAGGGTATCAGCAGGAGAGGGGCGATGCTATAAGATTCCGTTTCACCTTCTACCACAAAGCGAACTTTCACCATTTCAGTTAACCTCACCTGTTGTAATTCAATGTAATTTCGGATGAATTCTACTTCCTTGCTCAATGGCACGAAATCATTTTGTGTTTCAGTTAGAATGTACCGCATGATTTGCGATAGCTTCATGACTGATGGCGCAGTTTTTTCACTTTTCACCACCGCCAGCGAATAAATGTTGTTGAGTGTATTAAAGAAAAAGTGTGGATTGATTTGTGATTTTAAGAATGAAAGTTCAGTATTGAGTTTTTGATTTTCGGTCTCTTTTCTGTTCTGCTCAGTTTGCAACCAACGTTGAATCATTGATAAACAGGTACCCACAGTGAATACCAGCAGAAATAAAACTGTACTGTATCGGCTGGCATAAGGTCTTCTGCCTTCAGGTCCGTACATCGAAGGTCCTTTGAAGGAGGGATTACGAATGAATTCTCTGTTCTCAGGCGCTATTATTTCTGGTAGTGCAATCATGTTGGCCAGTGCACGGGGAAAATTTAGAAAAATTAATAGACAAATCAGAATAGATAAACAATACCACAGCCATTTTTCTTTTACCAGCAACCTTGGAACCAATACAAGAGTATTGAAATAATAGAAAAGTACCAGAAAAATATTGTTACAAACAATGGAAGCCAATTGATGGTTACTCATGCTGAAATCACGCAACCGGGGAAAGAAAACAAGGTAGGGTAGAGCAAAAAAACAACTCCATACCGTCACGTGGGTAATGATCAGTAAAATGATTCTATTACTTTTTACGGGCAGATCATTGGGTATTGCCATGGATTCAAAATTATCTAAAACACCTTAGAGCTGAAAAGAATTGGGTGAAAAAGCCACCGTTGTCGGTAAATAGTCTAAAAAACAGTTGTTCAACCGGCAGGTTGCGCCTTTGGATGCAATTCTTCATACAAGTGCTGAATCAATCCGTCCGCCAGTCCGATCTTGGGAACATAAATTTCTTCCGCATCAGCCCAACGCAATACGTTGATATAAATCAACAGTGCCGGAACGATTACATCTGCCCGGTCGGGCCTTAAATTATAGGTTCTGATCCTGTCTTCCAGTTTGTAATTAGACAATTCCTTGTAATAATCCTTCAGTAAGTCGAGGGAAAGCGGTCTGCCATCTTTTTTCTTGCTCAGGGAAAAAATTTTATTGATGTTGCCCCCTGTACCAATCGCTGCAATTTTTTTGTATCCCCTTGTTTTCACCTTAATGGTATCTTTCATCAGTTCCCATTGGTCTTCCGATACCAGGTCTTTCAACAATCGAATCGTACCTATATTGAAAGACTCCTTGAACACCAGCTTACCGTCTGCAAAAAAAGTCAGTTCAGTACTGCCGCCCCCCACATCAATATAAAGATAGCTGTGATCGGTATCCATGTTTTCTGCAATGTGATTTTCATAGATGATCGAAGCCTCCAGTTCACCACTGATGATTTCAATTTCCAGACCCGTTTCCATTTTCACTTTTCGAATGATATCGCTGCTATTGGCTGCATCCCGCATAGCACTGGTAGCACAAACAATCACCTGTTTTACGCCGTAAGCATTGATGAGATGGCTATATGCCTTCATTGTTTGCAGCAGCATGCCCCTCTTTTCTTTTGAGATCTCTCCTTTTTCAAATACATCAAAGCCGAGCCGCAAGGGAACCCTGACCAGATTCAACTTATTGAATCGAACCACAGAATCTTTATCTGCTTCGGCTTCTGCAATTAATAGACGCGCTGCATTACTTCCTATGTCAATAGCCGCAAGTTTCATGCCCCGGTTTGATTTTTCTGCCGCAGGAATTTATAAATTTCTAACTGTGAGCGACAGGGTTTTTTACCGCGGGAAGTTACATAGTTGTTCGATAAATGTGCATCCAGCATCCTGGCTTTTACATTGTCTCTTAATTGAATGTGGATAATCTCCTTCAATTCCTGCGCCAGATCAGGATGAAAAATGGGGATGGCAGCTTCTACCCGATGGTCAAGATTTCTTACCATCCAGTCGGCACTAGAAATAAATACTTTTTCTTTGCCCTGGTTGTGAAAAATCATCACCCGCGCATGCTCCAGGTACTCATCCACAATGCTGATGGCTTCGAGTGGGGTAGCCAGTTTTTTAGGTGCAATCAACGGACAATAAATTCCCCGGATGATCAACTTAACCTCTACCCCAGCTCTGGCTGCATCATGCAATCGCAGCATCAATTCCTGGTCATGCAGTGAATTCAGTTTCAGAATGATCGAAGCAGGCTTTCCTGCCTTTGCTTCTTTGATTTCTCGATTGATATTGGCTACCCACTCTTTGCGCATCCGCACAGGTGAAACCAGCAGCGTTTTGCATTGCCTTAACTCACCCATACCGGCTTTCCAGTTTTCGAGGTACCTGAAAATACGGTTGATGTCTGCCATTACCCTCCTGTCTGCCGTTAACAAACAGTGGTCACCATATACCCTTGCCGTTTTTTCATGCAAGTTGCCGGTACTAACAAAACCATATTGTATGGTCTTGTTTCCCGTTCTTTTTTTTATGATGCCCAGTTTGGCATGTACTTTAAGATTGGGAACACCCAACAAAACCCTTACCCCTTCCTCCTCCAATACTTTTTTCCATTCCAGGTTGTTCTCTTCATCAAACCTTGCTTTTAATTCCAGCATAACCACTACTTCTTTGCCATTTCGAGCGGCATTGATCAACGCATGGATAACTTTTGATTGGGATGCCAATCGATAAGCCGTGATTTTTATGGTCGTTACCTCCGGATCCATCGCCGATTCACGCAGTAAATCTATCAGGGAATTAAAGCTATGGTAAGGGAAATGCAGCATCACGTCCTTTCTCAGAATTACATCGGTAACCCTTAGTGATTTTGATAATTCAGGATGCACAAAAGAGCCCGGCCGCGAACGGATATTCTCTTTCAAAACCGGTGGAAAATCCATGAAATGCCTGAAATTATGGATGCGCCCTCCGGGAATGATGTTACTTTTTTTACCCAGCCGCAAACGGCGAATCAGGTACTCCAACAAGGCAGCGTCCATCTCTTTGTCATAAACAAAACGAACGGGCTTCCCCTTCCTTCTGTTTTTGATGCCCTTCTCGATTTTTTCAACAAACGTAGTACTGATATCATTGTCAATGTCCAGCTCCGCATCTTTCGTAACCTTAAAAATATAAGACTCAAAAGTATCATAACCAAAATAGGAAAAGATTTGTGGGAGATTACATCGAATCACATCTTCCAGTAAAATAATGCATTGTTTACCTTGTAGATTCGGTAACTGAACAAATCGGTTGACAGATTGAGTGGGTATTTCAATGAGCGCATATTGATTTTTATAGGCAGTTGATTTCTTTTTCATGATCACCGCCAGATAAATACTTTTATCACGTAAATATGGCATCTCGGGCAAACCTTGGATCATCAACGGAATGATGTTCGACCGAACTTCTTCCTCAAAAAATTGCCGCACAAATTCTCTTTGCTCCTTACTAAGGTGCTTGTCATCTACCAGCCATACCTGTTGTTTTTTCAATTCTTTCAAAATACCTGTCCATATGCGATTGAATTCATTTTGTTGTTGTAAAACAATGGTCTGGATCTCCTGCAGAATATGCTGTGGATCATGTTCCATGTGTATGTTGATCTTACGATGCCAATTGCGCAACTCTATCATTCTCTTTAGGGTGGCTACGCGGACACGAAAAAATTCATCGCTGTTATTGGAAAAAATACCAAGAAAACGAATGCGCTGACTTAAAGGAACAGTCGGATCATTGGCTTCCTGTAATACCCTTGCATTAAAACTTAGCCAACTGATATCACGGATGATGAATTGTGATTTGTCTTTCATTCACTAGTTCAATAAATTCTAAAATTACCCACTCTCTTCGGCTCTATAAGTTAAGTTATTGTTGCCTGTTCAAGACAAAGTGGATTTGATTTGCTGAATCAGTCCGGTAGTAGAAAAGCCTTCTACCAATGGATTGATGACTACCCTGCCTCCCCTGGCAGTCACTTCCCGGGCACCAACCACCTGATCGGGAAGGTAATCTCCTCCCTTTACCAGAACATCCGGTTCGATCATTTTAATCAGTTCCAGGGGAGTTGATTCCTGAAAAATAACCACCACATCCACCATTACCAACGATGCCAGCACCAAAGCTCGGCTCTCCTCCCTATTGATGGGTCTTTCATCACCTTTCAGTGCGCGGGTACTGCTATCGCTGTTCAATCCAACTACCAGGTAGTCGGCCTCCTTTGCAGCAGAAGAGAGGGAAAAAATATGTCCTTCATGCAGGATATCAAAACAGCCATTGGTGAATGCAATTGTTTTACCTTTCATTTTCCACCCAAAGGACATGTGAACCAATTGCTCAGGCAACAGTATTTTATGCTTGATGGCTTCTACTGCTTTCATGTTGTCTTTTTTTATTGTAAAGTGGAAGAGCCAGTAAACAAATACCACCCACTACCACAACAATCAATACCTGTGCAAACCATTGTAAGGTGCCATTGGCAACGCCCATAGCATAATCTACGCCGTTTTGCTCGACTACCAGTGCCAGCAAAAACGCATAGGCACCAATTCCTCCGGGGGTGATGATCATGCCAATACTGGCAAAAGCCAGGCCACTGACCGCTACCTGAAAACCCAAATGATCGGTACCCACTGTCGCATAAAAGCCCATCCAGGTTCCACCGAGGTAAAGCATCCAAATTGCAATCGTATAAAAAACAAAGAGTTTTCGCTGCCGGATTTTTCCTGCACTGGACAAACCCTCCCATATCCCGCGCATCAACTGGGTAATTTTCTTCATCAACGCTTTCCCTCTGCCAGACATGAAGACCCAGATCAACCAGCCCACCACAAGGAAAAGCACTAGTAATATTATCCAACCTCCCCGCCCATCTTTTTCCTCTTTACCTGTCTGAATATTGGTTATGTTGGCATAGCTTCCTGTTACTACATCGAATTGCAACAACAATGCCAGGAGAAACACTCCCAGCAGACTAATCACATCAAATGCCCGTTCGGCCACAATGGTACCAAGTACCCGTTCTACAGGTACTTTCTCATATCGGGTTAACAAAGTACATTTCAGAACTTCCCCCAGTCTGGGAACAGCTAAATTGGCGAGGTAACCAATCATCACCGCAAAAAAAGTATTCAAAAAGCCTGGTGTATATCCCATCGGCTCCATCAGCAAACGCCAACGAAGGGTTCGTAAAACATGACTGGCAGTGAGAAGAAAAAAGACAGGAACAATTAACCAATAACGAGCCGACCTTAAGGCATCTTTGAACTTACTCCATTCGCTATCAGGAATCTCATGTAAGCTCCACCAAACAAGAAAAATACCCAGACCAAGAAATAAGCCATATTGCAAAAGCGGCAGAACAATTTTCTTCATGATAAAAAACTTTCACCTAACATAACTTCTTCTCGAAAAGGGCTAACTGATAAGCTAAAGATACGTATGTTTTCAGCAAAAGAGTCGAGAGGCTCATCTGCAGTTCAGACAACAACTCGTTAATTTTCACTGAATTTCAATACATTTCAACAGCACAGGCTCAATTAGAAAGGGTTTCATACCACAAAACGACTGATTTTTCGTACTTTTGCAGTCCGGTTATCTATGACGGCTTAAACGACGAGACTCATGTCTACAAAAAAAAGAATACTTTTTATTGCTACGGAAATGTCGCCCTATCTGGAACTGACGGAATTTGCCGAAGTAATTAATAAGCTGGCAATTAAAAGCAACGAGAGTGGATTGGAGGTTCGGTGCATCATGCCCAGATTTGGTGTGATCAATGAGCGCAGACACCGACTGCATGAGGTGGTTCGACTTTCGGGCATCAACGTTTCAGTTGACAACGATGATTATCCTCTGCAGATCAAGGTAGCTTCACTTCCCAATGCCCGTTTGCAGGTATATTTTTTGGAGAACGAAGATTTTTTCAAGAGAAAGCAGGTCTTTCACAACGAAGCAGATGAGTGGTTCGATGATAACCTGCTGCGCACCGTTTTCTTCTGCAAAGGCGCTCTCGAAACAGTAAAAAAATTTGGCTGGCCGCCCGATGTAATCCATTGCAGTGGCTGGATGACCGGACTGATTCCTGCTTACATTAAAGTGGCCTATAAAAAAGAACCCGTATTCTCCAACAGCAAGGTATTATTCACCATTGGTCAGAATACTTTCCAGGAAAAACTAGGCGGAGACCTTTTGAAAAAGGCCCTTATCAATGGAAACATTCGGGAAAAAGACCTGGAATCTTTTAAAGACGCCAACAATACTGCTATGTTCAAGGGCGGAGCTCACTATGCCGATGCCATTAGTTTCGGCGCTGATCTGGTTGACAAGAAACTAGTTGACGAATTCAGCAAAGCCAAGGGCAAGAAAGTCCTTCCTTTCAAAGGCTGGGATTCTGATTGGAGTGATTACATCGAATTGTACCAGCAACTTGCCGGCAAATAAGTCCGCTTTTCCAACTGCTTTTCACATCATTTTCAGTTTCATCGGCCATACCCATGATCAACCAATCATTGTAAGGGGATAAATTCTATATTTGCGGCATTAAATTCTAAAACATGCCTTATTTATTTACTTCTGAGAGCGTTTCCGAGGGACATCCGGATAAAGTCGCCGACCAAATATCAGATGCATTGATTGACCATTTTTTGGCCCTCGACCCTCAGTCGAAAGTTGCCTGCGAAACCCTGGTTACCACCGGTCAAGTGGTGCTGGCAGGTGAAGTGAAATCGAAAGCCTACCTCGATGTGCAGGAAATTGCCCGTGGTGTTATTGAAAGAATCGGCTATACCAAATCAGACTATATGTTTGAAGCCAGAAGCTGTGGTATCCTTTCAGCCATCCACGAACAATCTTCAGATATCAACCAAGGGGTGGAAAGGAAAAACAAAGAGGAACAAGGTGCTGGAGACCAGGGTATGATGTTCGGATACGCTTCAAATGAAACCGAAGATTATATGCCACTGGCGCTCGACTTGGCCCACAAAGTTTTGATTGAACTGGCCGCATTGCGCCGCGAAAACAAAGAAATTACCTACTTGAGACCTGATGCCAAGAGCCAGGTTACTTTGGAATATGACGATAACAACCAGCCGGTTCGCATAGATACCATTGTAGTATCTACTCAGCACGACGATTTTGATTCGGAAGCAAAGATGCTTGCAAAAATCAAACAAGACATCATACAAATCCTCATCCCAAGGGTAAAGAAGAAATACAAAAAATACGCCCGTCTCTTCAACGACCAAATCAAATACCACATCAACCCAACAGGGAAATTTGTAATTGGCGGACCCCATGGAGATACAGGTCTTACAGGAAGAAAAATCATAGTGGATACTTACGGTGGTAAAGGAGCCCATGGTGGTGGCGCCTTTAGCGGCAAGGATCCCAGTAAGGTTGACCGGTCAGCTGCATATGCAACCCGTCACATCGCCAAAAATCTGGTTGCTGCAGGAGTAGCAGATGAAATTCTGGTGCAGGTATCTTATGCCATCGGCGTTGCAAAACCTACCTCCATTAACGTGAATACCTATGGTACCGCCAAAGTTGGTCTTACCGACGGTCAAATCAGTAGCATTGTTGAGCAACTCTTCGACATGCGTCCTTACTTTATTGAGAAGCGCCTCAAACTGAGTACACCTATGTATAGTGAAACTGCCGCCTATGGCCACATGGGTAGAAAAAATGAGGTTAAAGTGAAGGAATTCAACATCAATGGAAAAACAAAAACCATGAAAGTTGAACTGTTCACCTGGGAGAAATTAGATCATGTTGCAAAAGTGAAAAAAGCTTTTGGTCTTCGCTAAATAAAATTGATCACTGAAGCCCCTGACCTACACGGCAGGGGCTTTTTCATTTATATTGCATTTCCTAAAACAATTCTTTGAGGGCATGAAATGGATGAATATACGTTTATCGGCCATTGCAACAGCCTTTCTTTTCCTTTGGATGCGGATACAAGGAGCCTCCCTCATTACTTCCACCAGCCCAAGAGGAATTGTTGACCTTGAACTGGCTGAAACCCCTACTAGAGTCAATGAACTAATATCAGTTTGGAATAAGACAATTGTAATCAACAATATTCTCATTGATTTTCTTTTTATACCTGCTTACGCTCTTTTTCTTTCTCTCATTTGCCTGCAATTAGCAAAAAGATTCAAGGTGCAATTTCTTAGCAATGCCGGGCTTCTCATTGCTCGTGGAATCTGGCTGGCTGCCATACTTGATCTAGTTGAAAATTCATTGATGCTGGTTAGTATGAACGGTATGAATTCCATTTATATTTGTCAACTGACTCGTTGGGTAGCACTGGTAAAATTTTGTTGGGTCGGATTAGCCATTCTCTACCTGATTGTTTACCTGTTGCCGGCATTGTTTCACTTTACGTTCAAAAAAAAGTCAAATGGAGAATAATCCCTGGCAAATTACGGGTGAAAGGTTGGTGTATGACAATCCCTGGATACGGTTGACGGAATACCAGGTCATTGATCCTGCCGGCGGAAACGGTATTTATGGAAAAGTTCATTTTAAAAATGTAGCAGTAGGTGTCATTCCCATTGACGATGAAAACCATACCTGGTTGGTTGGTCAATTCAGGTTTCCACTACAGAAATATAGCTGGGAAATTCCGGAAGGGGGTGCCCCTGTTGGTTCAGACCCCCTTCAAAGTGCACAAAGAGAACTGAAGGAAGAAACCGGATTTACAGCAACCCATTGGGAGCAATTCCTGTCGATGCACATGACCAATTCAGTGGCAGATGAATGGGCCATAGTTTATATTGCAACAGGCTTGCAGGCTGGACCTTCTTCGCCGGAAGATACAGAACAGTTACAAATTAAGCGAGTGCCCCTGGAACATGCTTTTGAAATGGTGGAAAAAGGAGAAATCACAGATGCCATCAGTGTAGCTGCTTTACTGAAATTGCAATTGCGTTACCAGCAATCCAAACAGAAATGATATCTTAGTACATGGCCCAAAATTCTTCCACACTCATCATCGGAAAACAACCACTGCTGGAAGCACTTCAATCCGGAAGACCGATTGATAAAATACTTTTTCAAAAAAATATAAGTGGCGATGCTGTTCAACAAATTAGACAACTCGCACGCGAAGCAGGTATTCCCATACAGATGGTACCTCCGGAAAAATTAAATTATTTATCCCGTGCCAATCACCAGGGCATCATTGCCATTGCTTCACTGATCAGGTACATGGACTTACAACAAGTCATTGACTTTGTTGTAGGGGAGGGGCAAACACCCTTGTTCATTATGCTGGATGGTATTACTGATGTGCGCAATATAGGCGCAATTGCCCGATCTGCCGTTTGTTGCGGAGCACAGGCACTGATCATACCTGATAAAGGGGTAGGAGCCTTGCAGGAAGAAGCCCTCAAAAGCAGCGCTGGCGCACTGGAATGGATACAGGTTTGTCGGGTTAGTAGTTTATTGAAGGCCGTTGATACCCTCCACCTGAATGGCATCTCTGTTTTTACTTCAGAAATGCGCGCAGAGAAAAAGATACATGAACTCACCTTGACAGAACCCTGTTGTATCATCCTGGGAGCAGAAGGAAAGGGAGTACAAGCACATTTGGCAAAAGCAGCTGATTATTTCTTTTCTATTCCCATGGCAGGAAAATTCAACTCATTTAATGTCTCAGTTGCTGCCGGCATTATTTTGTATGAAGCCATGAAACAAAGAATGCAATCGTCCCTATAATTTTTCCTCATGAAGTGGATGCTGACAACAGATATTAAACCCTTATCTCCACCCATTACTTACAGGGATTCTATCCTCATGATCGGATCCTGTTTTACTGAGAACATGGCAGACTATCTGCGCGATTATAAATTCAATGTAATGGATAATCCGCAAGGAATTCTATTTAATCCGGTTAGCGTGCTTTCCTGTCTGCAACGCATAACCGAATGCCGTCAGTTGACTGACAAAGATTTATTCCATTACAATGATTGTTATCACAGTTGGGAACACCACGGAGCATTTTCTTCTCCTCGAATTTCCGATTGTCTGGATTTGATCAATGCCTCGATTATTCAGGCGCATCATTTTATGAAAGAATCGGGTATGTTAGTGATTACGCTGGGATCTGCCTGGGTTTATCAACTAACGGAGGCAGCACCTCTCTTCGAGCCGGGAAGGGTTGTGGCGAATAACCACCAGGCCCCAGCCAACTGGTTTAAAAAAGAATTACTGGAACCGGCAACCATCGTTGATGCCTATACTGAATGGTTGAAGCCATTGCTAAAAAAACAGCCCAAGCTAAGAATAATGTTGACGGTTAGTCCGGTTCGACACCTTCGGGAAGGTACCATCCAAAACAACCTGAGCAAAGCAGTTTTGTTACAGGCAGTTCATCGCTTGGCAACGAACTTTGAAGCCGTTCATTATTTCCCCGCGTATGAATTGGTAGTTGATGACTTACGCGATTACCGATTTTACGCAGAAGACCTCGTTCACCCCAATTACCAGGCAACAAAATATGTTTGGGAAAATTGGGTAAAAGCTTGTGTAGAGGATGAATCACGTACCATCATGACCGCCGTTAATGACATTCGCCTTGCTTTCCAACATACACCTCTGCACCCGGATACAACGCGACACCAAAATTTTCTTAGGGAGTATGCCAGAAAAACTACGGAATTGATGTCAGCACACCCCTGGTTAAAACTAGAAGAAGAACTTGCGTATTTTTCTTCCTCACAATAAATTTTAGTGAATCCGGTCACCCCGTAATTCCATTTCTTCCATTACACCTGCTTCGAAGGCGAGCCACTCTTTCCACCGGGATCTTACCCGTTTCTCAGGCATGTAAGTTGTGGCGAGGCGGATGAACAATGTATAATGTCCGGCCTCACTTTCCATGAAGCGACGATAGAATTTTCGCAGGTAGGAATCAGTTAATCCCTCACTCAATCGCTTGAATCTTTCACAACTGCGGGCCTCAATCAACGCCATGGTCAGCAACTGATCGAGTAAGCGATCCTCCGGATTGCCTCCCTTACATTGGAATTCCAGCAAGCGATTCACATAGGCATCTTTTCGTTGCTTTCCCAACACGAGGTTCCGTTTGTGCAGTTCATTCACCACTAACCTGAAATGACCCCATTCTTCTGAAACGATGGGTGCTAATTGTTGCACCAGTTCTCTTTTTTCCGGATTCTTTTGTATCAGACTAATGCAAGTAAGGGCAGCTTTTTGTTCACAGTAAGCATGGTCAGATAAAATGGCTTCCAATGAGATCGATGCCAGATTTACCCAACGAGGATCTGTAGGCAGTTGTAACCCTAAAATATTTTTCGTGTCTTCCGATAAAAGCTCGGTGATTGATTTCTCTTCCATTCTTTGCAAATTTGCGACAAACTTGTCAAAACTGAACCTGACATTTCTATTGAACATTTCCTGGTAAAAAAAACAGGAAAAACACCCCCCTTGGGCACGGCTAAAATGGGTATATTTGAACTCAAATCAATCACATGAAACTATTTTCTACAGCTGCACTTTCACTCATGATTTTTGGTGCAATGGCTCAATCCAGCCAACCTTTCCAAATTACCGGCTCTGCAACCACAGGTAACCTGACCATCGCGAAGGTTTATCTTCAATTTCAAAGTGCCGGCACCAATTATACCGACAGTGCAGATTATATCAACGGAAACTACACGTTCAAGGGAAAAATTTCTGAAGCAACTCCGGCCCGTGTGCGCGTAAAATACCAGAATACAGCAGATGGAAAATTTGTTGCAGCTAAGCAAACACGTGATATGTTCATGGTTTTTTTACAGCCCGGAGATATCAAGATTCAATCCCTCGATTCGTTTTCAAATATCAAGGTAACCGGTTCTGCCGCACATGATGATTATTCACGGCTTACGGAATCCCTGAAACCACTCACAGCAAAAATGGATGAGCTTTACAAAGAATACATGGCCGCTGCTAAGGATGAAAAATTGCAGGAATCGATTGTTGAAAAAGCAGATTTACTTGAAAAAGATATCAGTCAGGCATATGGAAATTTTATAGCAAAAAATCTTTCCTCTCCCATTGCTATTTTCTGTTTGGAGTCTTTTGCAGGTATGGATCTGGACCCAGTTAAAATTGAACCCTTGTTCATGCAACTTCCTGAGCCAACCAGAAATAGTGCTTCCGGTTTGAACCTGGAAAAACGAATTCAATCCGCCAAACTTACAGCCATCGGAAGCCTGGCACCCGAATTTATTCAGGAAGATACACTTAGTCGCCCGGTGGCACTCTCTTCCCTGCGTGGAAAGTATGTTTTGATAGATTTTTGGGCAAGTTGGTGTGGACCTTGTCGCCAGGAAAATCCCAATGTGGTGAAGGCTTTCAACCAATTCAATCAAAAAGGATTTACCGTATTAGGAGTAAGTCTGGATCAGCCCGGTGCCAAGTCAAAATGGATGGATGCCATCCATAAAGATGGGCTCAATTGGACCCACGTTTCTGATTTGAAATATTGGGACAATGCAGCCGCTAAGTTGTATGGAGTGCGGGGAATTCCGCAAAATTATTTGATCGACCCATCCGGGAAAATCGTTGCTAAAAATTTAAGGGGGGAAGCACTCATTAAAAAGTTAGCTGAAATATTGCCCTGATTTCAACCGTCATCAGCGTTTGAATTTGTTTTCATCCAATGAATCAAATGCCATGATAAAAATCATCAGCTGCTTTTTATTGATTTTCTTGTGGCAGGGCTCAACGGCTCAGCCTTTTGGCGGAACGCCTGCTTCTTTTCGCTGGAAGGAAATCTGTACCGATACAGTGCGCATCATCTTTCCTTCCAACATGGATTCCGAAGCTCGGCGCATTACCGGACTGCTTCATCGATTGCAACGAACCGACAGTATCCCTCATCGCCGCATCAGTATCCTATTGCGCGACCAGACGATGATTTCCAATGGTTATGTCGGACTCGCACCCTGGCGCTCTGAATGGTACATTACTCCACCGAGATCGATTTTAACATTGGGCGCCATCCAATGGAATGACATGCTCGCAATTCATGAATGGAAACATGTGCAGCAATACAATTTATTTAATACCGGACTTTCACGAACGATGCGATATCTGTTGGGAGAGCAGGGCCAAGCCCTGGCCAATGCCCTTTCTGTTCCCGATTGGTTTTTTGAAGGGGAAGCTGTGGACCAAGAGACGCGTCTGACCGGGCAGGGGAGAGGAAGACTGCCCCGTTTCATGAATCAGTTGCCGGTCTATTGGCAAACCAATCCACCCAATCACTACGCTTACCTGCGCAACGGTTCCCTGCGAAAATATGTACCCAACCACTATGCACTTGGCTATTTACTGGTGGCTCATGGTCAAAGAAAATACGGTTCTTCTTTTTGGCAAAAAGTAAGCAAGGACGCTGCTGCATTTAATACTCCCTTCTATCCATTTCAGTCATCCATCAAGAAACATACAGGCCGCCCTTTTGCACAGTTTGTGCAGGAGGCGCTGGATGAATTCAAGCTAACACTGCCAGTAGAACCTTCAGGCAGCTCATTCATCACACCCATAGGAAAAAGAGGGTTGACCGATTACCTGATGCCGGTGCGGGAAAATGACAAACAGGTGATCGTATTGAAAAAAGATGACAGGGCCATTCCGGCTTTTTTCAGGGTTGACAAGGATGGCAAAGAGCAAAAAATATCCGATCGCTGGATTGCCGCTGATGACTTTTTCTCTTATCGCAATGATAAAATTATTTACGCCTCTTTTGTTCCCGACAAAAGATGGGGCAACCATGATTACAGCCGACTGGTGATTCTCGATACCCGAACCAAAGTAACCAAAGGATTCCTGCAACCCTCAAAGATGGTTACACCCGATATCAATGAGGAGGGTAGTCGCATTCTTGCCTCTGAATTATTGCCGGGGAAAGATGCCACCATTGTCTTGATGGATTCATCCGGTGAAAGATTACAGCACATCCAACTGCCTTTGCACCAGTTGTCTGAACCCAAGTTTGCCTGGAACAAAGAAGGTTTCTATGCCACCTCCCGCAATGAGAAAGGGTACATGTCAATTGTTTACCATTCGGGCAGGTCGGGCGATACTGTTCAACCTTTGTTGTCCTATACCAACCGCATCATTTCCCAGTTACAGGTCCACAACGATACCCTGATTTTTACCAGCACCGGCAATGGAAGGGATGAAGTGTTTGCACTTTTACCTCACTCAGGAAATCAAGTGTTCCGTTTGCTGAGTTATCCTACAGGAGCCTACCAGGGAGCATGGGTTGGGGCTGGTAAAATGATTGCCTCCCTTTTCACCGGAAATGGTCATCGACTGGCACTCATGGAACCGCTATGGGAGAAAACTACCCTTTCCAACGCTTTGACGCCTTCATTTTCTTCGCCCATCGAAGAAAAAATACTTCCCTTACTGACCGATACAACCGGCAATTCCCTTTACAAAATTGAGCGATTTCGGACCACACATCAGCCAATTAATCTCCACAGTTTTCGTCCATTTTTTGAATTACCGGAATACAGCATTAGTCTCTATGGGGAGAATCTATTGAAAACCTTCACCCACCAGTTTCAATACCTATACAACCAAAATGAAAGCAGCCACAGGCTTAGTTATGATGGCATTTTTGGAGGTACTTTCCTGCAGCCGCTATTGGGGGTTCAACAAACCTGGAACAGAAGTTTCCGTTGGAACACTGATACCCTGATAACCTACGATGAAGGAGGCACATACCTCGGTTTTCGTTTACCGTTGAACTTATCAGGCGGCAAGGGTTTTAAATTCCTACAGTTGCAGTCCACCCTGCAATACAACCAGGTCAAATATACCCGCCAATCGCAAAAATGGATCAATGGTTACGATCAGTGGTTGTGGGAGACAGCTCTTCAGTTCACGGGTCAGGTACAACAATCCAGGCAGCAAATCTTCCCAAGTTGGGCGCATAGTTATCAGCTAACCCATCGCCGGTCTTTTGCCCAGCGCTCTGCTGAGCAATGGCTTATGCGGGGTACCTGGTGGTTACCGGGTTTCAGTCCAGTGCACCATTGGGTGGTTTCGGGTGCCTGGCAAACCCGCGATACCCTGCGCCAGTATTTCTTTTCCAACCGATTCCCTTTTGCCAGGGGCTACGAGGCAATAGACTATCCCGATCTGGTAGGGGGATCAGTCAGCTATCATTTCCCCGTTTTCTATCCGGAAAAGGGCATGGGTCAAGTAGTTTATTTTTTGCGGGTGCGAGCAGCCCTTTTTTATGACCATACCGTCGGCATTAGCCGAAGAACCGGCCTGCAACGTTTGTTCAACTCTGCCGGAACAGAAGTTTTTCTGGATACCCGCTGGTGGAACCAGTTACCTGTTAGCATCGGGTTTCGTTATAGCCGGCTCCTGCAACCCGACTGGCAACCCGGAACGGGCAGTAACCGATGGGAAATCATCCTGCCGGTTAACCTGCTGAATTAGGGAATTGGTCAAATTTGCCCGCTTCTCAGCCGGGTTTTCCACAAAAAACTGTTTTTTACCCACGTTTTTTTCATTATCTAACCCGAAGTGCGTATCTTTGCAGCCCCAAAAATCGTATGTCCAAACAACCTTTGATCAAACAAGATGGCGTTATTCAAGAAGCTTTGAGCAATGCCATGTTCCGGGTGAAGTTGGAAAACGGCCATGAAATACTCGCCACCATCTCCGGTAAAATGCGGATGCACTACATTCGGATTCTCCCCGGCGACAAAGTGGGTGTCGAAATGAGTCCATACGATTTAAGCAGGGGAAGGATCATTTTCAGGTATAAGTAAAACAGATAACCAGGGTAACACCCACACCGTAAAACTACTGTTATGAAAGTAAGAGCTTCCATTAAGAAAAGAAGCATCGATTGCAAAATCGTGAAGCGCAAAGGCAAATTATTCGTTCTCAATAAAAAGAATCCTCGCTTCACGCAGCGCCAGGGATAAAATCTTACTTGTCTTGCCTCCAATCAATTAAACTTAAACCACCAACAAAATAACTAATATGGCTCGTATCGCCGGTGTAGATCTCCCAAAAAATAAAAGAGGGGAAATTGGATTGACCTATATTTTTGGCATCGGTCGCTCTACTGCCCAGTACATTCTGGACAAAGCTGGAATCAATTACGACAAAAAAGTGAACCAATGGAATGATGATGAGCAAGCTGCTATTCGTAACATCATCAATGCAGAATTCAAAGTAGAAGGAGCCCTTAGAAGTGAGGTTTCTATGAGTATCAAGAGATTGCTTGATATTGCTTGCTACCGCGGTCTTCGCCATAGAAAAGGTCTTCCTGTTCGTGGTCAGCGCACCAAAACCAACAGCCGCACAAGAAAAGGAAAGCGTAAAACAGTGGCCGGTAAGAAAAAAGCCGCTAAGAAATAATTGATCGGCCACAAGCCGTTCTAAAAAATCCCGCGCGCTTAGATCTTCTTCGGAAAGTAGAGCAAACGGGTGTCCGCCAAAGCAGGACGAAATAAAATGACTACCTCAAAACAAAAAAATGGCTAAACCACAAAAAGCACAAAACAGCGCAAAAGCTGTTGCAAAAAAAAGAGTAGTAAAAGTAGATGCCGCAGGTGAAGTGCGCATCTCTGCTACCTTCAACAACATCATTATCAGCTTCACCAACAAATCCGGACAGGTAATCAGCTGGAGCAGTGCAGGAAAGATGGGCTTCAAGGGTTCTAAAAAGAATACTCCCTATGCTGCTCAAACAGCTGCTGCAGATGCTGCTAAAACAGCCCTGGATGCAGGTCTGAAAAGAGTGGATGTGTTCGTAAAAGGACCAGGTTCCGGTAGAGAAGGCGCCATCCGCTCCATCGCTCAGTCCGGTATCGAAGTGACTTCTATCAAAGATGTTACTCCGATGCCCCACAATGGATGCCGTCCGCCCAAACAAAGAAGAGTATAACCAAACCGGCCCGACCGGATTCAATAACCGGGTGACCCATCTATTTTAGATTTTTTGATAGGTCACCGTCACTAAAAAATCAAATTTTACCATGGCACGTTACACAGGCCCTAAAACCAAAATCTCCCGCATTTTCGGAGAACCAATTCTCGGCAACGGAAAATGGCTGGGAAAAAACAGCAACCCCCCCGGTCAGCACGGTGCTGCCCGCAAGCGCAAAACCTTGGGTGAGTATGCCCTTCAGCTGCGCGAAAAACAAAAGGCAAAATACACGTATGGTGTACTTGAGCGCCAATTCCGCAAAACTTTCGAAGAAGCTCAGCGTCTCAAAGGCGTTACCGGCGAAAACCTAATCAAATTGCTGGAAGCACGCTTGGACAATACAGTTTACCGCATGGGACTTACCGCAAGCCGTCCCGAAGCACGTCAGTTGGTGAATCACAAACACATTACCGTGAATGGGGAAGTGATGAACATCCCTTCTTACCAGTGTAAGCCGGGAGATGTGATTGCCTACAGACCAAAAAGTGCTTCTAATTCATCCGTTACCAGTAAGAATCGTGGTAAAAACCCCAAATTCAGCTGGATCGATTGGAATGAAGCTGAGATGAAAGGTACCTTCATCACCTTCCCGGAAAGAGAAAATGTTCCGGAAAACATCAAAGAACAACTGATTGTAGAATTGTATTCTAAATAACAAAGCCGGCTGAAACAGTAAATCTGCCGATAAGAATTTTAAAAAAGAGTAACAAACTACCATTACCCACAGAAAAATTAAAAAAATGGCCATATTAAGTTTTCAGAAACCCGATAAAATTGTTCTTCAAAAATCCTCTGAATTTGAGGGTCAGTTTGAATTCCGTCCACTTGAGCCCGGATTCGGTCTTACCGTAGGTAACGCTCTTCGCCGCGTTTTGCTGAGCTCTCTGGAGGGCTATGCACTGGTTGGAGTAAAAATCGAAGGAATCAACCACGAATTTGCAACCATCAAAGGTATAACTGAAGATGTAACCGAATTAATTTTGAATTTAAAACAAGTTCGTTTCAAGCGCAGAACTGATCACGAAGTGCCCAGCGAGAGAATCGTACTGACCGTAAAAGGCAGAACTGAGTTTACTGCCGGAATGATCGGTGAACAATCTCAAAGCTTCCAGGTAATGAACCCCGATCTGGTTATCTGTACCATGGACACCACTGCTAAAATGGAAATCGAACTCCATATCGGAAAAGGTCGTGGATACGTTCCCGCTGAAGAAAACAAAGTGAAGGATGCACCACTGGGATATATAGCCATCGATTCTATCCATACTCCCATTAAGAATGTGAAATATGCCATCGAAAACTACCGTGTTGAACAAAGAACAGATTATGAAAAGCTGATTCTTGATGTTGCTACCGATGGTACCATTCATCCGGAAGAAGCGGTTAAACAGGCTTCCCGCATCCTGATACAACACCTCATGATCATTACCGATGAAAACATCACTTTCGATAACAAAGAAGACAAGAAAGAAGATGTGGTGGATGAACATGTATTGCAACTGCGCAAAGTATTGAAGACACCATTGGAAGACCTGGATCTCTCCGTTCGTGCTTTCAATTGCCTCAAAGCAGCTAAAATCAATAGCCTGAGCGAATTGGTGCAATATGAACAGGAAGACTTGATGAAATTCAGAAACTTTGGTCAAAAATCTCTTTCTGAAATTGAACAGGTATTGACTGAAAGAGGCCTCAGTTTCGGTATGGATCTGAATAAACTGGGTCTCGATAACCTCGATAATTAATTAAACCCTGCCCGACTCCATCCGGAGACGGGCAATTTTTTTAAACCGGCAGCCTGGCTGCCAATACCCGCAATTCCTGACACGGTGCGGGTCTAAATACAAAAGTCATGAACCACGGAAACAAAGTCAACAAACTGGGCCGCAAAAAAGCCCACCGCAGTGCTCTTCTCAGCAACCTCGCTAGTCAGCTGATTACCCACAAACGCATCGTAACAACGCTCGCTAAGGCAAAAGCCTTGCGCACTTACATTGAACCGCTGATATCCAAAACAAAGAAGAACGAGAACAAGGAGACCATCATGAACCAGCACCGCGTTGTTTTCAGTCATCTGCAAGACAAGGCCGCTGTAAAAGAACTATTCACAGTTATCGGTCCTAAAGTGATTTCACGCCCCGGTGGTTATACCCGTATCCTTAAATTGGGTATTCGTCCGGGTGACAATGCAGAAAAAGCAATGATTGAGTTGGTTGATTTCAATGAAATCTATGGTAAAGCCGCTGAAAAAGCTGCGGAACCCGCCAAAAAAACACGTCGGGGTCGTTCAACCAAAAAAGCTGCCGCGGAAAACACCGAAGAGCGGCCAACCTCCGAAACCCCCGCAGAATAAATTGTTTATCCTTATTATAAAGGCAAAATCTCAACAGGTTTTGCCTTTTTTTTTGAAACGATGTGAGAAAGTTTATCCGATATTCTGATTGCTTTACCTTTTTTTTGTAACAGAAATTTTAAGAAATGTCAGTCTCCGCTCAGCCCGCTTATCTTTTGTTAGCCGATGGACAACTATTTACAGGCAGATCTTTTGGAAAAACAGGGACTGCTACCGGAGAAATTTGCTTCAATACGGGCATGACAGGTTACCAGGAGGTGTTCACCGATCCGAGTTATACCGGACAGGTACTGATCATGAACAACACACACATAGGTAATTATGGTGTGAAACCCACAGATGTAGAAAGTAGTTCGGTGAAAATTCGCGGACTCATAGGTAGAAATCTGGAAGAACAATTCAGCCGAATGCAGGCAACCGGCAACCTGCATGATTATTTGGTGGCCAACCACATTGTTGCCATCGAAGGCGTTGATACCCGAGCATTGGTTACGCATGTTCGTACCAAAGGAGCCATGAATTGTATCATTTCGACCGAATTGACCGACGCCGCTTCTCTTCAAGCTGCTCTTGGAAAAGTACCCGATATGGATGGGCTTGAGCTTGCGAGCACAGTCAGCACCACTGAAGAATATGAACTGGGCGACCCAAAGTCCACAATTAAAATTGCAGTCCTCGATTTCGGAGTAAAAAAACACATACTGGATTGCCTTACCAGTCGGGGAGCACACCTACGCGTCTTCCCAGCCAAAACTACTTTTGAACGCCTTCAGTCTTTTTCCCCCAAAGGTTATTTTCTCTCTAACGGCCCCGGCGATCCTGCCGCCATGCCCTATGCCAAGAAAACCATTCAAGGTATTTTACAGCAACACCTTCCTGTGTTTGGTATTTGCCTGGGGCACCAGTTGCTTGCGATTGCCAATGACATACCAACTTTTAAAATGCACCACGGCCACCGCGGACTCAATCACCCTGTAAAAAATCTACTCACCAGTCGATGTGAGATTACCACACAAAACCATGGTTTTGGCGTAGATCCGCTAGCTGTGCGCCAACATCCCGAAGTGGAAGTGACACATATCAACCTCAATGACGATTCAATCGAAGGAATCCGCATGAAAAATAAACCCGCTTTCAGCGTGCAATACCACCCTGAGAGTACCCCTGGCCCCCACGACAGCCGTTATCTGTTTGATGAATTTATCGGCATGATTCAGCAATGAACATGCGCAGGAAATTACTGCTGCTAAGGTTGGTACAACTTATTTTACAGCCCCGCATTTTTATTACCTTCGTAAAAACCCCGGTATGAAGATTGCTATCATTAACGGACCCAACCTGAATTTATTGGGGCAGCGGGAACCAGGAATTTATGGCCAAAAAAGTTTTGAGGAGTATATGCAGGAATTACGCCTTGTATTCCCCAATGTTGAACTTACTTACTCGCAATCCAATGTCGAAGGTGAACTCGTAACTGCTCTGCAGCAAAATGCTCTTTCCTGCCAGGGAATTGTTCTGAACCCGGCCGCCTATTCCCATACTTCTATTGCCATTGGGGATGCCATAGCAGCAATCAAGGTATCGGTTGTTGAAGTACACATCAGCAATATACAGGCACGGGAGGACTTCCGTAAATTCAGTTATGTTTCAGCAAAAGCAGCCGGAACCATTACCGGATTAGGATTGAAGGGGTATGAACTTGCCATTCACTGGTTGATCCATCACAACCAACGAGGTGGGTAATTATTTCCCTGCATCAGCAGGAGGAGGCGCTGTAATTTCTCTCGGTTTATCAGCCACAAGTTTATCAAAATCTTTTCGATAAGAAATACTGATACCCTGTCGATTTCTTCTGCCAAAACTTACATCTAGTGTAGTTTTATTGAAGATAATCAATCGTAATTTTTTGTCCTTGGTTAAAACAAATTCGATGTTCAGGTTCGGCAGCCACTGGGTATTGCTGCTTTGTACAGATGCCGTAGAACCCAAATTGATATCTATGTCACTCCCAACAGTCACAATAATATTATCATTGTTGAAGGCATATGCCAACCGAAGATCTACCCTCGTTCTGTCAAGCCTGTTGTTGTCGGTTGTTACCCCGGCACCAGGAGTGGCGAGGCTACTGCTGCTGTAGAGACTACTGCCCACATCAAATCGAAGGCTCTTGTCTTTAAAAACAGAGTAAAGGAAATTAGAGAAAATTTTATTGACAGCGCGTGAAACAGCCTGGCTGATGGTATTGCCCACCAGTGTTGAAATAGAGTAAGGATTGGTTCCGCCGGTGTTTACTTCAGCAGGAGCAAAACTATTCAATGCAATCAGAAATGCCACTTGTTTCAAAATTTCATTTTGATCTCTTTCCAGTCGCTTCAAAAATGCATTGAATTCATTGTCGGTTTTGATCGGACTCCCCTGGGGAAAATCTATTTTAAATTTGATGTCAGGCGCATTGAGTTGATTGCGCAACATGGCAATTACATATACATCTCCGCGATATCCTTTTACTGCACCACTCATGTTTAATGAGCTCACCAAATCACTTAAGCTGACACGTTCTGCAAGATATTGGGCATCTATCTGCAAATCTGCCTTGTACGGATCCCCCGTCCATTCTATGTAATTGCCTGCATTGGGTATTAATACAAATGGCTTTTTAACAATCGATTGAAAGTTGAAATCATAATTACCCCTTTCTATGTTATATCGGCCCCTCATGGTTAGGGGTTCATTGAATCCAGTTCGAATTTTCAATTTTCCATTACCTACTGCCTTGATTACATCCCCGGTAAGTTCATCAAGAATCACATCAATACCAACCTGATTGGTAGCGGTAATGTCAAGATCCATGCTGAGGTTGAAATTGCTGCGTGGTTTTTCTGGAACCATTTCAGTGCCATATTCCCTGAATACGATAAAGTCTGCAGTTCCACTTTCCCTGCTCACAGAATTGGGGATGTAAATATGTGAACTATCATTTGATTCTGCAACCAGTGAAAGCAGACACTTGCTCTCGGGCCCTTTTAATTTTAAGATTGCCTTGCCTATGGCTTTTCCATAAAATAGACTATTGTCCGATGCCTTGGTATCCAACAACAACATTTTATTGGTAGCCACTTCCAAATCAAAGAAAAGATTACTGAAACCTTTTTCCAATAACTTTCCACTTACTACCCCGGAGTGATTGTATTGATCTTTGATGGTAAATTGATGAAAGTCAATTCCTTCATCTGTAAAACTGATATCAGCTGAATCAATGGTATAATAAACCTGGGTATAATTGACTTTCAGTCTCGCTCCCCAAAGACGAACATCACCCAACAAATCAGGTGCATTGGGATCTCCGCTAATGGTAATTTTTCCTTGAGCTTTACCACTCATGTCAGTAAAAAGATCTGAGAGGAAGTAACGGAGAAAATCAATCTTTGTATCTGATACATCCAGCTGCGTGTAAAGGGCATTTGTACCGCTATCTTTCAGATTGTAGCTACCGTTGGCAGTGAATCGATAATTAGGGTTGGGGGAGTTAACTGAAAAAGGTATTGTGCCCTTTTGCTGATCGTAAGAGGCATTGATATTGACCTGTCCAACCGAATCATCATTTAGGCGAAATTGCTCCGCTGTCAATTGTGCTTCTGCATGAAAGCGACGAAAGAAATCGTTGAGGTAAATGTTGCCACTGGTAATACCTTCTATGCGTGGTTCCTGAAAAAAAACGGAACTCAGGTCACCCAAAATAACGTTGTTGAGTTGAACAGCAAGATTATTTGTGTGACCATCTTTTTCATCTGTTTGTATGGATATCTCCTGAAAACCCTGAGTGAACCGAATGTTTTGTGCAAATACTTCTTTGTTGCGGATAGAAAAATTTCCCTCTTTTTCAATGTTCCATTTCTTTTCATTGAGAACGAATGAACTGGGCCGGAATTTTACCCTTACTCCATCTGTGAGTGTGTAAACATCTGCCTGAATATCAGCATCATTGAGTGTAATGTCTGCACTTGTCCTGAGTGATACAATGCTGTGATCATTGTGAGAGGTTATTTTCAAATTTGTATTGGGCAGATGAATGCTGTCATTCAACTGTATGCTATTGATGGAGGCCAGGGCAGTCAGCGTATCCCTGTTGCCATTTCCAAATAAATCAAATCCGGAGAAATTTATTCCATTGATGATACCATAGGGAACGCGGGCATCCATCCTGATTTTTTTCATTCGGGTATCTACTGAACCGGAAATCACGACATTGTTGAATCCTCCACTTCCGGGAAGCAATAATTGTATATAGGGCTCAAAGTTATTTTTAGTATTGATGACAAAACTGAATTGCTGATTTTGCGGAACAGTTTTGGGTGGACGTATGTAGGCAGGATAGTAATTGGCAAGAAAACTTAAAATACCCGATGGCAAATCCAAAATGCTGAATTTTCCCAGTACCGTACCATCAAATTCATTGCTACTGAGATGGATGAGTTTAATGGAATCTGCATTGCTGGATTGTAAATTCAATGAGTCAAATTTCAAACTTATTCTATCGTCTTTGACCGCTGCATTCAAAAACTTTGCGGCACCGGAAAAGTTATCGATGTTCGACCCAACAAAGTTAAAGTCCAATAACCCCGTAACCTGCAAAGGTCTGCCGGTGAAATGCAGTGCCTGCCAATCTGAATGTACCAGATCTGCTACTGCATTGATGCGGGGTAAATCACGGGTAAAATCTATTTCCATGGAACCGGTCAGATCAATGTTGGGATCATTTATTTTTAGTTCGCTATTGAAATAGCGTCTTTGCAACGTACCATTTATATCTATGTTGGTGTAATTGTATCCATTGTATTCCAATGAGGCAATTTCTCCCGTAAGCGCAGTTCTAATTTTTTTAAAATCAAAACTGTTGCCATCAATTTTACCCTTGAAACTAATAGCACCCCAATTGCTGTCTCCCAGCAATTTTCCTACATTGAAACGAACCGTTTCCAGTTTGCCATTGTAGCTGGGTTCCCCTTTTGCAGGTAGGGCTAACTGCAGATCCGCAATCATTCCTCCCTGCCGGGTCGAAATATTACCTGCTGTGTTGTATTTACCTCTGTCTCCGGAAAAGCTTCCCCGGTAAATGATCTCTCCCAGTGCATTGAAATTGATGTCTTTCCTATTGCTTAGATTAGGAATGAACAAACTCAGATCATACGCATTGGTTTTGAGCAGTCCATTCGATAAAGAGAAACTGGTTTTACTCCATTCCGGTAACCCCTTCATAGTTAAAGTGCCGGTCAGTAGTGTTTGTTTTCCTGCTACTGTCTTTAATTGCGTTACTTTATAGTCTTCTACCGTGCCCAAAAAGTTACCACTTACTGTAAGTGATGTATGTATGTCTTTTAACTCAGGAGCAAAGAAGGCAAGGTCATCAGTATGTACTTTCGATTGGTCGAACCTGGCATCCATGATTACCCGGCTGATGTAATGCCCAAAATCTTCATTGAAGTCTGAGAACTGCATCGCATAATAATTCTTCAGATGACTTTTATTGGTGATTAGATCCAATTTGGCCAATTCCATGATTTGTGGAGTGAACCGGAATTGAGTAGTCAGTTTTTTAATTTCCAATCCACTTCTGTCTTTCACCCCCAACTGAATTTTTGCCCTAAGCGTATCTTCCAGCAGTTCAAACTGCTCTATTCCGGCATTGAGTTGAGACAGATCTACGTGCGCCCCATCAAAACCTTTTAGCGGACGGTCAAAATCATCGTCAACAAAAATACTTCCCTGCCGTATCTTGATTTGTCTGACCAATAAATGCAGGTGACCCGGATTAAAATACATTCCAGTATCCTTTAAAACAGACAATTGATTAGGTCTTGGAGGTCGAAGTCCGGGTAAATTTTGAATCTGAAAGAAAGGTCGATCCAGTTGGATTGACTTGATAGCGAAATAGTTTTTCTTCAGTTGAAGATCTTCGGCATCCAATAAAATGGCCCTCGACCGGAAGACCATTCTCTCACCTATCCATCTGTCATCCTGAATGAAATCAATCTGCTTGATGTCAATTTTCCTCAATTGAAATTGCGTCGGATTTTTATTCGAAGAACTGCTTCCCGAATTTCCAAAAAAATCAGCGATGAATGCATAGTTCCATATAGAGTCCTTCCGAATCAAACGAATTTTCGTTTCCTCCAAACCGATATAACTCAATTCTACTTTATCTTTTATAAAAAACCAATCGGTAATTCTAAGTTTAATCTGTCCAGCATACAGCAGAGTATCTTTTTTCTGATCACGTATCAACGTTCCTTCCAGATTCAGCCGGTTAAAAAAAGAAAATCCAATGTGTTGAATACTAACTTCTGTCTTTAAGTCAGCCGACAAGCGTTGAGTAGCATACCGCACCAATTTATTTTGGACATAGTCTGTTTGTAATGCCAACAGAAAAATGATCAGACAGCTTGCTATGGCCAGGAGGGTGATGCGTAATATCTTCAAAAACTGTTTCAGACGAATAAAATTCAGTTATAAAAATAGTTAATCAACAGGATGAATCAAATTAAGTACCAAAAATTACTCTAGCAGTAATTTTTATTCTTTTTGTAAAAAAATTATATTGATGGATCACTCTTTTTTTTAGCAGATGTCATTGCCAGAACATATTGCCGCCATTTATCAATCAATTGTTGCATATCTTGAGGAAGAGGAACCTCAAACAGAAGCGACTTTCCGGTTACCGGATGTACAAAACCAAGGATTTGGGCATGCAGTGCGCAGCGTGGACAAAGATCAAAACAATTCTGTACGAACTGTTTGTATTTCTGATAAATGGTTCCCTTCAAAATGGCATCGCCCCCATACTCATGGTCATTGAATAAGGTGTGACCGGCATATTTCATGTGAACGCGAATCTGGTGCGTTCTGCCGGTTTCCAAAACACATTCCACCAGGGTAACATAGTGAAATCTCTCCAGAACGCGGTAATGCGTAATGGCATGCTTTCCTGTCTCCCCATCAGGATATACATCAAACATCTTTCTGTGTTGTCTGTGACGTGCTATGTGTCCGGTAATGGTACCCGCATCTTCTTCTACATCACCCCAAACCAATGCTATGTATTTCCTTTGTACAGTATGATTAAAAAATTGCCGGGCAAGTTTTGCTGCTGACTCTGCTGTTTTTGCCACCACCAGAAGTCCGGTCGTATTTTTATCTATGCGGTGAACCAACCCATACCGCGGCAGGGTTTCTTCATCAATACCTGGTTGCTGTCGGTCAAGATAAAACGCTATGCCATTCAAAAGCGTACCGCTATAATTACCTACTCCGGGGTGCACAACCATATTGGCTGGCTTGTTGATGACCAATACTGAGGCATCCTCATAAACAATGTTTAAGGGTATATCTTCTTTTTTGAGCTGGGTATGCTCGGGATTTTGCCAACTCATCAATATGATCTCATCTCCCGGCTTTATTTTATAATTGCTTTTAACAACCTTTCCGTTCACAGTTAAAAACCCTGCTTCAATGCCTTTTTGAATTTTGTTTCGGGTAGCTCCTTCCAAATGCATTTGAACCCATTTATCAATGCGGGTCGGTTCCTGACCCTTGTCAACCAAAAATGTTCTCCGCTCATAGAGCAGTTCCGAAGGATCATCGGTAAGTATTTCCTGGTTGTCAGACATGTTACAAAAATAGTTCTTTCAAAGGTGAAAGCCGGGGTAAACTGTCAGCTTCAGTATGCACGAATTAGCTGTAATTTTGCTGCATGGCAGCAACTGTGTATTTTGAGGATTTAGGCTTTCAATCATACAAACAGGTATGGGATTATCAGGAGTCACTCCTCTTGCAAAACACCCAACTGAAACTTGCAGGCGAGGGGGCCTCTACCCGACATCACCTTCTGCTGGTAGAACATCCACCTGTTTATACACTCGGAAAGAGTGGAAAAGAGAAAAACCTCATCTGGTCGGAGGAAGAGAGAATCAAAAGGAACATTGAGTTCTTTCACATCAATCGAGGGGGGGACATAACCTTTCATGGACCCGGACAAATAGTGGGCTATCCGATTCTTGATCTGGAAAAAATGAAACCAGATTTGGGCTGGTACCTGCGCAGCCTGGAAGAAGTAATGATTATGACGCTTTCAGACTATGGTTTGACGGGTGGTAGGAGTCTGGGGGAAACAGGAGTTTGGCTGGATGCTGGAACAAAAGGGAAGGAACGAAAAATTTGTGCGATGGGCATTAAATGCAGCCGCTGGATTACCATGCACGGATTTGCATTTAATGTTCATACAGACCTTGCATATTTTGAGGGCATTGTTCCCTGTGGTATTCAAAACAAATCTGTTACCTCTCTTCAAAAGGAGTTGAACAGCCCTATATCAATGGCTGAAGTAAAGGAGAGAATGAAATTAAATTTTGAAAACATTTTTAACTGCCAGCTGGTGGATGAAGTGAAAATCAATTCTGTGTGCAGTTGATGGAATTCAACCTTTTAAAAAAATGCGTCCCTTTTCATGTATGATTCCATCCTGGATTACTTCATAATCAAAAGACCCTGCATGAATGAAGTTTGATTTTTCCAGGATCAACCAGTCGTCTTTAGGTGATTGAATTTCAAATGCCAGTTTGCCATCCGTCTCATAAAACCGAACGATATAGCGGTACAATTTGGTGTTCGGCAAACGAAGATTCACATAACCCCTTTTGTCTGTAAATACCATGGGTGGTGTATTCTTCTTGCCCGGTTTTCTGGTTGCTGAATTTCCCTTGAAAGGATGAATATCTACTCTTCCATTGTGTCTGGTAAAAAGGGTATCCTGGGTTTTAAAAGCAATGGAATCCCTGAAAGTTCTAAATTTTTTTTCTGACAGGGAATAAAGAAAAATGTTGGATTTATAAATGTTATATTGATCAGTCTTTATTTGTTTTGATGGTTGTTGAATAAATGGGTTGATTTTTTCCGAAGGAATACCATTTGACTTGCCAGGAAAAGTTCCTGTAAACACCAAGATCCAACTACAAACACTCATAATCCGCATGTTGCAAATATAACATGCAGTTTCGAATCAAAAGGGTAAACTGCCCTCAGGCAGCGATCTGTTGCCCTGAAGTCCGCCACTATGAATCAATAAAATTGTTGCTTCTCGGGGAAAAAATTCTTCCTCCCGCAATTGTCGAATGGCACAGAATAATTTTCCGGTATATACAAAATCCAATGGCAATCTTTCTTTTTCCCAGGCTTCCTGCATAAAAGCAAGTACTACAGGGTGCGGTTGAGCATATCCACCGTAGGCGAAGTGAAAAATCTCGGGTAGCCGGTTACAATTCAAACCCTCCAGTTCTTGTCGAATGGAAGGAAGTGGTTCAGGTAAATTTTTTAAAACAGAAATGCCAATGATTTTTTGAAAACTTGTTGCTGCATATTGCAGGCCGGCTATCATTGTTCCGGTTCCACATGCACCTGCAATGTGCGAAAAAGAATTACAGTGGGTAGATGCGATGATGCTCGCTGATCCTACTACTCCTAATTTTCCTTTACCTCCTGCCGGTATGAAATAGTGACCTGTCCCCGGAATAGGGCCGGGAGGCAAATT
Organism: Sediminibacterium sp.; assembly: GCA_046079965.1. Taxonomy (GTDB): domain Bacteria; phylum Bacteroidota; class Bacteroidia; order Chitinophagales; family Chitinophagaceae; genus Sediminibacterium. The sequence goes on along the minus strand of JBJTTC010000105.1, from coordinate 2,920 downwards.
TAAATCGGCAAATGATCTTCTGTTCAGGAAAACCAGTTCCATCCCGTCCCTCTTTGCATCCAGAAGGGTAGGAGATAACATTTGCGGTTCCTCACCCCGAATATATGCACTGCTCAACATGCCCGCATCACGCGCTGCCCTGGCGGTTGCTATGATATGATTGGAATAAGCACCCCCTGCTGTAATAATTTTATGGCAACCTGCATTTTTGGCCGCCTGAATATAGGGTGCCAGTTTAAACCATTTGTTTCCACTAATGATAGGATGAATGGTATGAAGTCCTAACACAGAAACAACCGGTTTCCCGGGAAAGAGATTGGGCAGGGGTTGAATAACAGGGGAAAACTTCACCATAGGTTCTTGACAGGCAGTTGGCAGCAACTAGGAATATATGTAGTTTCGTGCCCTATTCCGATGGCATAAAATTAAAGCATGCAACCCACATTGGTTATTCTTGCGGCCGGTATGGCCAGCCGCTACGGCAGCAGAAAGCAAACCCAGTCCTTCGGCCCTTCCGGAGAAACAATTCTTGAATACTCCATTTACGATGCTATCAGGGCCGGATTTGGGAAGGCAGTTTTTATCATTCGAGAAGACTTTGCCCAGATTTTCAAGGAAATGATGGAACCCAAACTCAAAGGTAAAATAGCAACTGACTATGTTTACCAGTACCTCGAGGCTTTCATGGGTGACTTCTCCGTGCCTGAAGGAAGAACCAAGCCATGGGGTACTGCCCACGCATTGATTTGTTGCAAAGGTCACCTGAGTGAACCTTTTGCTATCATCAATGCAGATGACTTTTATGGAAGAGATGCATTTGTAAAAGCTCATGCTTTTTTAACCCAACAGTGCAATGAACAAACACATTGTATCATCGGTTACGAATTAAGCAATACACTGAGTGAAAATGGTACAGTCAGCCGGGGTGTTTGCTCTGTGAATGCTGAAGGTCTATTGACCGATATTCAGGAAAGAACCAGTATTACCCGAAATGATGCCGGAACTGTGGTATTCAGGGAGGGCGGAGAGGAACATCCTTTAGCCGAAGAAAGTACTGTAAGCATGAATTTCTTTTGCTATGCTCCCGGTTTTGTTGAATTCTGCGAGCAAGGTTTTCAAGAATTCCTTCAGATGCATGGTCAGGAATTAAAATCTGAATATTTTCTTCCACTAGCCACCCGTTCTTTCATTGAAAAGAAAAAGGGGATAGTTAGGGTGATACCCACCGAGGCCCGGTGGTTTGGGGTTACTTATCAGGAAGACGCTCCGGAAGTGGAAAAAAATATCCGCCGGTTGGTGGAACAAAAAGAGTATCCAGCCAATTTATGGGCGGAAAAATGAGGCGCAGTATTTAAAAGGTATTATCTCTCGTAAGCTTTCACAAAAAAGACGCAATTTTCAATGCGAACGATTTGCTCTTTTCTGTCCATACCACGAAGCGCAGAGCGGGAGTTAATCTTGATATTGGTCAGTTCTGAGGTACCCGACTTTTTAAGGTCTGTCAACATGGAGTAAATGTATGCCGACTTTACAGCGAAAGCCACCCCCTCAGTTTGAGCCTGGCGGGTACTTAAAACGCCGACAATTTCACCCTGTCGATTGAATACCGGTCCACCCGAATTGCCGGGATTGGCACTGATCTGCAATTGATAGGAGAGTGTATCACTATTAAAGCCGCTTCGGGAGCTCAGATACCCTTCCCCATAAACAATGTCATTGCGTGGATAACCCAGTGTGAAGATTTCTTCTCCCAATTCGGAATTTGTCTTGCGGATACCGTAGGGAAGAGAGCGAAGGGGTTCGTATTCAGGGTCGTCTATTTTTAATATGGCGAGGTCACGTTGTTGGTCTGTGTGCAGAATATTGGCTTTGAATTCCTGCCCCTTGCCATTGATGACAACAGCACCCGTCCCTTTTAATACGTGGGCATTGGTAAGCAAATAACCTTTGGTGTCTATCATAAAACCGGTACCTCCACTGATTAGCCGGGCATTTTCCGGAATCTTACTTTTCACTTCATTGATCAGGTTACCCTGATATTGTTGCTTGCGCTTGATAACTTCAATGTCTTTGCTCAATTGCACCAATTGGGTGCTGTTGACCGGAGAAAAGTACACTACCAATCCGCTGATGACCAATGCTATGACACCACCTACAGCAGCAGCTATGCCGGTAACCCGTTTGTAGCGGTGAAACAGCTGTATGATTTTTCCTCCGGTGCTCTTTTCGGTACCGTCTTGAATGATGCCTTGCTGCAACAACTTATGATAAGTGTCGTGGAATTCATTTTTAATGCGGCGACGGTTGGAGTAGAAGTCCATCTCGTGTTGAAACATGGCATGCTCTACAACCATTTGATCGATTTCAGGCGTACTGGTTCGAAGTTGTTCAAAATAGGCACGCTCCTGTTGCGACATCTCATTTCTAAGGTATCGTTCTATCGCCTCTTGTAAAAGAATATCATCCATTTGCATCATTCACCTATGTTGTACTGCGTGAAGAATAATTTTTTTAAGCGCATCAGGCACTTGTACTTTTGGTTTTTGGCATTATCGGCATTGGTGTAACCAAACATCTCTGCCAACTGCTGCATATCTTTTTGCTGGATGTAATAAGCCTCCAGCAGGCTTTTGCAGGGTTCACCCAGACTTCCCAGGGCCCTGTCCATGATGGCGAAAGCTGCATTTCGCTTTTCATGGTCCTCTATTTCTTCCTCAACGCCAATAGTTTCTTCCAGGTTTTCCAAGGGTTGGGAATATCTTCCCTGTTGTTGGAGCCGTTTGAGCCATAAACGCCGACATATGGAATATACATAGGTTTTAATTTGACAGGTTAAGACAAAATTGTCGCTCTGAGCCTTTTCATACAGCACAATCATTGCTTCCTGAAAAATGTCCCTTGCATCGTCATAAGAGCCATT
>JBJTTC010000104.1:0-61187 GCA_046079965.1 Sediminibacterium sp. | reverse complement strand
CTTCACTGAAGGAGTTGGCGCCTACGGGCATGATCATGAATTCCTGGAAATCGATTTTGTTGTCTGCATGCGCACCGCCATTCAGGATATTCATCATGGGGATGGGCAGGGTACGGGCATTGGTACCACCGATGTATCTGTACAGCGGCAGATCAGCTTCTTCAGCAGCAGCACGAGCAACTGCCAGACTAACTGCTAGTATAGCATTGGCACCCAGTTTTTATTTGTTGGGCGTACCATCTAGTGCAAGCATTTCTCCATCGATGGCGGTCTGTTGGGTCACATCGTATCCATTCAGGACAGGAGCAATTTTTTCATTCACATTCTTCACGGCATTCAAAACTCCTTTGCCGGCGTATTTCTTTTTATCGTTATCGCGCATTTCAACGGCTTCGTGCATTCCGGTGCTGGCACCACTGGGAACAGCAGCTCTTCCTACTACACCTTCGTCGGTTACCACTTCGGCTTCTACTGTGGGGTTACCCCGGCTATCCAATACTTGTCTCGCATGTACATCAATAATGTAGCTCATGAATCATCATTTTTAGTTGGTCAGAATAAATTTTATTTGTGCCGCAAGGTAATTAATTGAAATTGGTTAGCGAAAAATAGGGGTAAAATCCTTGTAAAAGGCCGATTTTGTTAGCTTTCCTGCTATGGTTGTTGCGAGGTGAGCTGTCTAAATACATCTTCGAGTGATGATTCTTCCCGCTGGAAGGACAACAGCGTATATCCTTTTTGAACGGTCCATTGCATCAAAGCCCTGCTGAGCTGTTCTGCATCCTGCGTGCTGATACGGTAACGTCCTCCACCCATAGCAATTAACTGCTGAACGCCGGGTACTTCCCTCCATTCCTGCTCTGCCACTTCCTCTCGCAATTGAACTTCCAGGACCTGTCCGGAGTTTTCTTCCTGCTGCAATTGGCGAATTCTGTTATCGGCCACAACTTTCCCCTGGTGGAGAATGATCACCCGATCACAGATGGCCTCCACTTCCTGCAAAATATGAGAAGAAAATAAAATGGTTTTGTCAGCACCCTGCTTTCGAATCACCTCCCTGATTTCTACAATCTGGTTGGGGTCGAGACCACTGGTAGGTTCATCTAATATCAATACCGGCGGATTATGCACCAGTGCTGCTGCCAGTCCGACCCGCTGCTTGTACCCTTTAGACAATTGTCCGCAACGCTTGTGTGCCTCGCGGTTGAGTCCGGTCATTTCGATGACCTTTTTAACCGGCTCATCGGGATGAAGTAGGCCATGAATTCCGGCAATAAAATGCAGGTACTCGCGAACATACATATCATAGTAAAGCGGATTCGATTCTGGAAGATATCCGATTTTTTTCCTCACAGCGAGCGAGTGAGTTTCTACCGATAATCCTTCTACCCAAATGGTGCCTGCATCGGGTTGAACGTACCCTGTGATCATTTTGAGTGTGGTGCTTTTTCCGGCACCGTTGGGACCTAAAAATCCGACGATCTCACCACGTTGCAGTTCAAAAGACACGCCTCCAACAGCCAGTTGGTTACCATAGCGTTTTTGAATACCAGCAACAATAATGGACATGAAATTGAATTATTGCCAAAAATACCGCAGAACCATTGATTCATCGCTGATGAAACCAGATTCAGGGATAAAATAATGTGAAATTATCGATCTCCTGAACCAGGAGTATCCGATTCTTCGGGCAAGTGATCATAGGCACCCCGCAGTGCCAAAATGCCGAAGAAGATCATGCCCGCAGCGATGGGCAGCGCCACTACTGTAAATATTCCCCATTGGATCCAAGTATCTGAGACGGGTTTTTGGTGTATTTCAGCAGCAGCGGTTCTAAGAAGAAAATACATGGCAACCGGACCCAGTGCTATCCAAAGAATGCCGGCATATCGCTTTACTAAATTCATAGAATAGTTGTTAGGGTTAGGAAGTAGCGTGTTGAGGTGCTTTATTGGAAAGATAAAGTGCGCCAATGACAAAGCATACACCGGAAATAATGATGGGATATTGAAGTCCGGCAAGTTTATTATCTGTTTGAATGGTAGTGAGCAGGGTGGCGATAAAGGGAGTGAGTCCGCCAAATACACCGTTGCCGATGTGATAAGGCAGTGACATGGATGTGTAGCGGATGCGGGTGGGGAAGAGTTCAACCAGGAAGGCAGCGATGGGACCATATACCATGGTTACATAGAGAATCATGATGAACACCAAGAGTACCATTTTCCAATAGGCTTCATTGCCCAGTTGGATGGTATATTTTTTTTCAGGATGCAGTGTTGTTTTCAGTCCGCCACTGTACGCTGTGTCTTTGATTACTTCCGTGCGAACAGCTCCGGATGCATAAAAATACTGGTGTGTTACAGTTCTGAATGTGTCACCTGTTGCGGGCAGTGGCACGAGGTTTCTCTTGATTTGTTTCAGGTCTGCCAATTCTATTTGTCCCTTGAGGTCGGATAATTGCAATAGACCTTTGAACAAAACAGGATAAGTAAGTACTGCCAGCAACATACCTGTCAGCATGATCCATTTTCTGCCGATGCGGTCACTCCAGGCACCGAAGACCACGAAGAATGGGGTGGCGAACAGGATGGCCCAGATGAGTAGGGTACGGGATTGGTCGAAATCTATTTTACATACATTTTCGATGAAGGACTGTGCATAAAACTGACCGGTGTACCATACAACGCCTTGTCCCATGGTTGCCCCGAACAGTGCCAGCAGTACCATTTTCAGGTTGGTGGTATGACCGAAGCTTTCTTTAAGTGGGTTAACGGAGAGTTGACCGGCTTCTTTGATTTGTTGAAAGAGGGGTGACTCTTTCATTTTGAGACGGATGTAAACGGAGACGATGACAAGGAAGATGGAGAGGAGGAAGGGGATGCGCCAGCCCCATTCATTGAATTTAGCGATGGAGCGGGTTTCGTTGGCATCGAGGGAGTGACGGGTAAGGAGCACAACGCCCAGTGAAACAAAGAGTCCGAGTGTAGCGGTGGTTTGAATCCAGGAGGTATAGAAACCCCGTTGGTGATCGGGTGCATGTTCGGCGACATAGGTAGCGGCGCCGCCGTATTCACCACCGAGTGCGAGTCCTTGCAGCAAACGCAGCAATAGTACCAGCAGGGGTGCCAGGAAGCCGATGGATTCGAATGAGGGGATGAGACCAATAGCGAAGGTAGCGCCTCCCATGATGATGAGGGTGAGCAGGAAGGTATGTTTGCGACCGATGATGTCACCGAGTCTACCGAATACGATAGCGCCGAAGGGACGAACGAGGAAGCCGGCAGCGAAGGTAGCGAGGGTGGATAGCAGGGCAGCGGTGGGATTGGTTTTCGGGAAGAACTGACCGGCGAGTACGGTGGCTAGACTACCAAAGATGTAAAAATCGTACCATTCGATGAGGGTACCGAGACTGGAGGCGCCGATTACTTTCCAAATTCCTTTTTGCTGCATTGTGTTATTTGAATGAACGAAAGTCAACTTACGGCTTTTGTATCATTTGGCAAAATACATATATCAATGAGCAGGGGGGATATGAAGTGAGTGTTTGATTTTTTTCTCCACAGGGTCTTTCTTTCGCCTTTCGCGGAAGAAGACCCTGCGGCATGAAAGAGAATTAAATATAACCTAGTATATCATTGAAAATAATGATTTGCTTTTCGTTTGAAAATTTACAAATGTTTTTAAGAATATTTAAAGTAAAGGCAGGGTCTTTCGAATGAAATGAGAAGACTGTGCGGGTGGAGTGCATATCAACCAAATGAGTAGGTATCTGCATCAATGTATGGACAGAGCAATTGAAAAGAATGCCGCAAAGTCTCCGCCAAAGGCGGAAGACTTCGCGGAGGAAAAAAGAGGAGAAATTGAAAAATTATACCGCATAGTCCTCCAGCGCTTCGCCGCAGGAAGCGCATGTGCGCATATGGAGCAAGACCATTCGGAGGAAATAGTATTAATGAACTCTCCCAACTATTATTTTCAAAACCGTTTCCCGATTGTAAACATAAGCTGAGAAATAGTATCACCTTGCGTATCAAACTGAAGACCTGCTAGAACACCCAGACAAATATTATTTTTCATTGTGTAATTGTATAATAACTGTCCGCTTCCCCCAACTGCCAAGGTTCTTAAAGGACTTAAATTTTGAAATACAACAACTGGAAATGGCACACCAGGGATAGGTTCGAGACTGACCGCATCCGGCAAAGAAGTAGATTGGTATCTTAACACGCTTCCGAGGCGAAACTGAAAGTCATGTTTTTGTGAGGTAATAAAACTATAGCCAATATGAGAAGCTGCCTGGAACCCAGCAGTTGTATAACGAACTGAACCGTCTCTTACTTGACCTGAAGTTGTTTGGTAAAAAATTGAATAAAGTGTGCCATCATTAATAGTTCCTCCCAATGAGTTAGACCAAGTAAGTTTTTGCTTCAATTTTTTACTGTATTCCGTAAAAAAACTAAACCCGAAGCTGTCTCCCGTACCATTTAAATTAGAGCCTGCTGAAAACTGTAAAAGTTTTGTCTGGGCATTGGTTTGACTGAACAGGATGATTGCGACGATAAGACTAGAAAAATATTTCATGAATTGTATTTAAAACCATTTTATGCCAGGAATCCTTCAGGCGAAAACAAAAACAGCAAATTGCTTGCCAAAGACAACATACACTATCAGCTTCATTTTTATTCCCTAGTAATTTTAGCTCTAATAATGAAACGATACTCCCTACTTGCCTATCCAGAATCAAGCTTTAAAACCTTTACTGTAAATTCTTGATTTAGTCTCAATAAATAATCAATCTATGCTCTTTTTGAAAAAATAAATGCGGAAAACCGTAATTACCTGCCCCATTTGTGGACTTAAAACATTGATTTCCAATAAAGCAATTTTTGTATTTTTTCCTCCGCATAGTTTTTCGAATGAAGCGAGAAGACTGTGCGGGTGGATTGCATATCAACCTAATGAGTAGGTATCTGCATCAATGTATGGACAGAGCAATTGAAAAGCATGCCGCATAGTCCTCCAGCGCTGCGCTGCAGGAAGTGCATGTGCGCCTATAGAGCAAGACTATTCGGTGAAAAACTATTTTATGAATGAATTCGTATTCTTTTTTTATACTCCCGTTTGTACCTTTAACCTATTATCGCTTAACCATGTCTTACCCCTATCAGATCAAAAGTTTTGAGGCCTATCAAAGCACCTACCAACAAAGCATGGAAGACCCCGCCGGATTCTGGGCTGGCATCGCCGAACACTTTACCTGGAGAAAAAAATGGCATACCGCCCTGGAATGGAATTTCACCGAACCCAACATCAAATGGTTCCAGGGTGGAAAAATGAACATCACCGAAAATTGTCTGGACCGCCACCTGGCAGAACGAGGCGAACAAGCCGCCATCATCTGGGAACCCAATCAACCCAATGAAGCTGCAAGAACACTTACCTACCGGGAACTGCATGAACAGGTATGTCGCTTCGCTCAAGTCTTACTCAACAATGGTGTTACAAAAGGAGACCGCGTTTGTATTTATATGGGCATGATACCCGAACTGGCCATCGCCGTAATCGCCTGCGCCCGCATCGGCGCCATCCACAGCGTAGTATTCGGCGGCTTCTCCGCCCAAAGCATCTCCGACAGATTGCAAGATGCAAAAGCAGCATTCATCATCACCTGTGACGGCGCTTTCCGCGGAGCAAAAGACATCCCACTGAAAAATATCATCGACGATGCACTCATCGGTTACGATGGCATCGAACGTGTGATCGTATGCGCCCGTACCAATACGCCCGTTTCAATGCTCAAGGGCAGAGATATCTGGTGGGAAGAAGAAATGAACAAGGTTGTCGAATCAGGCATCGTATGCAGCACAGCAGAAGAAATGGATGCAGAAGATCCGCTTTTCATCCTCTACACCTCCGGCTCTACCGGTAAACCCAAAGGTGTTGTGCACGCCTGCGGCGGATACATGATCTATGCGAACTACACTTTTGTGAATGTATTTCAATACCAGACCGGTCAGATACATTTCTGTACCGCCGACATCGGATGGATCACCGGCCATAGCTATATCCTGTACGGTCCTTTGAGCGCCGGCGCCACCACGCTGATGTTCGAAGGTATCCCTACCTGGCCCGATGCCGGCAGGTTCTGGGACATCATCGATAAATACCGTGTCAATATATTTTATACTGCCCCAACCGCAATCAGAAGTTTGATGGGTTTTGGAAAAGAACCCTTGCAGGGAAAAGATCTTTCATCACTGCAAGTTTTAGGAACCGTTGGCGAACCCATCAATGAAGAGGCCTGGCATTGGTACGATGAAAATGTAGGCAAGAAAAAATGTCCCATCGTCGATACCTGGTGGCAAACAGAAACAGGTGGCTGTCTCATCAGCAACCTGGCAGGCATCACTCCCGCCAAACCCAGCTGGGCCACCCTTCCACTGCCGGGCGTTCAATTGCTATTGGTGGATGAAACCGGAAATGAAAAAACAGCCGTGGGAGATGAAACGATTGCAGGCAATCTCTGTATCAAAGCCCCCTGGCCATCTATATTACGCACCACCTATGGCGACCATGAACGTTGCCGGCAAAATTACTTCGCCACCTATCCGGGTCTCTATTTCACCGGCGATGGAGCATTGCGGGACAAACATGGTTTCTATCGCATCACCGGCAGAGTTGATGACGTTCTCAACGTGAGTGGTCACCGCATCGGAACAGCTGAAGTAGAGAATGCCATCAATATGCATGCAGGGGTAGTGGAGAGCGCAGTAGTTGGTTTCCCACATGCTGTAAAAGGTCAGGGCATCTACGCTTTTGTCATTTATCAGGGATCGCATGATCCTCATGCACATGGCTCAGACGATTTGATTCGCAATGATATCCTGCAAACTGTAACACGCGTAATCGGTCCCATCGCAAAACCCGATAAAATTCAACTGGTGCCGGGACTGCCTAAAACACGCAGTGGCAAAATCATGCGGCGTATTCTGCGGAAGATAGCCGAGGGAGAAACCGAGAACCTCGGTGATACCACCACCCTGCTCGATCCGGGTGTCGTGGAAGAAATCATGAAAGGAAAATTATGAGGAAGTGCGCTGCGCTTCCAGTTTGCTGATGGCCGGATGCATCACTTTAAAGAAAAGCGGTGGGAAATGTGCCAGTATCAACATGCCGGGATAACCTGTCGGCATCTGTGGTGCCCCTTCCATGTGCCGCAATACCTGAAATTTTCTGCTGGCCATATAATGATGGTCGCTGTGGCGGCTGAGTTCAAACAACATGATTCTGCCAATCACATGATTGCTGTTCCAGCTGTGCCAGGGTTGCGGTCTTTCGAAACTTCCGGCAGCAGTGGGTTTTCTTTGTAACCCATAATGCTCAATGTAGTTAACTGATTCAAGCAACAATATTCCCATCAGCGCAGCTATCATATAAAAAAGCAAAATTTTTCCGCCAAAAAAATAACCGATAGCAACAACGAACAGCAATTGTATCAGGGTATATTGTATCATCTCATTGTACCAGCTCAACACCTTCTTCCCTTTTTTCTTACACGACTCCCCGGCAATGTGCCAGGCACTGAGATAAGAACCTATAATAGTGCGGGGATAGAATGTGTAGAGCGATTCTCCATATCTCGCCGAAGCAGGATCAAAGGGTGTCGCTACATTTTTATGATGTCCCTTGTTGTGCTCTACAAAAAAATGCATGTACTGAGAAGTAAGCAAGAGCATCTTGGCCATGAACTGCTCAATGCGGTCATGGCGATGTCCTAATTCGTGGGCTACATTGATGCCAAACACACCGCAGAGCAAGCCCATTGCAATCACTCTTCCGGTCAGTGTCACCCAATCGAGTCCGGGTTCCTTCAAAGAGAAGAGAAAAGTTAGCAAGGCAACACAATGCATTACCACGGTTTCGTACAACAGAAAATCATAGGCCTTGTCTGCCCGCGCAATCTCTTCCTCAGCAGCCGATAAATTTTTATCAGAGGGACGGAAGAACAATTCTAACAGGGGTATGCAACCAAAAGTAAATAGCAGCGGCAGAAAACAAATCCAGCCCCTGCTGCTGAAAGCAACAAAAGACAAGATGAATACGATGAAGGGAGAGAAATATTTAATGGACCGCCAGCGCATGATGTTTGTTTCTGTTGTAAAAATACAGAAAAGGCGGCAGCCGTGTTCATTCTGTTTAACTCCGCATGATATTCAATGGCTTACCCTCCCATCCGGGGAACAGTCCTTCCCCTGATTTCAGGGAAAGGTGGCCGGCAGCTACTGCACTGAAAACAGAACGGAAATCAGTAGTGACAGGCACATCTCTTCCATCTTCCAGGTTCTCTTTGCTGAGCGATTTCATCTGTTGATAAACATTGCCACCTTTCACATCATTTCCCAATACCCACAAACAACTGGCGCGCCCATGGTCTGTTCCTCCGGTTCCATTCTGGTGTACTGTTCTGCCAAATTCTGTCATGGTCATGATGGTAACCTGTTCCTGATACGCTGCCAGGTCTTGCCAGAAAGCAGCAATGCTATCACTGAAGTCTTTTAGGTTGCGGGCGAACGCACCATTCAGTGTGCCCTGGTTAAAATGGGTGTCCCAGCCACCACTCTCGGCAAACGCCACTTCGAGGCCGATATTCATTTTTATCAATACTGCGATCTGACGCAATGAATTTCCTAAGGGCGAATTAGGATACACCACACCCGCCGTTACCGGATAACTGTTTTTGCCTGCTTCACGCAACTGGCGCATGGCATCAAAACTTTCTTTCGCTGTCTTATTCAGCAATTCACTGGTCGTTACATCGTACAATTGTTCAAAGGAACCGGCAGTCATTTTCGTCGCCATGGGATTACCCCGTACTTGCAGCGCAAACTCCTGCAAATTATTGATGGCAAGCGCTTCCTGCTCTCCATACATGCTGCGGGGCAATGCAGAGGTGAGACTTACTGCTCTGAAAGGCGAGGGTGTCGCTGTGAGTTGTGCTGCCGTTCTATTCAGCCAACCACTGGAAGTACTCTTGCTAAAAGGAGTACCCGATTCCATATAATCCTGTGCATCAAAATGGCTGCGGGTATTGTTAGGACTTCCCACACCATGAACAATGGCAAGACGACCATCTGTAAAAAAAGGATGTAATGACTGTAAAGAAGGATGCATGCCAAAACTTCCATCCAGATCAATGATCTTTCCTTCATTCTCTGCCGGACTCATGAATAGACCGGGACGAAGTGCTTTTAATGCGGGATCTGTAAAGGGAGTTACTGCCATCAATCCGTCCATCGCCCCGCGCTGAAAAATACATACCAGGGTTTTCTTTTTGCCGGCGGAAGATGTCATTGCAGGCGTAGCAGCTGCCCGTAGTAAAAATCCGGGAATTCCCCCCTGAAAACCGGCAGCAAACAATGCCAGGGTTCCGGATTTAATGAAAGCTCTTCTCTTATTCATATAATGTGTTTAAAAAGTCGGGTAATTAGCTTAGCGACGTTGAAATTCAGGAGAGCCAATGATGATGCCGGCGACCTGTTGTAAAGTATTTTGTTGTGCCGGCGTTGCAGTTGCAGTGAGGTTGTCTGCCATTGCTTCCTGTTGCCGTCTTCTTCTGCGCTCGGGCATTTCCTTCATTTCATTCGAAGCTATGGACATAGTATCTTCCATTAGCGCGGCCTGGTTATTCATTCCTGATGCCTGCTTGATTTTCTCCTCCAACTGCTGCTCTTTCAGCAATGCCGTGAGGCGGCGGATATTTTCTTCCTGATTTCTTTCAGGAAGTAAAAGCTGACTATATACACGTAGCGCATCTTCCGCACTCTCCGGTTCATGGTTATCATTGAGTGCAAGCCAATTCACTTTTACTCCCGGAATTCTTCCTGCTGCAAATGCGATTCCAAAATTCATTCGGTTCAGTAAAGACCCGGTGTTGATCCAGAAATTAGCCCTGTCGGGAAATCCGGTGGGAGCTGCATAACTATAGAGTCGCTGTCCCATGCGGGTGATCCAGTTATTGATTTGCAAAGGTTGCTGCACATCTGCCTGCGAGGCGCGGATGGCACTGATGGCAAGTTCGAAAGGGGACTTCACTTTTTCTCTGAGCGCAGTTGGCTCCCAAAATGCAGGGTGATTCACCAAGGTAATGAGAACCGAACGAATATTGCCCTTTGTTTTTTGGAAGGTAGCGGCCATTGCCTGCACCAGATTCACGGAGGGTGAGTCGCAAACAAAGCGGGTCGCAATTTTTTTACAAATGAATGTTGCTGTGGAGGGATGTTCAGACAATTGTTGCAATACTTCTACTCCTTCCTGATAACCGGCTTTTCCATCATATACTTTTCCCAGAATCTTTTTCTCCCCTTCATCGTGTCTGTTGGCACGAAATAAAAAGTCACCAACTTCTACATTGTCTTTTTCAGCAAACGCAGCAGCACGTCCTGCCATTTCCCTTACTTGGTTCATTGGGTTATCGGAATTCAGCGGTCTGATGGTCCATCCTGTCAGGGCACGCGCTACCTGTGTAACATCTTCCTGGGTATATCCGCCATCAACACCGAGGGTATGCAATTCCATTACTTCCCGGGCATAGTTTTCATTCAAGCCCTGCATGCGTGCACGGTTGGCCAACTGCTGCATGGCTGCCTGATTGGGATTACCGGTGTCTTGTAATTTTTTTTCCAACTGCTTCCGCAAACGTTGTGCTGCTGCAGATTGTTCCCTGCGTCGGGTGAATTCGTTGTTATTGCTCACACTGCCAACATTGTCGAGGTATTCGAGCATGGCAGGATGCCGGGCGGTGGATAATAAAAGGTCACTGAAATTTCCTACGACATTGGGGCGTATGGCATCCCTTTCATATGTTAAGACAAAACGCTGACTAGCGCCCTTGGTAAGTGATACATTGAAATGATTGAACCAAAAATCGGTCATCACTTCGTGCAGTTGATTCGATCCATAGGCGGCACGTACAATTTTCTGGTTCAGCAACTGGCGATTGAGTTCCTGCTGATTTTCCAGTCCCTGCTCCTTCATCAATCGTTGTAACTGCTGTCGGTATTCAGGCTTCCCCAACTGGGCCACCGAATCGGTGGTGATGAGTTTGTTTTTTACAGCCAACCGAATGGCTTGTCCGGCATTCACATATTTAGCAACTATGGCTTCATTGCTCATCGTGAGGGCAGGATAGTTTTCGGCGGGTAACCGACGGGCAATCTCTTCATCGGGAAGATTTCCATTGAGCTGTTCAATGAACCATTTGTTCAGTCCCTGCTCAGTTACTGCCTTCACTTGTTGCGGGGTAGCACCGAGAGTGAACCTATTCAATAAGTGTGCTGCTGCCTGTTCGTGGGTGAGTCCGGCTTTTCGATAAGGCATCTTTACAGTTTCACGGCTGCCGGAATTCCCGGGATCGGTGAATCCATAAATCACGAGGGGTGCCAGTATCGTCAGCAAAGCTTTTTTCGGAACAAAGCGCATACAACTTGTTTTATGGATAGACCTCTACAATGAATGAATGTTTAAATACCATTGCATTCAAAATTGTTTAAGCCCATAGCAAATTGTTCACCACTGATTTTATCTGCTATTTTTTGGTAGCCACCCGGTAGAGGATCCAGCCCATCAATGCAAAAAATACGGTGCCAAGTAAGAAATATCCTCCCTCGCCGATTGTTGACAATATTGCATGTTCTGTACTCACGGCCCCCAGGAATTTTTCTCCGCTCGTGGAGCCGGCCAAAAAGGCAATCAACACGCCGGCTACTGCACCTCCGGCAACCAGTCCTGTTGCAAACAAATTACCCCTGCCCAATTCTTCTTCTTCCGGACTCACTGCGTGCCGGTCTTTTTTCTGGCGACTTTCCACCAATCCGCGAATAGCACCACCGATGAATATTGGCAGTGTGGTGGCCAATGGAAGGTAAACCCCGATAGCAAAGCTGAGGGCCTTGATGCCACAGAGTTCCATGGTTACTGCGAGGAATACGCCCACTACAACATACTGCCAGTCCAGATTCTGTGAAAGGATACCTTTAATCAGTGTTGCCATCAGTGTGGCTTGTGGTGCCGGAAATTTTTCAGTACCGATGGCATGTTGAATACCTTGTTCTACCATTTCAGAAGAGGGCTTATCTAAGAATTTCACGGTGATGCCGATAACGATCGAGGAAACTATGGCACCCACGAACAATGCTATCTGTTGATTCCTGGGTGTTGCACCAACGATGTAACCACTTTTCAAATCCTGTGATGTGGCTCCTGCGTTGGCAGCAGCAATACAAATCATACCACCAACAACCAATACCAGTGGCTCAAATGCTTGTCCCGTCCAGCCCACAGCTAAAAAAATCAGACTGGTTCCCATCACTGTGGCGATGGTCATGCCGCTGATCGGACTATTCGATGAGCCGATTAAGCCCACGATGCGGCTGGCAACCGTTACAAACAAAGCACCGAACAGAAGAACGAGTACGCCCACCAGTAATTTTTGAATGAGACTGTCTCCTGGTATCTGTGGAAGTAACGTGATGAGTGCTACCAGTCCCAGACTTCCGAAGCCCACCACTTTTAAACTCAGGTCTTTTTCTGTTCTCAATACAGAAGCCGCTGAAGTTTCACCTTCCGCTTTGAGCGATGCCATGCTTCCTTTTACAGATTGAATGATGGTAGGAATGGTTTTGATCAGTGTGATTACGCCTCCTGCAGCCACGGCGCCGGCACCTATCTGACGAACATATGCATAGTAGATCGCACTGGAATAATCCCCAAAAGTCTTCGTAACCGGGTCCCATCCGCCCTTGCCACCGGCACGGGCGACATCCGCGAGATAACCCAGTTTCACCAACTGTGTCGCAATTACTTCTCCCGGCACGAGAGTACTCAGCAAGGGAATCAATACCAGCCAACTCAATACACTACCTGCTACCAGTACACCGGCGATGCGCCAACCGATGATATAACCCACACCGAGGTATTCGGGTGTGATCTCAGCGGAGATTTTTGCTGAAGGAAAAAATTTATTGATTTGACGAGTAGCGTAATACGGTGTTTCTGCAATCACGTGTAGTACTTTTTGGAGCAGTGCATAAAGGAAGGCCACGCCCAGTCCCCAAAAAGCCGTTCTGGCAAAATCTCCGCCCTTCTCTCCTGCTTTCAGTACGTCGCCGCAGGCAGTACCTTCCGGATAAGGCAGGGTTTCGTGCTCATTAACAATAAGGGCTTTGCGCAAAGGAACCATTAACAAGGTACCCAACAATCCGCCGACAATGGCGAGGATAAGAATGGTGAGGTAATTAAAATACTCCGCACTGGTGGGTGATGATAAAAACAGGAAGCCGGGCAGTGTAAAAGCGACACCGGCAGCGATGCTTTCCCCGGCTGAGCCGGTGGTTTGAATGATGTTGTTCTCGAGGATGGTTGTCTTGAGTAATTTTCTTCCCAGTGTAATAGCAATAACTGCAATGGGAATAGAAGCTGATACGGTCAATCCGGCTTTCAATGCCAGGTAAACGGTGGAGGCGCCAAAGATGACGCCAAAGAGACTGCCCACCAAAATGGACTTAACGGTGAGCTCTTTGGTGTTGGACTCAGGAGCCACATAAGGGCGGAAGGATTTTTTTTCAGCAGACATGGCAAGTATTTTTATGGTAAGGAAAACTGCAGCGGATAAAATCAGTTTCCGCTGTATCTTTCCAATATCTTTAAGTCCCAAAATACGACATATGAGTGAATTGCAGCAAGAGGTGAAGAAAACAGGAATGCCACCGGCGGTTCCTTACATTATAGGTAATGAGGCAGCCGAACGTTTCAGTTTTTACGGCATCCGTGCTATCATGACCACTTTCCTGGTAGCACAGTTTTACAATCCTACCGCAGACCCGACTTTACAGGCAGTGGCGGAAGCCAAATCGAATGAGCTTACACATTTATTTGTAACGGTCGCCTACTTTATGCCGATGGTGGGAGGAATTCTGGCTGATTGGTTTTTTGGTAAATACAAGGTAATACTCTACGTATCTATATTATATGCCTGCGGCAACCTGATGCTGGCGATGAACACCAATAATCTGACTTTGTTCTCCTGGGGGTTAGTCATCATTGCAGTTGCTGCCGGTGGCATTAAGTCCTGCGTTTCTGCCAACGTAGGCGATCAATTTGACAAATCGAATGAGCACTTGTTGAGTAAGATGTATGGCTGGTTTTATTTTACGATCAATTCAGGGTCCATTGTATCAACCGCCCTGATTCCTTTGGTGTATAAACATTGGGGACCAAAGTTAGCTTTTGGCATTCCCGGTGTTTTGATGGTGCTGGCAACTTTTATCTTTTGGCTGGGCAGGGATAAATATGTGCGGGTTCCGCCCTCCGGTTATAAGCGGGAGAATTTCATGTCTATTACCTGGGCAGCACTGGTAGAAAGTTTTAGAAGTCTATTCCGATCGAAGGCAGCCAATGCGAATGAAGGGAGTTTTTGGGTTCGTATCCAAAACAGGCACCATTTTTCAGCGCAGGCGGTAGAAGGTGTTCAGGCGGTTTACCGCATTTTAATGGTCTTTGCCTTTACTCCTGTTTTCTGGGCCTTGTGGGATCAAAACCTTTCTGAATGGGTGTTACAGGCGGGTAAACTAGACCGCCACATTTTTGGATTTGAATTACTTACCGAGCAGGTTCAAACCTTCAATCCAATTTTCCTGCTGGCTATGATTCCTGTTTTTACTTACTGGATTTTCCCGGCCATGGAGAAGGCGGGGCTCACTATCACCCCACTGAAGAAAATTGGTGCAGGATTGATATTAACTGCCGGATCTTTTGTGATCATTGCATTGCTGCAGCAGGAAGTTGATGCAGGCAACCAGCCCTCCGTATGGTGGCAAATTCTGGCTTATTTGCTGCTTGCTGCTGCTGAAGTTCTTGTATCAGTTACTTGTCTCGAATATGCCTATACCCATTCACCCAAGTCGATGAAAAGTACCATGAGCGCCCTTTATCTACTGGGTATTTCTGTAGGAAATCTTTTTGTCAGTATGGTCAATAACAGCATTTCTAATGGTGGCTTTTTCGCGCAATACACCGGTGCACGTTATTTCTGGTTGTTCACGGGTATCATGGTAGTGAATGCGGTTTTGTTCCTGCTGATTGCCCGTCACCTTCCGGAAAAAAGATACGTGGGAGTGGAAGAACCTGCATAAACAGGGCTTCAATCCATCTTCCCTTATTACCTTCGCCGCAAATAGATTTGGAATGAATATTTTGTTACTAGGATCCGGTGGACGTGAGCATGCGCTGGCCTGGAAAATAGCTGCCAGTCCGCACTGCAGCAGTTTATGGATAGCCCCCGGTAATCCCGGTACTGCCCAACTGGGTACCAATCTACCGCTGGGGGTGAATGATTTTCCTGCCCTCAGGCAGGCATGCATCGAACATAAGATAGACATGGTAGTGGTAGGACCGGAGGACCCGCTGGTGAATGGCATCTTTGATTTTTTCAAAGCGGATGAAGCCACCGGCCATATCATTGTAGTGGGTCCTTCCCGCGCAGCGGCACAATTAGAGGGAAGTAAATTCTTCAGCAAGCAATTCATGCAACGCCACAACATTCCTACTGCCTCTTATGCCAGTTTTACTGCCGAAAATTATGAGGAAGGAAGGGAATATATCAGCAACCATCCGCTGCCCGTGGTCATCAAGGCCGACGGACTCGCAGCCGGGAAGGGTGTGGTCGTAGCTGTTAGCCATGAAGAGGCACTCAGGGCTTTTGAGCAGATGATCAAGGAACAACAATTCGGTACTGCGGGAAATACGGTAGTGGTAGAGTCCTTTTTAAAGGGAATTGAAGTCAGTGTTTTTGTCCTCACCGACGGGGATAGTTATCAGATCATCGGACATGCCAAGGATTATAAGCGGGTGGGAGAAGGAGATACCGGTCCCAATACCGGTGGTATGGGCTGTATCAGTCCGGTACCCTTTGTAAACGAGGTCTTTTTGCAAAAAGTAAGGGAGCGGATCATTGAGCCCACCATTGCGGGTATCAGGACTGAAGGTCTGGTATATAAGGGTTTTGTCTTTTTCGGATTGATGAATATGGGGGGAGAACCCTGGGTGATAGAATACAACTGTCGCATGGGTGACCCTGAAACAGAGATTGTGATGCCACTGTTACAAACCGATCTGGTGGCTTTGCTGGCTGCGATGGACAATGGCACGTTGGGAGATGCCAATATTTCTTTTTATGACAAGAAGGTCGCTACCATTGTGGCGGTAAGTGAGGGTTATCCGGGCAACTATCCCAAAAATCGGGTGATTACCGGGCTTGATAATGCTTCGACGGGTGGAGATATCCTGGTATTTCAGGCAGGAACAACCAACAATGGAGAAGAGATTGTCACCTCCGGTGGAAGAGTGCTGGCTGTGACTACTTTTGGTAATACAATAACAAAGGCTGTGCAACTTGCCAGAACAACCTTAGACGAGATACATTTTGAGGGTATGTATTTTCGCCGCGACATCGGATATGAATTTCCAGATTAGGAATGAATTGCTTGAAAGCCGCGAAAAATAAGGTCTTCCACTTTGTGATTCCGTTATTTTCAATCACCTTTGTAAACATTCCAGCATACAATAGAGAATACTGAAAGAACATGTCGATTTTTAATTTTTTTACGCAAGAAATAGCAATGGACCTGGGTACTGCCAATACCCTGATCATACACAACGATGAAGTAGTGGTGAATGAGCCTTCCATCATTGCACTCAACCGCAACAATATGAAAGAGGTGTTGGCGGTGGGAAGGAAGGCATTGTTGATGCATGAAAAGACACATGAGAGCATAAGAACTGTTCGACCTCTAAAAGATGGTGTAATTGCCGATTTCAATGCTGCCGAGTTGATGATACGAGAGTTGATCAAAATGATTTATCCAAAAAAACCATTGTTTCCTCCGGCATGGAGAATGGTCATTTGTATTCCATCTTCGATCACAGAGGTAGAAAAAAGAGCAGTGCGCGATAGTGCAGAGCAAGCAGGTGCCAAAGAAGTTTATATGATCCATGAACCAATGGCAGCCGCGCTGGGTATCGGAATTGATGTGGAAGAACCTGTAGGAAATATGATCATTGACATCGGCGGTGGTACTACCGGCATTACTGTTATAGCACTCGCAGGTATTGTTTGTGACCAGAGTATCAGAATTGCCGGTGATGAATTCACGGCAGATATCATGGAGGCATTGCGCCGCTACCATAGTCTATTGATTGGTGAAAGAACCGCAGAACAAATCAAAATCAATATTGGTGCCGCTCTCAAAGATCTGGACAACCCGCCTGATGATATTCCTGTAAACGGAAGAGACCTGGTAACCGGAATTCCAAAACAGATCATGGTCAGCTACCAGGAAATTGCTGAAGCCCTCGATAAAAGTATTTTTAAAATAGAGGAAGCGATTCTCAAAGCACTGGAAACCACGCCACCTGAGCTTGCATCTGATATTTACAGAAGAGGACTTTACCTCACGGGGGGTGGTGCACTGCTGCGTGGACTGGACAAGCGACTGAGTGCAAAAATCAAATTGCCGGTGCATGTTGCTGATGATCCGCTGAAGAGTGTGGTTCGTGGAACCGGTCTGGCTCTTAAAAATTATCAGCGCTTCCCATTCATCATGCGCTAATCCTACAGCTATTCTGAAGCGGCTTTCTACATGAATCATCTCTCATTTCCATTTGTATCTTGTGTTCAAATCAGTAAGGGGCTTTGAGAAATATTTTTCTATTCATACAGCGCTACTTCACTTTCATCAGTTTTCTGGTGTTGCAGATCATCTGTATCGTTTTGTTAAGCAGGAGCAGCGAAAGTCACAACACGGTTTTCTCCACAGCCGCCAATGAAGTCACTGGTCGCATCAACCGCCAATACAGCGGAGTAAGTCAATTTTTCTCTTTAAGAGAAACCAATCGGTTGTTATCAGAAGAAAATGCCCGGCTTCGAAACCAGCTCAATGAAAGCTTCATCGATACTGTAACCCATAAGTTGACCATGGCTGACAATGTCTTAAAAGATTCTTCGGGAAGGATCCGCAAATACAGTTTTCTGTCAGCACATGTTATTGGTAATACCATCACGCTACAAAACAATTTCCTGACCATTGAAAAAGGCTCACTGCAGGGCGTGAAAAAAGGAATGGCAGTTACTTCTCCCAACGGAATTGTAGGCGTAGTTGTGGAAACCGGACAGAACATAAGTCGAATCATGAGTTTATTACACCGTAATAGCAAGGTAAGCGCTATGCTAAAAAAGGATGGTGTGGCAGGAAGCCTGGAATGGGATGGTGAAGATCCGGGATACCTGGTTCTTCGGAATATACCCAAAAGCTCTGTTATTAAATCCGGTGACACCGTACTTACCAGCAATTATTCTGCCAACTTCCCCCCTGGATTACCAATTGGCACAGTAAGTAAAATAAGTTCAGATGCAGAAAGCAATTTCTTTACTCTCCGTGTAAAGACTGCGGTTAACTTTTATAGCATTCAATATGTTTACTTGATTGAAAACGTTTTTTATCAGGAGCAACTCAACCTGGAACAATCAACTCCCAATAAACAATGAATCCGGTCATCAAACATATTTTCCGACTGATTGCCTTCATTTTGTTGCAGGTGTTTGTGTTAAATTCCATTCCCCCCCTGCACCAGTTCATTGTTCCCTATCTGTATTTCCTTTTCATCTTATGGCTGCCTATTCGCATCAACCGGGTGGCCTTGCTCCTGATGGCCTTCCTGTTTGGTCTTTCGCTGGATTATTTCACCGGAACACCCGGATTACATGCTTCCCCCTGTGTGATGGTCGCATACCTAAGACCCTATCTACTTCAATTGTTGCTGGCTCAAGAGTCTGCCGAAGCCGGCTACAAAGAACCGGGTCACCTTACGATGGGCTGGGTGCCTTATATTACCTATGCCGGCATTCTTACATTCATACACCATACCTGTCTGGTACTTATAGAGTGGCTTCAATTTGGTGATTTCCTATTTTTCCTTGGAAAAGTTTTGGGGACAACCATCATCAGTCTTTTGCTTATTTTGATTGCAGAACTTTTAGTACCAAGAAAAGAAGCCTCCCGTTCAGGAAAATAAAAGGGATTCGATAAAAATATTTCCCCTTACCTTCAAAAGATGTGCTGCATTTCATCAAATTTGCATCACAAGCATTACAGAATACACCAATGAGGCAAAATGTCGGTATTTAACCAAAGCAGGGGGAAAATCATACAGTTCATTTTTGGAGCAGTTGTTCTGGTCATTTTGATTCAATTGGCTAACCTGCAGATTTTTTCTACCAAGTACAAGCTGGCAGCAGAGAGCAATGCCGTTTACCGAAAAGTCATTTACCCGGATCGTGGAATTATTTTTGACAGGAACCGCAAGCCCATTCTTGAAAATATTATTACCTACGATCTAATGGTCGTTCCGGCAGATTCAAGGGGGAATGATACTGCTGGCCTATGTGCTTTGTTGCAAATTGATACTACTGAGTATAAGAAAAGGATGAGGGATATCGTCTTTAAAACCGGAATGGTTCGTCCGGGGATTTTTGAACCCATGCTTTCACCCGAAACGTTTGCTCGGCTGAATGAGAATCTGTACAAATTCAGTGGCTTTTCCTTAAGCGAAAGATCTGTACGCAATTATCCCTATCATGCTGCTGGACATTTATTGGGTTATATCGATGAAGTAGATACCACCTTCCTGCGCCGACACAAAGACGAGGGCTACCAAATGGGAGATTTTGCGGGAAGAACCGGCTTGGAAAAGACCTATGAAAAAATTCTGATGGGTCAAAGAGGGGTTAAGAACTTCATTCGTGACAACAAAAGTCGCCTACAGGGTGAATATGAGAAAGGCATGTATGATACAGCCGCAGTCGCGGGAAAGAATATGTTTTCCTCCCTTGATGTGGATTTACAAAAAATGGCAGAAGAACTCATGACCAATAAAGTGGGCAGCGTGGTGGCGATCGATCCACAAACAGGAGGAATTCTGTGTATGGTAAGTGCGCCGACTTTTGATCCGAACTATTTAACAGGCAATCAGCGAAGAAAGCATTTCGCTGAATTACTGAATGACCCCCGCAAACCTTTCAACAACCGGGCCATTCAAAACAATTATTCCCCCGGCTCTACCTTCAAAACAATCGTCGGTATCATTGGCCTTTCTGAAGGGGTCATCGACGAAAAATTCACGGTCACCTGTCCGGGCTTCTTCACCGGCTGTGGTACAGGGAAACCCAAATGCTTGGATAAGGGTACTTTCGCTTTCAAAGAAGCGGTAGCACACAGTGACAACAGTTATTTCTCTACTGTTTACAAAAGACTGCTTGACCAACCCAGGTACAAAACGACTGACAGTGCCTTGAATGTATTCAATACCTATGCCGGTTCATTCGGGCTGGGTAACCGTCTGGGTATTGATCTTCCTTCAGAAAGAGGGGGGCTATTACCCACTTCAGCCTATTATAAAAAGATTTATGGCAATCGGTTTTTCCCCTGTAATATTATTTCCAATGCCATCGGACAAGGAGAGGTAAACACAACCATGTTACAGATGGCCAATGTAATGGCGATCATCGCCAACAAGGGTTGGTTTTACACACCGCATTTAATTGATTCTATTGAAGGAGGTGATGAAAACGGATTGCTGGAATCATTCAAAGTAAAAAGATGGGCAGACAAACGCGTTCCAACCCAGGTATATGAAGCTGAACAAAATGCCATGCAAGCAGTAATGGAAATTGGAACTGCGGCTGCCTCTGCCGTTCCGGGAATTGTAGTTTGTGGCAAAACCGGTACGGTAGAAAACTATGCCCGTGTAAATGGCCGTGCAGAAAAACAACAAGACCATTCTTTCTTTGGTGCATTTGCACCGAAAGACAACCCGAAAATTGCCATTGCAGTAATCTGTGAAAACGCAGGACAAGGTGCCTGGGCAGCCGCGCCGATTGCGAGTTTGCTGATGGAAAAATACCTGAAAGATTCAATCACCGGAAAAGCCAGAAAAGATAAATATGACCTGATGGTCAACAAAAATCTTATCCCTAAACTGATGCGACAGGAAATGATAAAAAATGATTCCCTTCGCAAAAAAAGAGAAAGAGAAATACAAAAAGCAAAGGCAAAAGAGGAAAAATTAAGATCAACTCAACAAAAAAATTCCGGCAAAGTAACCGCTGCAACTGAAATACTTCCCTACACAAATCGAAATCTTCCGGCAATACCAAATCAACTTCCGCCAAAAGGAAATGCACTTCTACCCATTTTAGAAAAAAGAAAAAAGATACCAACTACCTAATATGGCAACCACTCGCAACAACTCCCTGGCAAAAGGTATTGACTGGACAGTGGTCAGGTTATACGCAGCATTGGTAGCTATTGGTGTGTTGTGCATTTTTATGGTCGAATACCGCACAGGCGATAGTCTGGCAGGAACATTTTTCAATGGAAAAACCAACTATAGCAAACAGATTCTATTCGCTTGTTTTTGTGCTGTCATTGGAATGTTTATCGTACTAACGGATAGCAAACTATTTACTTCGCTTGCAAATCTCTCTTATGTAATTGGAATATTGTTGATGCTGGCTACTTTTGTGATCGGTAAAAACATCAATGGTTCTAAAAGCTGGATACCATTGGGCGGGGGATTCAATCTTCAACCTGCAGAGTTGTGTAAAATCTTTGCAGCGCTGGCATTAGCAAAATACCTGTCGCAGCCAGAAACCATTTTTAAAAAAATAAAGTCCCAACTCCTGGCTGCTGCCATCGCTCTCTTGCCCGCAGTTTTGTCAATACTCCAGCATGAATTGGGATTGGCATTGGTTTACTCTGCCTTTTTGATCCCTATGTACCGGGAAGGTATGCCTGCACAAATATTGGTAATTGCCATTGCTTTTGGAGTGCTAGTCATCGCTTCTGTCATCATAGAGCCAAATTTGTTGGCAGGAATACTCACCTTACTTGCGGTCTATATTTTATATGCGATGAGAAAAACAATCAGAAGGAACAAACGAATCATCAGCATTGTAGCAATTGGTTGGATAATGAGTGTGGGAACACAAAGATTATTGGTGCCCTATATTTTTAATACTGTACTGGAATGTTATCAAAGTACCCGTATTTATAGCATGGTGGGAAAAGACTATGATTGTAGCCTCAATAAAAAGTCCGCAAAAAAAGCAAAGGTAAAAGGCATCAAAAAACCAGATAATTACAACGTGCGACAAAGTAAAATAGCCATTGGTTCAGGTGGTTTTTTCGGAAAGGGATTCCTTAAAGGAACGCAAACCAGGGGAAAATATGTACCTGCACAACATACCGACTTTATTTTTACCTCGCTGGGAGAAGCATTTGGCTTCGCCGGAAGTTGCCTCTTGTTAGGACTGTATCTTTTCTTGCTCTTCCGTATGATACAAATGGGAGAGCGACAGCGAAGTACTTTCAGCAGGGTATATGCCTATTCGGTAGCCAGTATTTTTTTCTTTCATATCGCTGTAAACGTGAGTATGACCATCGGACTCTTCCCGATTGTTGGTATCCCACTGCCACTGATCAGTTATGGAGGTTCTTCCCTGCTTACCTTTACCATTTTACTTTTCATTTTGCTGCGGCTGGATGCAGACAGGCAGATGGTGTTGCGATAAAGGCAGGCAAGCATTAGCTTTGCACCATGCAAATCATACCCCTGTCGGAAGGCAGCTTTACCATTGATGCCACCAAACAGTTTGTTCCTTTTACAGTGGGGGAAGATGAATTAAAAGAACGCAGCAAGGGTAGCCTTTTGGTTGAAATTCAACCCTTCGCTGTCGTCACAGAAAAGGATGTGATACTCCTCGATACCGGACTGGGCTTTTGTGATGAGCAGGGTGTACCTGCCATCCATAAAAATTTGCAGCTTGCGGGTATAGAACCCTATCAAGTAACTAAAGTGTTGTTGAGTCATTTGCACCGCGACCATGCAGGGGGGATCAGCTATCTTTCAAAAGATGAGCGTGAACGATTCATCAGTTTTCCTTACGCCACCTATTACTGTCAACGCAGGGAATTTGAGCTTGCCATGAGCAAACAATCTGCCTCTTATCAACCAGAATATATTCTACTATTAGAGGAATTCAGCCGTGTGTGCTGGCTGGAAGAGGATGAAGGATGGATAGATGATTCCATTCACTACCAGTTAAGTGGCGGCCACAGCCGCTTCCACCAGGTATTCAGCATTCATACCGATGGAAAAATTATTTTTTTCGGCGGCGATGAAACACCGCAATTGCACCAATTGAAAAACAAATTCATCGCTAAGTACGATCTCGATGGAAGACGAGCCATGGAACTGAGAAAAAAATGGTGGGAGGAAGCTGCTACCGACCATAGAACATTTCTGTTCTACCATGATATACAAACCCCTTTGTATGCCCGGTGATGCCATTATTGACGTATGCGGCCGGCCCTTTTCTGCATTTCCTCCCGAACCAGTTTAGCAAATTCCCGATCGATGGTATAAACTTTCTGAGCTCTCTCTTCCGAGCCCAGGATTCTCTTGAATTCAGGTTGGTATTTTTTTCGGATCGCAAGAATTTTTTCTTCCGCCTCAATCACATCATCTGTATTGCTGAATTTTGCCCTCTTGATTTCGCTGGCATAAGGATAATAAACACGCCAAAACCCTGAGTCAGCCTGCGTGAGTTTCAAATAACGGTTGATGAATTCTATTTTTAATCCTTGCAACTGAGCCATTCTCTCCCCCGGCTGGAGACGCTGTGCTTCGATGTGAGCAGAAATTCCGACTACAAAAAACAGTAGCAAGCACCCAATAAATACATATCGTAGATTCTTCCTTTGCATATACTTAATTTATTTCCTCCGGCTGCCATTCCATTGTTTCGGTAGAAGTATTTTCCTCCAGATAACGGTTGATCTCATCATCAGAAAGGGATTGCATTTTAAAAGAAATATCCTTGTACAGTTCATTGTCGGGTGACAATACCGTATGTGAAGCAGTAAGATTCCCGGTCGATAAAGTTTCACTTCCAGTTCCTACACGCTGGTCAGTAAATAAAAATGCACCGGTTACCAAAATTCCCCCAAGCAGGGCAGCTGCTGCATAGGGTATTACTTTTTTAAAGAAGAGATTTACCATTTTCCCGGAACTGCCTTCGTGAGATCTATTGTTGGAAATATTGTTTTGTTCACCCGCTGCTTCGGCAAGCGCACGGTTAACGACCTGTGCGGATAACTGATCAAAATAACCGGCAGGCACCTCATAAGGAATATCGATGGGTTTATTCAGCGACAAGAGGGCATCTTCAGCTATCCGGGCAGGCAGATGGTCAAAATAGCCGGCCGGCACATGGAAGGGCATATCCTTGCCGGGCCACACCATCCCGGGTGTCAACTCGCGCAATTCCTTTTCTATTTCGGTTGAATGTCTCATTTCAAGTTATTAGATAGCCGGGTGCCTGCAAAGTTTAAGATTCACGGAGCATTTCTTCCAATTTTTTTACAGCATGGTGGTAGCTGGCCTTGAGGGCACCCTCGCTGGTCTGTAATACCTCACTCATTTCCCGATACCCCATTTCATCAAAATAACGTAAATTAAAAACAACCCGCTGTTTTTCAGGTAATTGCTGAATGGCCATTTGTAGTTTCCATTCCAGCTTCTTCTCATCGAAATGAGGGTCTGCCTTCATTTGCTGCTGTGCTGAAGCGCCGAGACTCTCCTCGTCCATATTCACCAAACCCCTTCTTTTTTCCCTTTCGATAAAGCTAAGTGACTCATTGGTAGCAATCCGGTAGAGCCAGGTATAGAGGTTGCTTTCTTCCTTGAAATTCGCCAGGCCCTTCCACACTTTGAGGAATACATTTTGCAAAACATCATCCGCATCGGCATGGTTGATGACCATTCTTCTGATGTGCCAATACAAGGGTTGCTGGTATTTAGACACCAATGCCGTAAAGCCCTTTTCCCGCGTAGCGGAAGCATGGTACCACTGCAATAAAAGGGAATCTTCAGGAGGCATGGAATTCTGTTAAAATGGCACTGGTGTAAATGTAGACTGAACTTTTTACCGGAAGTTTAATTGCTCCAACCCGTACAATTTCTTTAACAAGCTTCCAACATTTATTTTCCGTCTTTCCAATCCCACAAATGCAGGCAGGCATAGGTACGAAATGGCCGCCAGCTCTCAGCGATCAGCTCCATTTCACGCACAAGCTCTTTTTTGTTGAGGTGGTGCAGGTTATACAGCCGAACCATGGCGGATTGGATACCGCCGTCTCCGGGAGCAAAAACATCAGGTCTAGCCAGGCCAAACATCAAAAACATTTGCACAGTCCAGGTGCCCACTCCTTTGATGGCCGTCAGCTGCAACAATAATTGTTCGTCTGTTTGACGGGCAGCCTGAGCAGGTGTCAATGGGTGCTCCATAAAATACCTGGCCACTTCCTTCAGATACAAAGTTTTCGAATTGCTTAGTCCGGCTGCACGTAAAATGGTATCAGGAGTTGATACGACTTGATCAGGCCGGGGGGCTCGTCCCCCGTAGATTGCCAGAATGCGCTGCCAAATGACGGCTGCCACACGGGTGCTAAGTTGCTGACTAACAATCGCCGACATCAAATACGCAGGGATATTCCGTTGGATGGGAGTCAGCTTTTTTTGTTCCCGCAACAGCGGAGCCATCACCGGATCTTTTTTCAAATGAAGGAAGTAAGACATATCATTTCGATCTTTGAAGGTAAGAACCGGCAATGAATTAAGCAGACAAATTCGGGTTTCGGGCTATGTGCAGAGGTTACTCCCTGAAAATGATGTATATTAAAGGAACAAATCAGTGTATGAAAAAAATATTCCTCTTACTCCTGCTTTCAGCTTACCTACCGATCTGTGCACAGGAATCATTTGAGCAAGCAGCCAGGCGCATCCTGCAGCAACAGGAAAAGGACTGGAACAATGGGGACATCGATGCGTTTATGCAAAGCTATTGGAACAGTGACAGCTTGTTGTTTGTGGGCAAGAACGGACCGGTATATGGTTATGCCGCAACACTTGCCAACTATCATAAAAATTATCCTGACACCATGGCCATGGGTAAACTACATTTTAACCTGATATCACTGAGAAGTGTAGGAGAAGATCATGGGTTTGTTTTGGGACAATTTGTGCTGACGCGAAGGAATGACCGTCCAAGTGGTTATTTTACCCTTTGGTTCAGAAAAATCAATGGTTCATGGAAGATAATATCTGATCATACAAGCTAACACTATCTTTATGTGTTAAATACAAATAAAATTCATTCAAATGATACTCCTTATTATTGGCCTTATCCTCGTGTTGATAGGCAGAACACTGAAAAATAGAAACGAAGAATTGAGTGGTGTGGGCAACGGACTATTTTGGGGCGGACTCGTACTGGGTCTGTTCGGTTTGCTCTGGTCGAGTGTGAAGCAAATTGATGCCGGAAAGATCGGGGTGCAATCATTGTTTGGACAGGTGCAAAACCATGTATTGCCGAGTGGACTCAACCTGATCAATCCACTGATGGATGTGATGGAACTGGATATCAAAACGCAAAACTATACCATGAGTGGTATTCATGATGAGGCCAAAGATGGTGATGATGCCATCCGTGTTTTAACAGCTGATGGATTGGAAGTAACCATTGACCTGACTGTATTGTATTCATTGATACCTTCGGAAGCACCGAGATTGGTGCGTGTGACAGGAGTTGATTATCAGAATAAAATCATACGACCACTGACCAGGACCAAGATGCGGGACAATGCTGTTTATTTTACTGCAATTGATTTGTATTCTACCAAGCGCGATGTTTTCCAGTCCAAAATCTTCAAAAGTATTGAAGAAGATTTTAAGAAGCGCGGGCTCATCCTCGAACAACTATTGGTTAGGAATATTACATTGCCGGCAACTGTTAAGGCCTCTATTGAAGAAAAAATAAAAGCTGAGCAGGAAGCACAAAAAATGGAGTTTGTCTTGCAGAAAGAAAAACAGGAAGCTGACAGAAAAAGAGTAGAGGCCCAGGGTATTGCCGATTATCAGCGCATTATTAGTTCCGGACTGGGGGAAAAGCAGTTGCAGTATGAGCAGATTCAGGCATTGAAGGGATTGATGACTTCACCCAATTCTAAAGTGATCATCATGAATGGAGGGAAGACACCGGTGATACTGGATGGGAAGAATTAATCAGGAAAGATTTCCTTTTATACCCTATCGATTGTTCAACATTGAATTCGGGATATAACAGTGCGCAACAATGCCATTCCCGGAATGTATTGTGTAACTGTTTCATTTACAATTACTAAAGACGGCATTGTTAATGAGATAAAAGCCGACAATGATCCGGGGTATAGAACTGCTGAAGAAGCAAAGAGGATGATTCTAAAAGGACCTATTTAGATTCCAATCAATATGATTGATTATACCGACAGGAAATTTTTTGACAATTCCGGTAAAAATATAATGCCATTTACGGAAGTAAAATAATGCCAAATAAAGAAGTATTCTTATTCTGGACAGGCAATTATTCTTCATAGCTAATAGGATTCCGCCAAATGCGATAGATCCACCAGGAGAAAAGTAACATACTGAGGAAAAACCAAGCGTAAAAAACAATGTTACCCAATTGGAAAGAGCCCTCCACTAATCCGTAGCCAAACATGAGACCGGCAGTGGAATTGATGGTCATCCACAACAGACCAATGCCCAGTGTATTTAAGATTCGTAGAAGGTATTTGCGTACGCCAGGTTCCAAAGTATGTGTTTTATTAAGTTACAATTTGAGCGGGGTTTTGTTCGCAAACAGTTTAATCCATGCTCTGGTTACTAGTCGCTGCCAGCTTTAAAATCCGGTCGAATTGAGCCGGACTCAAGTCGTTGTAGAAAAAGTAAATAGGATCAACCTCTTTTCCATTGTGTAAGACTTCATAATGAACGTGCGGACCGGTACTCTTTCCGGTACTGCCCACATACCCGATGACCTGTCCTCTCTTTACCTGATCCCCTACCCTTGCTTTGATTCGGTACATATGACCATAAAGGGTCTTGTATCCAAAGCCGTGACTGATGACTACCCTGTTACCATGACCTCCTGTACTAAATCCGGCATCCACAACCCGGCCATCACCCGTGGCATATATTGGAGTTCCAACTGGTGCCGTAAAATCAATGCCCCCGTGGAACCTGCGGTCTTTGTAAATGGGATCAATGCGATAACCAAAACCGGAGCCGATCTGCGAAAGGTTTTTATTGCTAATCGGCTGAATGGAAGGCATCGATGCCAACCAAATGGTTTTATTTTTGGCAAGACGAATGATCTCATCGAAAGATTTCATTTGGTACGCTTCCAAAAGAGCCAGTCGATTCAATTGATTATTGATACCCTCAATGAGGGCCGGCTCACCCATACCCTGAACAAGCTTGACTTCCTTGCGACGTTCCATTTCTTTTACCCGTGCACTATCAGGAACAGGTGTGGCTCCAAAAATTGTGCGATAAACATTGTTATCCCGGTTTTCGATTTCATCCATTTGCATTTCCAATTGATTGACCCGCTCCATCAGAACAGCATAATTCTCCTGAAGCGCCTCATTTTGCTGCAGCAATATTTTTTCACGGGGGGATGCGAAATAACGAAATGCTATGGTGTAAATGATGAGTCCGGTAACAATGGAGGCAGCGATAAAGCCAATTACCTGTAAAAGACGAACACGCAAGGGCACTTCCAGTTTTTCATACCGAAGGGTGTGGGTATTAAAAAAAAACTTGACCTTTTTCATGTGCTCATTTCCGTTTCCAAAACAAGTATTGTCAGAAAATAGAGGCAGTGACTTCCCTCTGTCAAGGGGCTTTCTCCCGCTTCAATTCCTTACCTTTGCCTACCCAAAACAGCCCCAAATATAGTTTCAAACAGGCTAAAAGGAATCGTAAACTTTTCTCGGATGATGACCAGTGCCCAGATCAGACAACATTTTTTAGACTTTTTCAAGTCCAAACAACACCACATTGTTCCATCTGCCCCCATTGTGGTAAAAGACGACCCGACCCTTCTATTCACCAATGCCGGCATGAATCAGTTCAAAGATTATTTTCTTGGAAATAAAAAACCTGTTTATTCAAGAGTTGCCGACACCCAAAAATGTCTGCGGGTAAGCGGCAAACACAATGACCTCGAAGAAGTGGGGGTTGATACCTATCACCATACTATGTTTGAAATGCTTGGCAACTGGAGTTTTGGTGATTATTTCAAAGCTGAAGCCATTGCCTGGAGTTGGCAACTGCTGACGGA
This sequence comes from Sediminibacterium sp., assembly GCA_046079965.1. GTDB lineage: Bacteria > Bacteroidota > Bacteroidia > Chitinophagales > Chitinophagaceae > Sediminibacterium. The sequence continues at coordinate 31,852 of JBJTTC010000104.1, read as the reverse complement.
AGTTTACAAATTGGATAAGGATCGTTTATATGTAACTGTCTTCGAAGGTGATCCTTCTGAAGGATTGCCGGCCTCAACCATTGCACTCTCTGAGTGGAAAAAATTGGTGCCGGAAGAACGTATCCTTTTTGGCAACAAAAAAGATAATTTCTGGGAGATGGGGGATACCGGCCCATGCGGACCCTGCTCTGAAATTCATGTGGATTGCAGATCAGAGGAAGAGAGAAAAAAAATTCCCGGTAGAGAACTTGTCAACAAAGACCATCCCCAGGTAATCGAAATCTGGAACAATGTATTTATTCAGTACAACCGACTAAAAGATGGTTCCTTGCAGCCACTCCCGATGAGACATGTTGATACCGGCATGGGATTCGAAAGACTTGTGCGGGTAATACAAGGAAAACAGAGCAATTATGATACAGATATTTTTTCTGGAACCATAGCAGCTGTAGAAAAAATTACCAAGAAGAACTATGATGCGGGCGACAGTAAACAGGCCGTTGCTTTCAGGGTATTGGCAGATCACATTCGAGCCATTTCTTTTACCATCGCAGATGGACAGTTGCCCTCAAACACAGGAGCAGGTTATGTAATCAGAAGAATCCTCCGCAGAGCTGTCAGGTATTATTATTCTTGTCTGAATCATCCCCAACCACTGCTTTATCAGTTGGTTCCATTGTTGGCAACACAATTTGAACATGTTTTTCCCGAGCTGATTCAACAACAGGATTTTGTAGCTAAAGTCATCAGAGAAGAGGAAGAGGCCTTTTTGCGTACGTTGGAAAAAGGGTTGAAAAGAATGGATGATATCCTGGCTACCCATGCAAAAGAAATACCCGGTAAACAGGTATTTGAATTATTTGATACGTATGGTTTCCCTCCCGACCTCACAAGACTGATCGCTTCCGAACAAGGGCGAACCATCAATGAGCAGGAGTTCGAACAAGAAATGTTGCAACAAAAAAACAGAAGCCGTGCTGCAACCCAAATGGATACAGAAGATTGGATTGTTTTGCAGGAAGATGCCGTTGCTGCTTTTGTTGGCTATGATACCCTAAGCATACCTACTCAATTGGTGCGTTATAGGAAAGTAAAGACAAAAGGAAAAGAAACCTATCAGCTGGTACTGGAAGCCACCCCTTTTTATGCCGAAAGTGGCGGACAAGTAGGAGACCGCGGAACACTTACGTTCGGACAAGAGCAAATCATTCGGGTAATTGATACCAAGAAGGAGAATAATCTTATTCTTCATATCACCGAAGAACTTCCCAACCACCCCGATGCATCTGTACTGGCAACAGTAGATGCCGAAACACGTCAATTGACTACCGTGCACCACAGCGCTACCCACCTGCTGCATGCAGCCCTTCGACAGGTGCTGGGTAACCATGTAGCACAAAAGGGAAGCTTGGTGAACGAAACACAGTTGCGTTTCGATTTTTCTCATTTCAGCAAGATAGGAGAGGTAGAAATTCAGCGAATTGAAACTATTGTCAATGAAAAAATTCGCCATAACATTCCAGTGCAGATTCAAGAAATGGAAAAAGAGCAGGCAATGGCTGCAGGTGCAATGGCTTTGTTTGGAGAAAAGTATGGTGACCGAGTGCGCGTGGTTACCATGGACCCCCATTTTTCCATAGAACTATGTGGAGGCACCCATGTAAATCAAACAGGTGAAATGGGCCTATTCAAAATCAAACATGAATCTGCTATAGCAGCCGGGGTAAGAAGAATTGAAGCAGTGAGCGGATCTGCAGCACTGGAGGCCATGAATTCGGATGTAGCAACACTTGAGCAAATAAGGGCCACATTAAAAAATCCTGCAGAAGTTCTACGTGCTGTACAACAACTGCAACTGGAAAATGCAGAGTTAAAAAAGAAACTGGAAGGTTATGAAGCCAAACTACTCAATCAATTGATTCCTTCGCTATTACAACAATCGGTTGTTGTTGGCGGTACTACTTTCATTGGTGCAGCTGTAGAAGCCAACCAGGCAGATGTGTTGAAAAAAATATGTTTTCAATTGAAGGGGCATTTAAATGAGTTCCTGGTTGTATTGGTTGCCAACATCGATGGCAAAGCGCAGGTAGCCATTATGATCGATGAAAATACCGCTGCAGCAAAAAATTTAGACGCCGGCAAGCTCATTAAACAGGAAGTTGCCCCCCTGATCAAGGGTGGAGGTGGCGGTGTACCCACTCTGGCTACTGCGGGCGGACAAGATGCTAGTAGATTACCTGAGGTAATTGCAGCCATTCGTTCGAAATTGAGCTGATTGCCAAAATTTTAACAAATCCGAACAGCTTCGTACATTGTAAATACCCTAGTTTTGATGTACTAAATATTTCGTACATTAAAATCTGTTCATCATGCGACTGTTTGTATTAACCACCATCTGCCTGATTGGTCTGACTGCATCATCACAGCCGCCACTACCGGCACAACCACCGGGACTACCCCGCCCTCCAAAAGGACCCTCTAAAATTATTATCATTCGCGACGGAGACACCACCATCACGATGATAGAACCCGGTGAAATGAGAATCAACGGGGAAGAGTTTCTAATGGGGGCACCCGACAAACAACTTAGAAAGTTGAGAGAAGGAAGATTGTTGTACAGGATGCCTAATAATGAGATGCGCGAAGAGAACAAGGCATTGCTGGGCGTAGCAACAGAAAAAGATGAAAAAGGAGCGCGCATTGTGGAAGTCAATGCCGGCACACCCGCTGAAAAATGCGGTCTCCAAAAAGATGACATCATCACTGCGATCAATGGAAATAGCATAACCGATCCGGAAAATCTCTATAAAGAAGTAGGCAAATATCAGCCGGGAGATAAAATCAATATCGACTTTCTCCGCAATGGTGAAGTAAAAACTACCACTACAAAGTTGGCTCCCAATTTACCAGTTGAAAGAACAATGCCCGAAAGAATACAAGATTTAAATCTGCCATTTTTACGGGATGGTGAATTAAGGGATCTTTTAGATCGCGCCGGAGGCCCCAAACCCAATCTGGGCCTGACTTTAACAGATACTGAAAAGGCACGGGGAGTTCAAGTAGAAGCCGTAAAAGAAAATACACCTGCAGCCAAAGCCGGCTTGCAAAAAAATGATTTGTTACTTAGTATAAATGGGAAAGAATTAAAAGATGTTGATGATATAAGAAAGCTTAAATCCAGCATTCAAGAGGGAGATACCTGGAAGATGGTATTCGAGAGATCCGGTAAGAAAATGGAAACTGATCTAAAGTTCCCAAAAAAGCTAAAGACTGCTGATCTGTAATTGATCGAAGCTTTATAACCAATCATTGTAAGGGTATATCGTTCAGATATGCCCTTACTTTTTTGCCTGCATACAATGTTGAGAGAGATGAAACGTTTATAGATTGACCTCTTTATCAACAACTAACTCATCCGACTTCTCATGAAAAAGAATATCAGTTTATTTCTTCTATTAGTGGCTTCCAGCTTATCCGTTGCTGCGCAAGTGTATCTGAAAAAAGAACCTTTGGCACATACTTACTCTATCGTTGCCAGGGACGAAAAAACCGGTGATATGGCCATTGCGGTACAAAGCCATTGGTTCAGTGTTGGAACCTTGGTTCCCTGGGCTGAAGCCGGCGTGGGAGTTGTTGCCACCCAGTCATTCGTTAATAAATCCTATGGTCCGCAAGCGCTTTCCATGCTGCGCAAGGGATATACACCTCAGCAAGCAATGGACAGTCTTTTGAAAATAGACAGTTCCCGTGAAATGAGACAGGTTGCCATACTGGATACAAAAGGAAACATAGCCGTTCATACAGGGTCTAAATGTATTCAGGTAGCCAAACACATCAGCGGTAGAAACTTTAGTGTTCAAAGCAATATGATGCTGGGAGATTCAGTCTGCGAATACATGAAGAAGGCATTCGAACTAAGTGAACAACTGCCTTTTGTAGAACGAATCCTACTCTCTTTGGAAGCTGCGCAGGCAGCAGGTGGTGATATCAGGGGAATGCAATCAGCAGCTCTCCTCGTTGTACCGGGGCGGATCATGCTACCCTGGGATAAAACCCTCTTTGACCTGAGGGTCGATGATGGCCCCCAACCCCTGGAAGAATTGCGGCGCTTATACAACATGCAATTGGCCTATAACCACATGAACAGCGGAGACCTTGCTTATGAAAAAATAAACAACCTTAACCTAGCTCCTGAAAAGAGGGATATGACAGAAGCAATGACTGAATACAATGCAGCCATGCAACTTTTTCCCGACAACCTGGAAATGCAATTTTGGACAGCCGTGAATCTTTGTAACAACAAACAGCTTACCAAAGCATTGCCCATGCTCAAAAAAATATTTGTCCGTGATAAGAAATGGAAAGAACTTTTTCGCCGGTTGGAAACCCCGGGGATGATAAACCTATCTAAAGAAGACATGCAAAAAGTGATGGGACTCTGATAACTGATTTGTTTTTTAGAGAGAGTGGAGAAGGATGGCTAATTTTGTCCCCAATGAATAAGTCCGAAGTATATGAAGTGGTGATAGGACTGGAAATACATGCCCAGTTGGCAACAAAATCCAAACTATTTTGTGGCGACGGTACCTTATTTGGAAAAACACCCAACTCTCAAGTAAGTGCAATTTCACTGGCACATCCGGGAACCTTACCCAAAACCAACCGGCAAGCAGTAGCACTGGCGGTTAAACTTGGAGTTGCTTGTAATTGTAGCATTGAAAAAGAAAATTATTTTGCCCGGAAAAATTATTTCTATCCGGATCTTCCCAAGGGATATCAAATTTCCCAACATACCAGTCCTATCTGCAAAGGTGGTTTTATTCAAATTACCACCTCCACCGGAAGTCGTGAAGTACAATTGAATCGGATACATCTGGAAGAAGATGCAGGTAAGAGTTTACATGATCAATCTCCCTATCGGAGCTTCATTGATTTGAATCGTGCCGGAATACCTCTTGTAGAAATTGTTACGGAACCGAATTTATACTCAGCCGAAGAAGCTGCCCAGTTTGTAATGGAAATGAGAAAACTGGTACGCTGGTTGGGGGTTTCAGATGGTAACATGGAAGAGGGTAGCCTACGATGTGATGCCAATATTTCATTGCGTCTTGCAGGCAGTAAAAAACTGGGTACTAAAGTGGAAGTAAAAAACCTCAACTCCATCAGGCATCTTAAAAAAGCAATTGAATTCGAAATTGTACGAATGACCGATTTATTAGAAAGTGGCCAGTCGATTCAACAACAAACAAGAAGCTTTGATGCAGCAACTGAAACTACTTTTTCACTTCGCAATAAAGAAGAAGCCAACGACTATCGCTATTTTCCCGACCCGGATCTGGCACCCTTTACAATTACTGAAGACTATCTTACAGAAATTAAATCTTCCATGCCAGGGTTACCCAACCAATGGTTGAAAAAATTATTGGCTTATGAGGGATTAACTGATTATGATGCCAGACAATTGAGTGAGGACCTCGCAACTGCTCAATTCTTTGAAGCAACCAACAACATCTGTCCCTTTCCGAAAGCAATTGCCAACTGGATACTTGGGCCTATCAAACAAAAGATGAATGAACATCTTGAAGACAAAAACACTTTTCCCCTCACCCCGGCTGAATTGGCTTCAATCATTGAACTGGTAGAAGCGGGAAAAGTAAATTTTTCGGTTGCTGCCGGGAAGTTGCTGCCCGCTGTTATCGACACACACAAGAATACAATGCTTCTCGCTATCGAAATGAACCTCATACAAACCAATGAGGCCGAAGAAATAAAAAAATGGATTGACCAGGTTTTACAACGCATGCCAGATAAAGTACATGAATACCGAAAAGGCAAAAAAGGGCTGATCGGTTTATTTGTGGGCGAAATAAAAAAACTAAGTGCGGGCAAAGCCAATCCACAAGAAGTAACCCGATTACTGGAAGAACAATTAAATCAATAACTTCATCTTTTATCCCACCTCCTGATCATGAAAAAAATCATCCTTTTAGCTCTGATTGCTCTTATCACCCAGAGCTGTAGTGAAAAAAAATTTAGCGCTTTTACTGTGAGTGGACAAATAAAAAACGCCGATGAACAAAAAATTTATCTGCAAGAACTGAGCCTTACAGAAAAAGAGCCCCTCAATCTTGATACTGCCACTATTGATAAAAAAGGGAATTTTATTTTAAGAGGAGTGGGGAAGGAGGAAGGGTTGTATCGAGTTTCTACAGAAAAGGGAATGGACTTCATCCTAATCAACGACAAGAACAACATCAAACTCATTGCCGATTTGAATGATTATGTTCATTATAAAGTAGAAGGTTCCGTTGCCAGCGAGCAATTACATAGTTTCTTTGAGGAATATCGCCTTCAAGATTCAGCCATGGCTTCCTGTTTTATTCGGTTGGATTCTTTGCAGAAAGAAAATACATCTGATAGCATCCTACTACCCTATCGTCAGGAAAGAGACCGCCGAATCGGGGATTTGAATTCACTTGTCAGCAATTTCATCAATCAATCTGAAAGTCCTGCAGCGCGCATCTATGCCATAGGGATTGCTTCAAGAACCATGAAAACGGAAGAATTGCAGCAATTAGCAAAAGCATCTTTGAAAAAGTTTCCTGAGCACAGCAGTTTGAAAAAAATTGCCACCTTATTGTCTGGAGCCAGCCAGCCAGGTCCTGCTGAAAATTCTCTAAATAATTCGGAAGCACCGGATTTCACATTACCTGATCCGGACGGTAAAATGATTTCTCTAAAAAGTTTCCGCGGCAAGTTTGTATTAGTAGATTTTTGGGCCAGTTGGTGTGGTCCTTGCAGACAGGAAAATCCGACTGTAGTCGCTGCCTTCAATCGATTCAAAGAGAAAAATTTTACCGTATTGGGTGTTTCACTGGATGAGAACAAAGCCAAATGGCTAAAAGCCATCCAGGATGATAAACTTAGTTGGACTCATGTGAGTGATTTAAAGCAATGGGAAAGTGTAGTAGTACCTATGTATCAAATACAGGGTATCCCCTTCAATGTTTTGATTGACCCCAGTGGAAAAATCATTGCTTCAGGACTGAGAGGTGAGGATCTGGAAAAAACACTCAACAGTGTACTGAAATAATTCTTCCGCCCCGGCGGACTACTTCTTCTTCCCACCCGGAGCAATGCTCAGAATCAATACCGGTAACAATACCAGATTGGTAAGTGTTCCCACTACCAGTGTCAAAGAAGTAAGCCAGCCCAGTGCCTTGGTACCACCGAAGTCGCTCCAGCAGAAAATGATGAAGCCGGCAATCAATACAAGTGATGTATATAGAATACTGATTCCGGTATGTCGGATGGTTTGTATTAGGGTAGCAGAAACACTGTGCTCATGATAAGACAATTCCTGTTTGAAGTTGACAAGAAAACGAATGGTAACATCAATGGCGATTCCCAGTGCTACGCTGAAAACCAGAACTGTAGATGGTTTCAGAGCAATACCCACCCATCCCATTACACCGGCTGTAATTACCAATGGTACTAGATTGGGGATCAGTGAGCAAAGAAGAATTCGAAAAGAACGAAACAGATATAGCATACAGAGTGAAATGAGCAGGAATGCCCATAAAATACTTTCTTTCAGTCCGCGAATGATGAAACCGGATCCTTCAACAAAAGAAACACTGCTACCTGTAAAAGTCACGTGGTATGCAGCGGTGTCAAAAATTTCATTTGCCTTCTGCTGAAACTCATTCAGCAGAACCGGAAGCCGTGCACTCCCAATATCTTTCATATTGACACTGATGCGGGCCATTTGCCGGTTACTATCAATGAAATTATTGAGCAATCCAGCAACCCCCTTTCCACCCCCTGTTTCCTTGGTTGATTCTGATGCCTGTAAATAAGGGCCTATAAAAGCCAGATCGGTTTCAGTAGGAATTCCATAACTATTGCTATCGCCATCAAAATAAGCCTGTCGGGCGAATTTCAAACCTTCTACAAATGAGAGCGGGCGGGCGGTTTCAGGATTTTGTTCGATGTATTCAGACAATTCATCCATTTTCTGGATGGTCTTCATCCGCATTACATTCTTACGCTTTTTGGTATCGACAATGATTTCGAGCGGCATTACTCCGCCAAAATTTTTCTCAAACCATTTTAAGTCCGTATAAATTTTATTGCTTCTAGGTAAATCATCAACTATAAATCCTTCGCTTTTGATTCGAAAAATACCTGCTACTGCGAAAATAAGTGCGATGAAAGTGATGCCATAAACCCAGCCTGAATGTTGAAAAGCCCAACGCTCAATGTTAACGAGTAATCGTTTGAGCCATGGACTTTCGAGGTATCGTACATGCTTGGCTGCCGGAGGGGGTAGATAACTTAGTACTGCAGGAATGAAAAGCAAGGAAGCAAAGAACAATGCCATGATATTTATTCCCGCCACTACTCCAAATTCTTTGAGCAGATCGCTTTTAGTGAGGGCAAAAACGGCAAAACCAATAGCAGCGGCGATATTACAGAATAAGGTAACAACGCCCATCCTTCCCACCATGGTAACCAGGGCTTCCTCTTTGTTTTTTGTTTCCAGATAAACTGTGTGGTATTTATTCAGGAAGTAAATACAATTGGGAATGCCAATCACTACTACCAGAGGTGGAATGAGTGCGGTAAGCAGAGTTATTTTATATCCGAATAAAACAAGTGTACCCAGGCTCCAGATTACACCCATGCCAACTACAATCAAACTCATTAGGGTCGTGCTGAATGACCAGAAAAAAAGAAAAAGAGTAACGACTGACAGGGCGAGTGAGCCAATCAGGAACCAGTTCATTTCAGCTTTGATTTTGTTCCCCACAATGGTTCTTATATAAGGAAGTCCGCTCACATACAATTCAGTACCGGTTGCTTTTTCAAATACATTCAGTTCAGAAAGAATATCATTCATCAGCCGTGTGCGTCCCTTGCTGTTCATGGTATCTTTATTGACACTGATGCCCAATAAATAGCTTTTTGTAGCAGGATTATACAATAACGTCTGATAAAATGGCAATGACTCAAATATTTGCCTGGCACTATCCAGTTCAAGGGCATTGGAATAAGGTGGATGAAACAAGCGGGTCGGAATTAATTTTCCCGCTGAGGTATCATTGACCAGACCAACTGCTTCGGGAACTGACAACACGCCGGTCACTGCTCTTACTTTTTTCAGCCGCTGATGCAAATCACTTACCTGGTTGAAAAAAGCGGGATCATACATTTTATCGGTTTGTATCCCTACTACGACTGTATTTGCATCAGCCCCGAAGGTGCGCAGGAATTGCTGGTATTCACGATATTTCTGGTTATCGGTAGGGAGTGCTCGGGTAAAATCATAGCTCAATTGAACCTGTGAAGCTTTCCATCCCATGAATGCTGTTATTATAGTAAGCAACAGCAGCATCTGAAGCCGATATTTCAATATGAATTTACCCAGTGAATACCACATAGTCAATGATTGTATCAACAAAGAAAAGAATAAATTCGGGAGTGACCTTCTTGAATTTCTGAAAAGAGAATACCTCAAAATTTTTAGCCCACCAGAAAATAGGCTAATAATTGACAGAGGATTCCGGATATAATTCCGGTATAAACCTCCTTGCGGCTGTGATCACTGATGAGCAATCGGGAGGAGGCAACAAGTCCGGCAAGCAATATAGTTCCAAAAATAACTCCCCAAAAAGGCAAAGCATAATACCACGAAAACAAGGTGACAGCTGCAATGGCCCCACCTGCTGCCATACCGTGCAAGCTTATTTTCATATGATTATTGACAATAAGTCCGACAACGGTTGATAGAAAAATACCCAGATAAAAAAACTTAAGTACAATCGGTTGATCTGTAAAGTGCCGACTTAGATAATACTGCCACCAATAAAAAAGCATCACCAATACAAAAGGAATTATTCTCTCGCGTTGGGTTAGTAAAAGAATGCTATTAATGAATTGTAATTGCTTTAATAGAAAAATAGCAAAAGCAGGAACGAAAGCCGTCCACCAGAAAACAGAGAACAAACGAAGTGTAAGTTCCCAGGGGGTGATGCCGGCAAACTCATAAGGAACCACTTGCATCAATAGTAAAAAAACATAGGTAGGTATGAACAAAGGATGAAAAACTATGGAAATGAGATGGGCAAACATGCGAATAACCCGCGAAGATAGCGTTCTTGCTTCCGGTGGATTTGGAGCTACAAACATTGTGGGTGAGGTAGTTGACATATTACAATTCTTTCCTGAGGCGAGCTACGGGTATATTTAATTGTTCCCGGTATTTGGCAACCGTACGGCGGGCGATGTTGTATCCCCTGCCCTGCAACATTTCAGTTAGTAGGTCATCACTCAATGGTTTGTGTTTGTCTTCAGCATCAATAAAATCCAATAGAATTTTTTTCACTTCCTTGGTACTTACTTCTTCACCACTATCTGTGCTCAAGGATTCGCTAAAAAAATATTTAAGTCGAAAATTACCAAATTCAGTTTGAACAAATTTACTGTTTGCTACTCTGCTAACTGTTGAAATATCCAATCCTGTTAATTCAGCAATGTCTTTCAAAATCATCGGTCGGAGGGTAGTTTCATCTCCTGTGAGAAAAAATGTCTCCTGGTGCTGAAGAATGGCTCCCATAGTATTGAGTAAAGTAGCCTGTCTCTGCTGTATCATATCAATGAACCATCGTGCAGCATCTATCTTTTGGCGAATAAAAGTAACTGCTTCTTTTTGTCGCTTGTCTTTCTTGCTTCCCTTTTCATATTCCTTCATCATTTCCCTGTATCCCTCACTGATGCGCAGAGCGGGTGCATTGCGGGCATTGAGAGAAAGCTCGAGTTTGCCATTGTTGTTCAGCACATAAAAATCGGGTATGATAAATTGTTCTGCCTGAGAGCCGCTGGAATAATTACCTCCTGGTTTGGGATTCAGCCGAATAATTTGTCCTATGATTTCTCTCAGTTGTACATCGGTGATGCCCATGCTGCGCTGGATTCGCTCGTAATGCTTTTTGGTAAATTCATCAAAATACTTGCCCATGATTTGAATGGCTTGCTTCACTGACTCACCCTCCGACTCTTTTCTTTTGAGTTGCAACAACAAGCACTCTTGTAAATTACGGGCAGCAATACCGGGTGGGTCAAATTGCTGAATTTGTAGAAGCAACTCGGTTACTTCTTTTTCTGAAACCTCTAAACCCTGGCGAAAAGCCATGTCATCAACAAGGGAACCAATGTCGGAACGCAGGTAACCATCATCATCCAGACTTCCAATGATTTGCTCTGCAATAATTCTGTTGCGTTTATCCAGCTCCAACAACCCCAATTGATTCATCAGGTGTTCCTGAAAACTGATTTCAGCACGGATGGGGATTACCTTGTCATCTCCCATTTCAGGATAATGATCATCTTTGGTTTTGTAGTCGGCTATTTCTCCGTCGTCATCGAGCAGGTATTCATTTATATCGGGAATTTCTTGCTCATCCGACTCATACTCGTCTTCGTTTCTTTCTTCATTTTCTTGTTGGTCCTCATTGTTGCTATCATATTCATCCGACTCTGCTTCGGCATCCATTTCCAAAGCAGGATTTTCCTCTATCTCTTCTTTGATGCGCTCTTCCAGATTGGAGGTTGGCACCTGCAAAAGCTTCATGAGCTGGATCTGCTGTGGTGAAAGTTTTTGCAGCAGCTTTTGTTGAAAGGACTGACTGAGTGCCATGTTGAATGCTAGATAATGTAACTGTCTCCAATTAATGTCATTTCATTATTAAACTGGAGTTACAGTCAATTTTGCTGTAAATTTACACCAAATCAATCATCCGGATTTGAAACAGATTTCTTTATTCGTTTTGATTTTGTTAATAGCCGGCAGTTGTCCAGCTCAAAAATGGATCATTGCTGTTAAAGAGCAGGTGGATGTAAAAGACAGCCTACTTAAAATGCCTATCCGCCTGGTTCCGGAAAACAATTATAGCAAAGGATTAACTTTTTTTTGCCGCAATGAATGGTTGTTGGAAAAGAAAACCGGGGTTGCTTTTCGCTTTCGGTTAGGCAGTGTAGATCAGGTGAATTGGCTGGAAGGGAAACAACGCAATTATATCAAGCCGCCTTCACCGTCTTATCTATCCAGCGAATCGAAAAACGTTCGGCGCAATCCCTGATGGCATTGATAATTTCTTTTTGCTGGTCGATACTAAAATGTTGGGGATGCAGCCGATGGTAAAAATCGTTCTCTTCAAAAAACATCAGTTCATTATCCTTCAGATGTTTGATCATTGTAATTTCTTTCCATTGAAGTAATTCTGCTGACGGTGCATCTTTTTCCAATCCTTTGAATGTTCTCCAATGAACATGGTCATCAGAAATTTCAACAAATATTGAAGCATCTTTCCGATTGGGCGGGTAAAACGTGACGATAAAAAATACAGCCATGAAGGCATCCATGATGTGCCTAAGCTTACTCTGATACACCCAGAAAAAAACAATCACAAAATAAAACAAAGCCAACAGAAAGAATGCCCATTTAAACCAGTCCTTCCAGTTATCCAATTTCTTTGGTATTTGCTCGAATCTTTGCATATTACTTATCCTATTACTTCCCTGATAGCTGCTGCAAGTTTTTGTCCTTTTTCTTCTATTTGTTCCGGGGTCCAGGCAAGAGAAACTGCCGTAGAGATACATCTGCTTAGCCAGGCATCACTGGCAGGAAAGTGAGTATGCTCTAACAGGAGCAGGGCCCTTTCCTGCACAGCAGATAAGGAAAATAAGGAAGCCGCCTGTTTCAGGTGATGCCATTTTCTAATGTAATGCCAATTGTTCTGGTACCAGTAAAAATTACCTGCCAATAGCCCCTGTGCCTTCAGTTTTTCTACGAGTGCCTCCGTCTGTCTCGCTTCTGGCAAAAACCAACTGATGAAACTGCAACTATCGACACCTGCGGCGGGTACTCGGCGGAAACTTACACCGGGAATGGCTTCCAGGTGAGCTTTGAGGGCAGCGTGGTTTCTTTTTTGTATCTCTAAAAACTGACTTAATTTTCTGATTTGTGCCAATCCTACTGCAGCGTGTAATTCACTGATGCGATAATTATATCCTATGAAAGGATGTAAATCCGCACCCCTGTCCACTCCCAGGTGGTCGTGACCATGATCGGTATATGCATCGGCTTTGTCATACAAATCTTTGCGGTTCGTCATCACTACGCCACCTTCCCCACAAGTAATCATTTTTACAAAATCAAAAGAAAAAGTTCCTGCATCACCGAGCGTACCCAACGCTTTTCCCTGATAAGTACCACCAATACTTTGGCAGGCATCTTCCAGTAAACTGATTCCATTGTCTCGTGCTATCGTCAGCAATGCATCCAAATCAGCCATGCTGCCGCACATATGAACCGGCATGATGCATTTGGTGCGGGGGGTGATGGCTGCGCGCACTGCATCGGGATCCAATGTAAGTGTATCATCCACATCTACCAGCACGGGAATGGCACCTACACTTAACACCGCTTCAAAGCTGGCAACAAAAGTGAAGGTGGGCATAATCACTTCATCCCCTGCACCCACCCCTATCGCAGCAAGTGCAGTTGACAAAGCGGCTGTTCCGCTGGAAGTTAACTGGGCATACTGACAACCAAAAGTCTGACAAATCGCCTGTTCCAATTCCTTTGCCTTCCAAATTCCTTTGCGGGGTCCATCGAAACCATAGCGCATGAGAATTCCGGTGTTCAAAACATCGTTCACCTCTTTCCTTTCCTCATCACCAAAAAGTTCATAGCCGGGCATGCTGATTCAATTTAGTTGTAAAAATTTTAAACAGGGTCAAAGATATTAAAGATTTAGCATAGCGCTCATCTATCAACACTACCTTTGCTGCATGTTTCCCGTTTTGATTTATTGTTATGACGCTTATTGTGGCTGGTGCTATGGTTTTAGTCCGGTTATCAAGCAACTCTCTGTCCGTTTCCCCGATCTCCCCATCGAAGTCGTATCGGGGGGAATGATCTTACCGGAAACACCGGTTCCCATCAGCCATACTGCATCTTATATCAGAGAAGCATTGCCGCGTGTAGAAGCCATGACCGGTGTGCAATTCGGACCCGACTATCGCTGGCACATAGAGAATCCTGAGTTGAGTGATTGGTTTCCTCATTCATTGAAGCCCGCCATTGCGCTTGTTGTTTTCCGCTCTTTTTATCCCAATAGGCAAGTTGAGTGGGCTGCTGATCTGCAATTGGCTCTTTTTATGGAAGGAAGAGACTTAACAGACGATGAAGCGTATCGTCATCTGCTTGATAAATATGAATTGCCAACCAATGAATTTTATGAGAATCTACACAGTAGTCATTTCCGCCAAGAGGCGGAGGAAGACTTTGCAACCTGCCGGAAATTACAAGTAACAGGATATCCTTGTGTATTTCTGCAACACAGTGAAGTTTCATTTAGCCTTCTTGCAAGGGGTTTTACAGATGCATCTACTCTCAGTGAAAGGCTCGTTTCAGCGCTGAATAAATCAACATAACTAAATTTATTCTTCCACTTCTACCACCAGTTCAACTTCCACCGCCATACCCATGGGTAAAGAAGAAGTGCCCACTGCAGAGCGCGCATGCTTCCCCTTTTCTCCAAACACCTGCACCATCAGATCGGAGAATCCATTGATAACTTTTGGTTGGTCAGTAAATTCAGGAATGGCATTAACAAAACCCAATACCTTAACGATGCGCTTTACTTTACTCAGGCTTCCGAGGTAAGATTTTAAAACAGCTAGTTGAGCCAGGGCCGTAAGTTTTGCTGCATCATATCCTTGCTCAATGGTTAGGTCCGTCCCCAATTTACCGGTGATATATTTTCCGCCGGGTAAGGCCGGGCCCTTGCCTGCCAAAAAAAGCAGGTTTCCCGATCTGACTACATGCACGTAATTTGCGATGGGTTGACTTACCGGTTGTAATTCATACCCAGCCGATGCAATTTTCTCTTCCGGTGTCTGGGCAATAGCAGAATAAGACATGAGAAGGAATGACAGATACGTAAGGTATTTCATGATTCATATATTTTAAATGTTAGGTAAAAGATAGCTATAATTTTTATCATCGTTAGATGGGCCTCCCATTTGGGTGGAAAGAATGAACCTCATTTTTATTAAATTTCTTACAACCATAAAAGGGTGAACAAATTTTTTCATTGAATTCGGCACTCTGTTTTTTTATCTTTACCTTGCATGTCCCAAATTGAATGTGATATGGAATATAGCAAATTGATGTCGGTCTCCGGCCTTCCCGGGTTATTTGAAATGATTGGCAGTAAAAATGATGGAGCCATTGCCCGGTCGCTGGTGGATGATCAGACCCGGTTTATTAGCAGCCGTCAACATCAGTTTTCTCACCTGGAAAGCATTGAGGTATATACTACCCATGAGAATGTAAATCTGGCTGAGGTATTCATTGCTATGAAAAACAGCAGCGAAGCACTTCCCAACGAGAAAGATGACAAAGCAATAAAGGCATATTTTCAAAAAACATTCCCAAAAATTGACTTTGATCGGGTGTATGCCAGTGATCTCAGAAAGATGATTAAATGGTATGCCTTGCTGGATCGCCACCAGATAGAACCTGTTTTACCTTCTTCCGACGAAGACAACGGCGGCGAGTAAATCATCCAGTCCGCACATCATCACTGATTTTCATTCAGGAAAATCCTTTTTTCGCCTGCAATCCCTCAGGGAATTCTTACCTTGTGTATCTGAATTTTCTGATATGCGTATTACCCGTTTTTTTCTGACAGCCATTGCTTTGTTGACTGCCTTTTCTTCTTTTTCCCAGCAATTTTATAGCGAAACTCCCGCTGCCAAAAAGTGGGTAAGAAAACAGTTTCGAAAGCTGAGTAAGGATGAACGCATTGCCCAACTCATGATCATCAGGGCGCACAGCAATCTCGGTGCCGAACACATTGCACAGGTAACCGATCTGATTAGTCAGTACAATGTAGGCGGACTCTGTTTTTTTCAGGGTGGGCCGGTACGTCAGGCGCGGTTAACCAATTTTTATCAGTCGATTGCCAAAACCCCACTGATGATAACCATAGATGCTGAATGGGGCTTGGGTATGCGATTGGATAGTGTAACGCCATTTCCCAGACAACTGATGCAGGGTGCCGGACCAAATGAAAACATCATTTATGAAGTAGGTCAGGCAGTAGGTCGCCAATGCAAACGCATGGGTATTCATGTGAATTATGCACCGGTAGTTGATATCAACAACAATCCCCTCAATCCGGTGATCAATGACAGAAGTTTTGGTGAAGACAAATTTCAGGTAACAAAAATGGCAGTCGCATTTGTAAAAGGGATCCAGGAGCAAGGCGTTATGGCAACCATCAAACACTTTCCCGGTCACGGTGATGTTGCGGTTGACTCACACAAAGATCTACCAGTTATCAATAAGTCGAGAGCTGAGCTGGAAGACCTGGAATTGTATCCCTTCCGGGAACTCATTAATGCAGGTGCAGGAAGCGTGATGATGGCTCATCTTTCTGTTCCAGCCATCGATAGTACAGAACACTTACCCAGTTCATTGTCACCTGAACATGTAAATGGTTTGCTGCGAAAGGACCTCGGGTTTCAGGGCATATCATTTACTGATGCACTCGAAATGCAGGGAGTAAGTAAGTATTATCCGAGGGGAGAAGCTGCCCTTCGTTCCATCATAGCCGGGAACGATCTTCTTTGCCTCCCCGGAGATGTACCGGGAACCATTGCAGCAGTGAGGGAAGCCATAAAAAAGGGTGATCTCACCTGGAATGATATAAACAACAAAGTAAAAAAGGTACTGCTGGCAAAATATCACCTGGGATTGAATAGATTGGACAGCATCTCTTATGAAGGATTGGTGAATGATTTGAATGTATCTACTGATTCCATCAGAAAAAAAATCAGCGAACAAAGCATTACGGTAGTAAAAAAAGACAATCCGCAGTCATTTCCCCTAAAATCCAATCAACGCCTTGCTTATGTAAGTATAGGTGCGCCGGGAGAAAATACCATGACTACTCAAATGCGCACCCAATTCAAAGCAGATGTATTCCTTTTTGGCAGCAAAACTGCCATTGGTAAACAACTCATGGATGATCAAACTTCAGTAACTGTTGTTGAAAAAACAGATAGCGCGGCAGCCACTCAACTGCTCTCAATACTTGCTGAAGCAAAATATGATCAAATCATTGTAGGGCTTCATAACTTTAACAGAAGACCAGCCAATCAGTTCGGACTCAGCGCACCCCTATTATATTTACTGAATTCACTGCAGGATTACCGAAATATTACACTTGTTTTTGGAAATCCTTATGCCCTGCAATATTTACAACAGCCACGCAACTTGCTGGCTTGTTATGAAGATGACAACATTACCCAACAAGCTGCTGCCGATTTGTTGATGGGAAAAATTGCCGCCAAAGGTCAATTACCTGTCAGCGTTAATGACAGCTTTCCTGTAGGAATGGGCATCAACTGGCAAACCTACCTGGCACCTACAAATCCCGAATCAGTTGGAATGAATGAAGCTGCCTTAAAAAAAATTGATTCAATCGCATTGGCTGCCGTTGAAAAAGGCGCCTTCCCGGGTTGCGTTGTATTGGTAGCTAAAAATAGCTCCATGGTTTATCACAAAGCTTTTGGTTATACCGATTTCGGTAAAAATGAAAAAATGACCACAGATAAAGTATTTGATTTGGCTTCTGTCACAAAAATTTCTGCTACAACCGTATCCATCATGAAATTGTATGAGGAGGGGAAACTTGACCTGCAACAAACACTTGGCTTCTATCTTCCCTGGCTGAAAGGAACTGATAAGGCTGATTTAACCATACGTCAGATTTTATTGCACGAAGCCGGACTTGTTCCATTCATTACTTTCTATAAAGAACTGGTTGATTCTGTTACCAAACAACCCAAAGAAGGTTTTTTTAGTTACAGGGAAGATGCCGGGCACAGCTACCGAGTTGCGTCCGGAATGTACCTGAGAAATGACTGGCAAGACAGCATCAGAGCGCGCATAGCCAACAGTAAACTTGGAGCAGCGGGCAAGTATGTTTATAGCGACAATGATTTCATTATACTGGGAAGTATCGTTGAGGTATTGAGTGGCCAAACATTGGATAATTATGTTGTTAATACTTTCTACCGTCCCCTTCAAATGAGGAGTACCGGCTTCAAGCCATCTGCCAGTGTTCCTGCAAAGAGACTAGTACCAACAGAAACAGATAATTACTTTCGCCACCAGATAATTCGAGGGGATGTACATGATGAGGGGGCAGCTTTGATGGGCGGTGTTGCCGGACATGCAGGATTATTCAGCAATGCCTACGATCTGGCCCAACTGTACCAGTTGCTGTTGAACGGTGGTAGTTTAAATGGTGTTCGACTTTTCAATCCGGAAACGATTCAACTATTTACTGCGTATGGAAGTGAGACCAGTCGCCGTGGCCTGGGTTTTGACAAACCTGAGAAAGACAACAAAACCCGCAAAGATCCTTATCCCAGCAAGAATGCCCCTGCGGAAACATTCGGACATACGGGCTTTACCGGTATTGGGGTCTGGGCCGACCCGGTGAACAACCTTCAGTACATTTTTATGTCCAACCGCGTGAACCCCACCCGCAACAACAATTTGATCAGTCAGCTCAATGTTCGCTCACAAATACAGGATGCTATTTATGAAGCCATCATTCGATAGAAAAGCATGCCAAATAAATAAGCCCTTTCCTCCAATTTCATATTCATTATGCAACAACCATGAAAAATTTTTCAGCTTATTGTTTTATCTCCGTTTGGCTATTCTGTTTAACGGCCTGTTCAAATAAGGCGCTGCAAGAAGCCGACTATATTCCAAAAGATGCCGCACTGGTAGCTGTGCTAGATGTAAAAGAAATGAAAACCAAATTGAAGAAGAATCATCTGAATATAGATTCGATCATCCTTTCTATTTTCAATAGAAACTATCCTCCACGTACAATAATAAGAAAAGATGGATCTACCATTACAGAAAGCATATCAGCTGATGTAGTTCCTGGTTTGAAAATAGAGAAAATGATTTTGTTTGTGCAATCCAAAACATTAGCAGACAACTCGACTACCTTTTCAATCAACATTTTAACTAAGAAAAATAGTGGAGAAGATGCGGTATCCGATTCATTAAGCAAATCAATAATGAAGGATTTTAAAGTTCAGAAAGAAAAATCTTTTAGTACAGCTTACTCTCCTGAAAAGAAATTCCGCCTTAGCTGGAACGATGATATCTCATTAGTTACTTATTTCTTTCATGAATCAAAACCCGTGTATGACACCATCGAAATGAGATTCAAAATGCCTGTGGAACCTAATATTGAAAGCGAAAGCAAGGCAGAGGTCGCAACATTTTTCAATCAATCGCTCGATCAATCGATGGCTTCGGTTGATTATTTCACAGATATGTTCAAAGAAAAGGCCGATGGATACCTCTTTAGCACCAGCAATAGCTCCCTCTCAACTTTAAAAAATAGTCCTTTCAACTTACCCAAACTAGAAGAGCTGCTGAAAGATAATTATACCTGTGCGACTTTACATTTTGAACAGGGAAAAATCAGGGTACAATCAACCAATTATTTCAATCCTTTACTCAGTAGTCTGCTTCGTCAATATGCCGGGCCAGTAATTAATTGGTCATTGGTGAATGATTATCCGGAAGGCGAGATCAACATGCTGGCGCTCGCTTCTTTCCAGCCAGCACTCCTCGGTGGGATTCTTCAACAACTGCAACTAAAGTCATTTGTTGAAAATTTTTTGAACAAAAGCGGATTAAGTCTAGATGAAGTTCTTTCGGCGTTTAAAGGTGACTTGGCAGTAGTGGTATCAGATCTAAGAATTCAAGAACCGGATCCAATGAAGAGAAGGGATGAACGCTCAATGCAACAGGGATTGCCGGGAGGCAAACTACTCCTTAGGTTACCTGTGGGAGAAAAAGCCAGCTATAAAAAATTGATGGAAACCGGCGTAAAAAATGGATGGCTCTTGAAGAAAGGAAAAGTTTATCAATCAGCCCCTGACTTCAATTTATTCAATCTCTTCATCCTTGGTGATGAAAGTGATTTTTACATAGCCAGTGGTGCCGAAGTTTATGCCAATTACCTCGCTGCTGCCGGAAAGAAAAATAAGTTTTTGACAAGCACCACCTTCCAATCTTTCAACTCCTCCTCCGTTGTCTTTTACTTAAACATAGCTTCAATGATCAGAGGCCTTACCAGTGCAGATGGAAGTTACGCTTACCATCGGGCTGCCGATATCATGGCTTCTACTTTAAAAGAAATAACAATAGCAAGTGACAATTTTGATGGGAAATCTTTTCACAATAACCTGGAAATAAGAATGCAGGATTCCAAAACCAATGGGCTGGTATCTCTCGCAAAAATGACAACAGCATTGGCCGAAGAATTGAAATGGCATTTTGATTTGGAAGACAGTACTTTTAAATATTGAGGAATGGACATCCGCCTGCACCATTTAATGCCTCGACCACTGCAGGATACACCACTGACCGCCGAGTCGGATATTTGGGAGAAAGAGGTTACTTTCTTTTCCGGACAAACCATTAAAATCACGGCCCGCAGCGGAAGGGGGAAAACTACATTGGTGCATATACTTGCCGGACTTCGCAATGATTACTCAGGTACTGTTTGGATGGGGAATAAAAATCCTTTGACCTGCGGGTCAGAAGAACTGGCTCATTTAAGAAGCGAAGAAGTTGCTGTCGTATTTCAGGACCTCCGTTTATTCACCGATTTATCTATCCGTGAAAACACCGAATTAAAAAAGTTTTTACCCCGAATTCCTATCCGTGAAAACACGGTAGAAGACATGGCAAAAGAATTGGGTATTCAACACCTCCTGAATTCATCTGCCGGAACTTGCAGCTATGGCGAGCAACAAAGAGGTGCTATTCTCCGGGCAATGGTTCAGCCATTCCAATGGCTCATTTTAGATGAACCCTTTAGTCACCTAGATGAAGCCAACAAGGCCACTGCCATCCAACTGATTACAAGTACCGCCAAGCACCGAAAAGCAGGAATCATATTGCTTGATTTAGAACCTGATAACCATTTTTTGTATCACCAACAATTTCAGCTTTAATCAATGCACCAGGAACTATCTCGGCTAATGACCAAGTTGTTGCAGAATAGCAGCGGAAAATGGAGGGCACGCATTGGTTCTATTGGCCTATGGTTAGCTGCTGTCCTTCTCTTAATAGCTATTCAATTAGAAAGCAATTTTTCAGCACTGCTGAATCGCAGTAATAACGGGGATACTAAGAATGAATATCTGGTAGTCAATCGTCAACTGAGTAATGCTACACTGAATAAAGCAAGTTTGGAAGAGGACGAGATTGAACAACTGCGTGATCTTCCCGAAGTAACAGCAGTTGGAACCATTCAACCTGCTTACTTTAGGGCTCTGTTAAGTGTCAGCAACGATCAATTTCCCTTTCAGACTGATGCTTCGTTTGAATCAGTACCAGCTAATTTTATTGACCAACTACCTGATAAGTGGGAATGGAAGGAGGGTGATGATTTTGTTCCTGTCATTCTTCCCATGCTTTTTTTAGATCTCTATAATTTTCAATTCGCCCTGGGCCAACAACTTCCCCAACTGAGTCCGGAAATCATACAAATGCTGAATTTCAACATTACCATCACAAATTCATCGCCAGCGATTGTTTTAAAAGGACGAATTGTTGGAACAAGTGATAGAATACAATCACTACTGGTGCCTGAATCGTTCATGAAATGGGCAAACCAACGATATGCTGTCGAAGCAAAAAGAAAACCTTCGAGGGTAATCATCAAAACAAATGATGCTTCTTCACCAGCATTGAATCATTTTCTTCAAAAAAATCAATTGCGTACTGACAGAGAAAAAACACGTTTTAGCCAATACCGTCAAATAGTCAACTGGATTGTGGGCATTACAGGATTATCGGGGCTCTTGCTTTTCCTGTTTGCTCTGCTGGTTTTGTCTTTGTTTATTCAACTCAATATTACAGGCCGAAGAGACGAAATACGACTATTGCTTCAACTAGGTATTGCACCCCATCAACTGTATCGATTTTTAGTTAATAAATTTTTTTTAATTCAAATAATACTGGTTACAACTGCTGTAGTATTTGTTTCATTGATCCAATGGATACTTCATATTTGGCTGAAGACTCAATCATTGGCACTTCCGCCTTTAATTTCACTCTATACGCTGACTGCCGCTTTTATATTGCTATTTGCTATCGGAGTTATGAACCGGAACGCCATCCGAAATAACATACAATCAGGTTAAGAAACTTCTTTTCACACTTTTACTTTGTATTTTTATCTTCTCATGAAGATTCAGCCAATCTTTGTTGTCATTGGTGGCTGGCTGACCTGCCTGACAGGATACACACCAGCTTTGGCACAACCTGCATTGCCTCCCATCGGACAATGGCGCGATCACCTGAACTTTGCAGATACGAGGCAGCTCGTAAAGGGCAACCAATTATACATTGCCACAGCTACCCATGTTTTTGCCATAGATGAAGACAAAGAAATTTCTTCCTTCAGCAAAGCTTCCGGACTGAGTGATATAGGCGTAGCGGCAATAGGATGGGATGGTACAACATCCCAATTACTGATTGCCTACAATAATAGCAACCTCGATGTAATCAATAGCAAGGGAATTAGTAAAAACATTGGGGATATTCAAAGAAGTAATTTCCCCGGCAATAAAAAGATAAAAAATATTCATTGTGAGAACGGACTAGGCTATCTCTGTACAGGCCTGGGCGTCATCGTAGTGAACCTTTCCAAATATGAGATCAAGGACACATGGATCATTGGAAGAAGTGGAAACCAAACAGGCGTAAATGCCTTTATCCAGCTAAACAATCAATTCTATGCAGCCACAGAAGAAGGATTATTGCAAATTGCTGCCAATGCCCCCAATCCCTCCAACTTTTCTGCTTGGCAGTTGCTCAGCGGTAACAGTGGTCTTAGTACCGGAGGCATCAATCATGTTCTTGCCGCGAACAACCAACTCATTGTATGGAAAAACGACAGTCTGCTGATTCAATCACCGACTGGATGGCAACTATTGTACCGTGATAACAACTGGAATATCACAGGTATCAGCAGCTCGTCTAATCGCTTGCACATCTGTCAACGTGCTGGTAATGTAAATGCCCGTGTGATACAGCTCAATACCAATGGACAGATAGAGAAAATTACCACAACAGCAGGTGTAATCTCCCTACCTCGCTCAGCTTTACTGGATGGCAATACTCTTTGGATAGCCGATCAATTTGGTGGACTCTCCGCGCATGGTTCTGCCGTTGAGCGCTTTTTACCTAATGGCCCACCGGGAATTGCATCAGGGGCAATTACCGGGAATGCACAACAAATGGTGATGGCGGCAGGAAGCATCAACGAAATATGGAACTACCAGTACAACCGAAATGGTGTTTATTTTTTTAATGGAGAGTGGTCGAGTAAAAATTATTTCAACACGCCTTTATTTGATTCTGTACTTGATTTTATTTCTGTTGCAATTGATCCTGTCGATCAATCAGTATGGGCTGGCAGCTATGGTGGTGGTTTGGTACATTTTCGCAATGGAAACACACCAATTATTTATAAAAACAGTAACAGTACATTACAGGCAGCAATCGGAGACCCGGGCAGCTATCGGGTTGCAGGATTAACTTTCGATAACAAAAACCGCTTGTGGGTTAGCAATTATGGGGCTGCCTCTAATTTACATGTAAGAAAGACGGATGGTAAATGGACAGCTTTCAGTATTCCCTTTGTCCTCAATGAATTAGCTGCCGGACCTCTGGTCTGTGATGATTATGATCAATTATGGGTGGTCAGTCCCAAAAACAATGGCCTCATCTGCTATCAGCCGGGAGACCCGGATGTTTTGACTGATGATCGCTGGAAAAAATATGAACCCGGGTTAGGTAAGGGGAACCTGCCTTCCAACAATGTATTGTGTATTACCAAAGACCGAACCGGAAATATCTGGATAGGAACAGACCAGGGTGTTGGAATTATTCGCTGTGCAGGTGAAGTATTCACCTCAGCCGGCTGTGATACCTATCGGCCAGTTGTTCGACAGGGAAGTTTTGCCGGATTTTTGTTGCGTGATCAATCTGTACAATGTATTGCAATTGATGGAGCCAACCGCAAATGGGTCGGAACTAAGAATGGATTGTGGCTTCTTTCTGACAGTGGTGAGGAAGTATTGCAATATTTTACCGCAACGAATAGTCCATTACTCTCTAATAATGTTTTACAAGTTGGGATACATCCGGTTACGGGAGAAGTTTTCATACTGACAGATGTGGGGATATGCAGTTATAGGGGCACTGCTACGCAGCCAAGTCAGGGAGGAGAACCGGTACTTGTTTTCCCCAACCCGGTTCCGCCGGAATACAATGGAACCATTGCTATTCGCGGGTTGAAAGAAAATGTTGTGGTAAAAATCACTGAACTGAATGGTGCAATGGTTTTCCAAACCAGATCACAGGGTGGACAAGCAACCTGGAATGGAAGGAATTACAAAGGAGAAAAACCTGCTTCCGGAATTTACCTCATATTGGTAAGAGATGACGAGAACAACTTCCGCGAAGCGGCACGCATCATTCTTGTTGCTGGCAGGTAAAATTAATCGCCGTCTCTATCAGTTTTTTTCATTGGACGATAAAAAGCTGCACGTCGTGGACCCGGGAAGGGAACATCATTACCTTTCAATCCATGCCAAAGTACCCGATTGAATTCCAAATCTGGAATATCATCTTCCTTGGCGAAATTCATTTTCTCTGATAAACGCTGCCATTCATTCATTGCCGTGTTTACTTCTTTTAAATCGACATTTGAGGGTCTGCACACAAAAGTGGCAGTATCAGGCAGAGATGAAAAGCAGCGCCACATTGGTGTTGCAGCAGCATCGTATTGTGTCATAGGAGGAATTCCCAAAATCAATTCCATGGTGCGTAACATGGAGGAAGTAGTATAGGGTGTGTGATCTACAAATCGACGCTTCACAAAACCTCCGGCAAGGTACGCGGTACTCCTGTGTGCATCTACATGATCTGCTCCATTTTGCGCATCGTCTTCAATGATGAAAACAGCAGTTTCTTTCCAAATACTGCTTTTACTAAGATGCTCGACAAACATTCCTACAGCCAGATCATTGTCAGCCACATGGGCGTAGGGAGTAGGCCTTCCCTTTCGCAAACCTTCTGTATGGTCATTCCCGAAACGCACACTGTTGAAGCGGGGAACAGCATTGACGGCAAGCAGGGAATCAAATTCATGCTTCCACTGAAAAAAACGAGCCGTATCGGGAAAAGAATTGTCATAGTCCCGAAAATACGGACATACATGTCCTTCTAAAGATGGTATGGTCGGGCGATTTTTGTTCGTGAATTCGCCATAGGTGCGATATGTAACACCTGCTTTTTTACAATGATCCCATAAAAATCCACCTTTATTATTGGCCACTGCACGATTGCCTTCACCGTCGTAACTTCCACCACGACCTCCATAACTGTTCACCCAATTCTTTTCCAGAAAATCGGTAGCATAAGCTCCCATCGTCCAGTTGTGTCCATCCATGCTCACTTCACCATCAACATAAAAATTATCGAGCAACACAAACTCTTTAGCCAGTGCATGCTGATTGGGGGTAATTTTTTCGCCAAACAAAACCAGGGAAGAATCCCCATTGCCTTCTTTAATGTCTCCCAATACCTGATCATAGGTTCTGTTCTCTTTGATTACATAGAAAACATATTTGATAGGGCTTGCCTCCCCAACTTTTTGAGGAATAGGATTGCCGGGCTCACCTGCAGCCATCATTTCTTTCTCCTTGTTATAGGGTGTATTGTCATATACTTGTCTGCTATAACTTTCCAATTGATCTGCTCTGGGTAAATCAAGTATGCTCATAGTGCCCTGAAACAATCCTGCGATGTATTGTACCCCTTTGGGCTTATTTGGATCACCCTCATGATGAAGTACAATTTGCTTATTGCCAAAAGGATTGGGACCGTAGGGATTAGCAAGGGAGTTAAATCCTTTCCCATTGGTAACAAAGATTTTTTTCTTTACGATCGCCACTTTCGTTGGATACCAACCCACCGGAATAAATCCCTTGCCCTTGCTTTGGCCTCTTTTGCTCATATCGAAAACTGCCAGACAATTGTTGTCGGCATTGGCAATGAAAAGAGTTTTCTCATTTTTGCTCAGTGCCATTCCATTCGTGGTAGATCCGCTGGGAGCATCAGGATAGAGGCTGGTTTGTAGGGTTTCGATTACGCGTCGCTCTTTGGTATCAATGATAGAAACTGAATTATCATTTGCGTTGGCAACCAACAAAAGATCTCCTTTCTTATTTAGCAATAGTTCATTGGGGTTATCGCCTACTGGAATTTCTTTTGCTATTTTACGACTTTCGGTTTCAAAAACATAGATGCGATCACAACCCCAGCAGCTAATATATAACTCAGATTTATCAGGAGACAGCACACAGGTATAGGCCTCACCTGCCAAATCAAATTTTGTAATCGTCTCTTTTTTTATCAGGTCTATCAAATACAATTGCTTGTCATCTCTTGTGACTATATATAATATCTTTCGCTCATCATCTAATGCCAAACCTGCCGGAGCAATTCTGACAGGCCATTTTTTACCTAGCTGTATACTGTCTTTCAATTTAAACTTATCATTCTCGGTGCCATAGATCAAAATTCGATTGTCATGTCCGCCTGCCAGATATAGCGTCTTATCATCATCACTGAAAGCCAATCCATACCAACTTCGGCTTACTACAAGTCTGTCTAGTTCTTTTTCATTGATTGGGTCAATCAGCTGAATACTTTGAATACTTTGTCCATTATTGGTTACCACAAGGCGATTACCGGCATGATTGACAACCATATTTAGGGGCAGATCACCTAGTGGAATACTTCGCCCTGCAGGAGAGAGGCTCCATCCGTTGGGCAATGTTACTTTTTGAGTTTCAATACTGGTTTTTTCCTGGGCTGAAATAGTGGAAAGAAGACAGCAACAGCTGAGGGCAGCAATCAAATGTTTCATGTAAGAGAAATGAAGTGAAAAAATTACAAGCAAAGCCAACTTAAGGAACAACCGCTGAGCCATCCGGGTAACAAATTAGCTCTTCTAAAGTTACGCGTAAAAAGAAAAGAAAATTGGTATTAATAATTATTTAAAACAAAAAAGTGTTTTGCTCTATTGCTGTCTGGCATAATCATAACTGCGAGCTACTTTAAACTT
The DNA here is from genome assembly GCA_046079965.1 of Sediminibacterium sp. Classification (GTDB taxonomy): domain Bacteria; phylum Bacteroidota; class Bacteroidia; order Chitinophagales; family Chitinophagaceae; genus Sediminibacterium. The sequence continues at coordinate 4,526 of JBJTTC010000104.1, read as the reverse complement.
CAATTCACCCCTCTCGCCATTTATGACCCGATACATTACCTGTCGATACATACCTGTGGGTTGAATATTGGCAGTATCTTGCATGTTGAAAACAGGGAATCGCCTGACGAGGGTACCCTCCATGAGATAATATTCATCACCACCTTTGTATCCGGATTTGATTTTAGGATCATCCAGGATATCGGGAAAATAAATCGGCATAAAACCCTGGTTCTTATCAGAGCTAACTGCAATGATGTTCAATTTAGACTTATCTCCGGGAAGAGTGACATAAATGATAAGATCTGGAAATCCATCCATATTCAAATCATCTACTTCTGCTTTGTTTACGCGCCCTTTTATTTCAAATGTTACATCGCGGGCTCCATTCTCAAATCCCACGGGTGCAATGCTCAAGTTATTTTTTTCTAATCCCTTGTTGTTGCACGAGACTTTGAATCCGGCTTTTCCCAATTTCAAGGTTGAATCGTATCGCCTACCCGGCTGTCCAACAACTGCTGATACTGAAAAAAGACAAAGCAAATAGCCAATTAAAAAAATGCGCATATGCAAACTTACAGTTAAGTACTGAAATGAAAAAAGAGATGCTACTTACATATTTCTTCTATATTGACCTCCCACCTCATACAATGCATGGGTAATCTGTCCCAAAGAGCAGTATTTCACCGTTTCCATCAATTCAGTAAACAAGTTTCCGTTGTTCAGTGCAACTTCCTGTAATTTTTTCAGTGCCGCTTGTGCGCTGTCTGCATTGCGCTGATGAAAGGAATGGAGATTGGCAATTTGTTGGTCTTTTTCTTTCGGTGTACTTCGAATTACCTCATCGGGTATGAGGGTTGGACTTCCTTTTTTGCTCAGGAAGGTATTAACTCCGATGATGGGCAATTCTCCGGAATGTTTTCGGGTCTCATAATACATACTCTCTTCCTGGATCTTATGGCGCTGGTACATACGCTCCATAGCACCTAAAACACCTCCTCTTTCTGAAATACGGTCAAATTCAGCCAATACTGCTTTCTCGACAAGGTCGGTCAATGCCTCAAGCAGGTAACTTCCTTGTATAAAATTGTCTGCCAAAGCTGTACCCAGTTCGCGGTTAATGATCAATTGAATGGCCATGGCCCTTCGAACACTTTCTTCCGTCGGCGTAGTGATGGCCTCATCATAAGCATTCGTATGCAAACTATTGCAATTGTCATAAATGGCATACAAGGCCTGCAGGGTAGTACGAATGTCATTGAAGTCAATTTCCTGCGCATGCAGACTGCGACCGCTGGTCTGGATATGGTATTTAAGCTTTTGCGAACGGATATTCCCCTTGTATTTATAGCGAATGGCTTTGGCCCATATTTTTCGGGCAACGCGACCTATTACACTGTATTCCGGATCCATGCCATTGCTGAAGAAAAATGAAAGATTGCCGGCAAAATCATCAATTGAAAGTCCACGGCTCAGGAAATACTCCACATAAGTAAACCCATTGGCAAGCGTAAATGCCAGTTGTGTTATCGGATTGGCACCGGCTTCGGCAATGTGATACCCACTTATGCTGATGCTATAAAAATTTCTCACCTGATGCTCACTGAAATAAACCTGAACATCTCCCATTAGCTGCAAGGCAAATTCTGTAGAGAAGATACAGGTATTTTGAGCCTGGTCTTCCTTTAGAATGTCTGCCTGTACAGTTCCTCTTACAAGTGAAAGTGTTCGTGCACGGATCTGATCATAGATATCGGCCGGCAGCACACTATCACCACTTGTTCCCAATAATCGCAAACCCAATCCTGTATTTCCTTCCGGCAGAAGCCCGGGTTGATGGGTATCAGAATACAAGGGACGATGAGCATCGGAAATATTTTTTTGCATCCACTGATTTATTCTATTCCAATCCTGGTGGTCGGAAATCCATTTTTCACATTGCTGATCGATGGCAGCATTTAAAAAGAAAGCCAGAAGAATGGGAGCCGGCCCATTGATGGTCATACTAACTGAAGTACGTGGATCACAAAGATCGAACCCGCTGTACAATTTTTTTGCATCATCGAGGGTAGCAATGCTAACCCCACTGTTGCCTACTTTACCATAAATGTCGGGACGCATTGCCGGATCCTCACCATACAAGGTAACACTATCGAATGCTGTTGACAAACGAATGGCCGGCTGATCTTTTGATAAATAGTGAAATCGTTTGTTGGTGCGTTCGGGAGGACCTTCACCAGCGAACATTCGAGTAGGGTCTTCATCTTTTCTCTTCAACTCAAATACACCCGCAGTAAATGGAAAATATCCGGGAAGATTTTCCTGCATTTGCCAGCGAACCCAGTCTCCCCAGTCTGTGAAACGCGGTAGGGATACCCTGGAAACAGCAGTACCACTAAGTGTGATAAATTGGAGAGGTTGTCGAAATTCTTGTCCACGTACTTTATAAGAGAGCGCTGCACCGGAATATTGCTCTTTCCTTAAAGGCCAATTTTTTATCAACTCTATTGTTTCAGCTGTAATCTTTCTTTTTAGTTCATTGATTTTTTCTTCAACAGCATCGGCTGCTAACGGATGGGTGGGGGAATCTGCCAACAATTTTTTAGTGCCTTCCAGCTGATACCATTGGGTAGCCAACTTCGCCTGTTCAACCACTTGCTGATCATAATTGGACAGTGCCTCAGTTATCTCTGAAAGATATCGGGTGCGCGCAGAGTGAATAATCTGTACCCTTGACATTCCTTCTAAATAAGGCAACTGTTCAGCCGCGTCTGGCAAGAGCTGAATGCCGGTTTTTTTCCCGACCAATTCCATCAGCCGGACAAATAATTCATCAACACCTGCATCATTGAACTGCGCTGCGATGGTACCCACCACCGGCAAGTCAGCCTCTTCCTCCCAAATCTGGTGATTGCGACGATATTGTCTGCCAACATCGCGAAGAGCGTCTTCGGCACCGGGCTTATCAAATTTGTTGATGGCAATTAGGTCTGCGAAATCGAGCATGTTGATCTTTTCGAGTTGAGTGGCTGCGCCGTATTCGGGCGTCATCACATATACACTCACATCCGATCCCTCAACAATCGACGCATCACTTTGTCCGACCCCCGCCGACTCTACAATAATGGCATCATAACCAGCCTGTTTGCAAAGTAATACTGCCTCGGGTACATGCTGGCTCAAAGCCTTGTTGTCATTCCTGGTGGCCATGCTACGCATGAACACATTTGGATGATGAATGGCATTCATCCGGATTCGATCTCCCAGCAAAGCACCTCCGGTTTTTTTACGAGAAGGGTCAACAGAAATGATGGCCAATTTTTTTCCGTGGGATTTCAATAGAAATCTTCTTACCAGTTCATCGGTAACAGAACTCTTACCGGCACCCCCAGTTCCTGTTATGCCAATAACCGGAATTTTCCTTTGTGCATCAATTTTTATTCCTGTCAATATTCCTTTCTCCGCCATAGTGATGCCTCGTGAAAGTTTCTTGATATGCGATCTGGCGTTATCAGGAGTTTTTTCAAAATCTAGTTCAGATAAGGGAAAATCGCAATGCTGAATAACATCCTCGATCATTCCTTCCAACCCCATTTTTCTGCCATCGTCTGGGCTATACAAACGGGTAATGCCATATTGATGCAATTGTTCAATTTCCGATGGTAATATGGTTCCACCACCACCACCAAAGATTTTAATGTGGCCACAACCCCATTCTTCCAACAAATCTTTCATGTATTTAAAAAATTCCAAATGCCCCCCCTGATAACTGGTCACAGCAATACCCTGCACATCCTCCTGAATCGCACATTCAACAATTTCCTGTACACTACGGTTATGCCCCAGGTGAATGATCTCCACTCCTTTGGACTGGAATATTCTTCGCATGATGTTGATAGACGCATCATGACCGTCGAAAAGACTGGTGGCAGTCACCATGCGAATTGAGTTCCGGGGAGTATATGCCATGAAAAGAAGAAATTAAGTTGCAAAAATAGCATTTTCTCCAACCACGTTAACAGTTGTTAGTTTTTTAACGGATTAGCTGTCGAAGGGGCATGCTGATTTTGGCTTACTTTCGGTTATGGGTTTTTCAATTCAAATCAATGAGTCGCAGGGAATGTCTGCTGTGGTGCTGTCGGATGGGAATGGGACGTCGGCAGAAATATATTCCATGGGAGGTATTCTCAACAGGTTCAATATACCCATTCAAGGGAATTCGTTTAACCTGGTAGCGGGATTCAACAACTTAGCAGCGTCACGTGAAAAAATCGGACAGGCATTTCAGGGTGCCCGCTTGAGTCCTTTTGTGTGTCGGATGAGAAATGGTACCTATACCTGGTTGGGCGTCACTTATCACATAGAAAAAAAATACCTGGGTGCCCATGCGATACACGGATTAATGTATGACTCCGTTTTCAATGTTATCGAGACGAGGTCAGATGAACAATCGGCAACAGTTGTCTTGGTTGGAAGCTATGATGGCGCTGATCCGGGTTATCCCTTTCCTTACCAAGTAAGATTAGAATGGGTGTTGAGGAAGGAAT
>JBJTTC010000103.1:0-5603 GCA_046079965.1 Sediminibacterium sp. | reverse complement strand
CAGTTTTTGAAAAGTCCAATCAGCAACAGTAATGAAATCAAATACCAGGATGATGCCGGTCTCTGCCTTTTTGATGCTGATGAGGATGGAGATCTTGACCTCTATATTGCATCGGGGGGGGGAGAAAATGAACCGCAATCAAAAGCATACCTCGATCATTTTTATCAAAATGATGGAAAAGGGAAATTCAGTGAAGTAGCTAATGCAATACCCGACAACAGAGCAACTAAAAGTTGTGTAAAGGCAGCAGACTTTGATAACGATGGCGACCTCGATCTTTTTATTGGTGGAAGATTCATTCCGGGAAGATACCCAGCCGCTACCAGTAGTTTTTTATTGAGGAATGACAGCCAAAATGGAAAAATACAATTCACTGATGTGACTGCACAATTGGCACCTGAATTACAGCAAATCGGAATGGTGACAGATGCCATTTGGTCGGATGCTGACAATGATGGTACTACTGAATTATTGATCACAACAGAATGGGGAGGAATACAGGTCCTAAAGAAAAATGGAACTTCCTGGAATCTTCAAAAAACACCTTTGCAAAAGGAAAGCGGCTGGTGGAACAGTATAACTGCTGCTGATATAGACAATGATGGTGATATGGATTATATAGCTGGAAATTATGGCCAAAACGGGTACATAAAAGCCAGTCCGCAATACCCCGCCAGAATCTATGCCAAAGATTTTGATAACAATACCAGCTTTGATGCGATCGTAAGTCACTACCAATTGAATAACCTCAGCAACCAATCTGACATCAAAGAGTTTCCTGTAGCCGGAAGAGATGACTTCATCAAGGAGATGACCATCATGAAGGAAAGATTTACGAATTATAGCATCTATGCCAAAACTTCCATGCAGGAAATTTTTCCTCCTGAAATCCTCCGCGATGCCCTGCAATTGAGTGCAGTTAATTTCAATACCTGCTGGTTTGAAAACAAAGGCGGACTACAATTTGAAGTGCATGCATTACCGGCTGAAGCACAAATGGCATCTGTATATGGGATTGTTGCCAGAGATATTGATGAAGATGGGTATCTCGATCTTTTAGTAAATGGAAATGAATTTTCCATGGCACCTTCTTTGGGCAGAAATGATGCACTCAATGGAATGATATTGATGGGCAATGGAAAATCTTTCCAACCACTCTCACCCGGGAAGTCCGGTTTTTACGTCGGGGGCAATGGTAAAGCCTTGATTGAGTTGATGGTGAACGGTAGATATGCAATCAGTGCATCCCAAAATTTCGGTCCGCTAAAAACATTTCAACTAACAAAAGCAACTAATTCAGTTGCCCTTTTGCCTAATGATAGAACTTTACTCCTGCAACTAACCAATGGTCAAACAAGAAAACAAGAGCATTACTGGGGTTCCGGATTCTTATCACAATCACCGGGAATAGTTATTCTGAACCAATCAATAAAAAGTGTAGAAGTTACCAACAGTAAAGGTGAAAAAAGAAAACTGCAATGAAAAAAAATATAATCGTTTGCTCCCTATTGATCATCGGCTTTACCAACTGCAGGCAAACTGATCATACACTTTCTCTTCCCGGTGCAGAGTTGCAGCATTTCTGTAACCAAGCACTGACGGATGTTATTGTTTATGATATTATTTCTCCCCCCGTTGCCAGCAGAATGTATGCGTATAGCAACCTCGCTTATTATGAGGGTCTTCGCGACGAACAGGATAGTATTCCGTCAATTCTTCCTCCACTCAAAGGTTTCGAAAAATTGCCAATCAGTAATAATACCGGCCAGTTGAATCATCGGTTAACTGCTGCGCTGGCGTTCATGAAGGTAGCAAAAGCACTTGCTTTTTCTAAGGATAGTATTGCGGTTGCCGAAAAGAAAATCAAAGAAGCGTTCGACAGCGTTTCTTCCTCCGACTTAAAAGCAGCGGAAAACAGAGCACAGGAAATCGCTACAGTTATTTTAAAACGTGCAGCCAGCGACCGATACAAAATAACTCGCGGTATGCCCAAATACAGTGTATTTGGTGAAAAGGGTAAATGGGTACAAACCCCGCCAGAATATGCAGATGCTACAGAACCACATTGGCGACTGATAAAACCTCTTTTGCTCGATACCGCATCACAATTCCGTCCGGCACCTCCACCACCCTTCGATCTCAATCCCGTTAGTGTTTATTTCATAGAGCTACAAGAGGTTTACAATCTGAGTCAAACCTTAATACCCGCACAAGATACAATTGCGCAGTTTTGGGATGACAATCCCTTTGTCACCAAACATGCAGGCCACTTCACTTATGCCAATAAGAAAATCACTCCTGTTGGACATTGGATTGGGTTACTCGCAGTCTTTTCAAGACAAACCGGTGCCAATGAACTCAAAACTGCTTTGGCATATGCTACAACGGCAGCCGCCATATTTGATGGATTCATTTCTTGCTGGGACGAAAAATTCAATAGCAGCACAGTGAGACCCATTACCGTTATCAGAAGCAGTTTTAACTCAGAATGGAACTCTCTTCTTCAAACCCCGCCCTTCCCTGAATATACCAGTGGACATAGTGTAATATCTGCCGCAGCAGCCACCACTTCAATAGCAGTTTTTGGAAATGATTTTAGCTTCAGGGATACTGTTGAAGTCAAATACCTCAATCTTGTTCGGGACTTTCCCTCCATCAGAGCAGCTGCCGATGAGGCAGGAATCAGCAGATTGTATGGAGGAATTCACTTTCGCGCTGCCATCGAAGAGGGAAAAAATCAGGGAAATAAGATAGGTGAATTATATGTAAGCAAGCTCTTGTTGAAAAAATAAACAGACTTTAATTTTGCGCTCGTAAAAAGAAAAAAAATGAAAAAAATCCTTGGATTACTGATTGTGGTCGGAATAGCTGCCGGACTCATTTTTTTATCACGTAATAATTTAAAAACATATTCCATATCCGGTACTGTTGACTGTCCTCCCGATGCTGTTTCACGGCTTTTTCTGAACGCAGATCAAAGAGCCAAGTGGCTGCCCGGAGCGAATAAGACTGATAGCAGCTTTGAATGGGAAGGAAAAAAATATACGATAGAGAAGTTACTACTGAATGGTTTTTATGCGATAGATCTGAATGAAAAGAATATCATCGAATTCAGTTTTACCTCCGCATTAAAAAACCAAACCCAATTCAATGTAATTGCTACAGAAGGTGCTCAGGGCAACTTCTTTTCAAGGATTGCCAAAGCTATTTCAAAGCCCGTCAAAAAGACGGCAGAAGGTTTTCTATTGAAAGTGACTACATTTTTTAGCGAAACAAAAAATGTGTATGGCATAGATATAATAAAAGGAAGAGTTGAAAATTTCAATTGGATATCTGCCATGCGAAATTTCGACCACTTACCGGCTACACCAGAAGTTTATACTGTCATTGATACCCTGGAAAAATTTCTTGCCGCCAAACAGGTTGCCATTTTGGGACAACCGATATTACATATTCGTCCGTTGGATGAAAAAACATTTCAACTAATGACGGCAGTTCCTGTAGAAAAACCGATAGAACCCACCGAACTGTTCAAGAACAAAACCATGACGCAGGGCTTTCTGATGAAAGTAAATGTGAGCGGTGGATGGTTAAAGGTCGCCTTGGCTGAAAAAGAGTTGGAGAATTACCTACGTGATAACCACAAACAGTCGCCAGCCATTCCCTATCAACAGTTAATTACAGACAGAAGAAAACAAACGGACTCAACACAGTGGGTTACGCAAATTAATTATCCGGTATTTAATTAGCAATAATTAAATGGCACTATTTGTCTATACTACTTGTGTTGGATAATTTGCCAGCTATCATTGTTTTTAGCTAAGATGTACGCCTGTTTCCCGCGTATATTGATGGGAAGAATCTTACGAACTTGTCCGGTTATCCTGAAGTTGTTGATGATATCGACTTTCGGCTCTTTTCCGGTCTGATATTGGATCCTCAATCCTTCACCGGCATCCTGTCTTCCAATCTCGACATTGTAGTCATAAAAATTACCAAGGTGAAGTAGGCCTGCTCCAGAGGAATTCCTCAGTGCAACAGCTGTTCGTAAACTTGTGAACTGGGCAGCACCGAGGAGTTTCAATGGCTCAAAACGTAAATTACCCTGATTCAGGAAAACGGTGTTGGCAAAATCATTGGCATACAAACGATGAGCAGCCTTCCACTTAGCGGAGGGAAAAAGTTTACTTACGCTTGTCTTGGCAAATTCTTCCGCATAAAGAAACTGCTTTTTAAGAACCGGCATGCGCTTCTCTAACTGGGTTTTACTAGAAAAGCAGATTTCCTCTCCGCGAAGATGATAAGTTAGTATCTGTTCGAAGATACCATTGTCATCAAAATCGCCGACCCACATTTGAACAGGCTCCTTTTCACTTGCCTGTAAGCGGCTGTTCAATCCAAAGTTACCTGCCACGATATCAAGATCGCCATCTTCATCGACATCAATAGGTGTACAACTGTTCCACCAGCCATACCGATCGGTAATTTGTTTTTTCTGCATCTTTTTTCCTACAGTAAGCCAAAGATCAATTCCTCCCCAATCGTAACTAACAATCAAATCCGACTGACCATTCTTATCGAAGTCCTGCCAATGTGCATCGGTGATCATTCCGGGAGTTACAAGTTCAGGACACCATTGTGTGGTTTTGTCCTCAAACTGCAGCTTTCCATTGTTGACCATCAAGTAAGACCGGGTAGGAACCCCATATTTCCACGGCTCAGCCCTTCCACCTAGAAACAGATCGGGAAATCCATCAGCATTGATATCGTTGACTGCTATACAGCTAAATGTTCCATAAATACCGGGAAATGCACCCTGCTGACACGTTAGCTTTCCGGTTCCGTCATTGATATATAAGAGTGGTTGCTGGTGCTCATCATTCCCGTAATATTCATTACCGCCGGTGGCAATCAACAGGTCAGGGTATCGATCACGATTAACATCTAACCATACAGCCGCCACATGCTCCCACATTGAATCGGCTGCCAGCGCAGGTTCGGGTAACTTTTTGAAGGTGCCACCGGCTGTTTGAAGATAAACTGCTGCGGGATAACCCTTCGATGCCCCGGCAAAAATATCTTCTAATCCATCTCCATTGATATCAGCCACAGCCACAGCAGGCCCCTCAGTAGACATCATAGCAGGCATCAGTGGTTCCCGGTTGAATTCATTGAATACATTTTCAACATGCCGATAATTAAATCCTGTGCTGACAGTCACATCTTCCCATTCTACCTGCGTCTTCTCTTGATTGAACCTATCGAAGTTAAATACGGGCAACCCGGGATTGTATCTAAAGGTATCTCTACGATTAGTATGTACATCAATGAACTGGTAGCGATTGTCAGGCCAAATAAGAATTGCCGAATCGATCTTCTTGTTACCAAGACCAATGTGCATCGGAACTAGCATACTGGACTGAAAGCCGTGTACCGGCTGGTACTCATAGTTGGCAACCTGATGTTGACTATATAATAAAATCCTTGCTCCAATGGCGAGCGGATTTAACTCACTTCCCTGCAGGGTGATATTGGCAGAGGGTTTTGTACTTTTCGGGGTATTGGTATTATTGCTGTATATCAATCCCGGATCATCAATGTTA
>JBJTTC010000102.1:0-2751 GCA_046079965.1 Sediminibacterium sp. | reverse complement strand
TCAAGGTTGCGACCGAGAAAAGACATAATTATCTGCTTGTACCACGAAGTTAATCATTTACTTTTACTACCAATATTTTTTAATTAAATCTCATGGTATGAAGTGGATTAAACGTCTGTTCTTGCTATTGGTAGTGCTATTCGCTGGCATTGCCTTGTTTGCAGTGCTTAGTGGCAGGAATTATCTTTTTGCGGGAATTCGTCACATCGTTACGATGCGCAGTTTATCTGATATTGATGATTATCAGTTTTTTGATAACCGCACCGTCTCAACTGAACTAGCACAGCCATGGGCAGTGGGTTCGGATTACAATCGACAACAATTACCCGATAGTTCACAAAAATTACTGGATGCATTACAGACCGTTGCAGTAGTCAAAGTAAAAGGAGACTCCCTCAGGTTCGAGCAATACCGGGACGGATACAGTGATAGCTCTTTATCCGGATCTTTTTCTGTTGCTAAGAGTATCACCAGTTTGCTGATCGGAGCTGCTTTGCAGGAAGGTAAAATAAAATCGGTGGACCAACCGGTGGGTGATTTTATTCCAGCATTCAAGGAAGGTGAGAAGGCCAAAGTAACTATACGACATCTCCTGACTATGAGCAGTGGAACGGATTGGTATGAATCGTATATAGATCCCCTCAGCGTAACTGCTGAATTGTATTATGGCAACGATGTGGAGAAGACAGCGTTGAGCGTGAAAATGATAAACACCCCCGGAACTCTTCATTATTATAAAAGCGGAGATACGCAGTTGTTGGGACTGCTCCTTGAGAATGCAACGGGGAAGCCACTGAGCGAATATGCTGCTGAAAAACTATGGAAACCATTGGGGGCTGTACACCCCGCCTTGTGGAGTGTTGACAAACCGGATGGGAAAGTAAAGGCCTATTGTTGTTTTAATACCAACGCCAGAGATTTTGCCCGCATCGGACAACTCATGCTTCAGGGTGGGCGCTGGAATGGTGTCTCAGTAATTGACAGCAATTATTTCCAATCTTCCATTACGCCATGTGGTATCAAAGACAAGGACGGAAAAGCATGTGATTACTACGGGTTTCAATGGTGGATTGATCCGGAAAATCCGGAAATTTTTTATGCAAGGGGGATATTGGGACAATACATCATTGTTATCCCTTCCCGCAAGACTGTTATCGTTCGTCTGGGAAGGAAGACGTCTCCGGTACGAAAGAATACTGTACCCACCGAAGTTCGTCATCTTATCAATTGGGGGTTATCAGATAGTCAATAAAAAGGTTCCTACATGTTGACAAAGCCGAAGGTTGCAGTCGTATTGCTTAATTACAATGGTCAGCATTGGCTTCAGCAATTTTTGCAGGGGGTACTGGCTACAGATTATCCTTCGCTGGAAGTGATTGTAGCAGATAATTCCTCTACTGATGACTCGATAGTATGGATGCGCGAACATCATCCGCAGGTTCGGATTATTCAATTAGAGCAGAATGCAGGATATGCAGGTGGGTATAATCTGGCTTTGAAAGAGGTTGAGGGAACCTATTATGTTTTACTGAACACCGATGTACAAGTAGAACCCGGTTGGTTACAACCACTCATTACATGCATGGAGTCTAATCCTACGATTGGAGCAGCTCAGCCACGGATACGTGCCTATCACAACCGCTCTTTATTTGAATACGCCGGCGCAGCCGGCGGATGGATAGACATTTTAGGGTATCCCTTTGCAAGAGGGAGAGTTTTTGATTGTATAGAAGCCGATACCGGACAATACAATGATAACGTTGAAATATTCTGGGCATCCGGTGCCTGTTTGTGCATACGGAGTGATGCCTTTGCAAGAGCGAAAGGGTTTGATGCCAATTTTTTTGCCCACCAGGAAGAGATTGACTTATGTTGGCGGCTGCAATTATTGGGATATCGGATAATGGCTGCCGGTGCCTCAGAAGTCTATCATGTCGGTGGGGGCACCCTGCCGGTGGGAGGAAGAAAAGTAATGTTGAATTTCAGGAACAACCTGATTATGTTGAGTAGAAATCTGCCAATTTCGGAAAGACTCTGGGTAATCCCTGTTCGTTGGATACTGGATGTAATAGCTGCCTGGAGGGCTTTGCTGCAGGGTAGGGGACAGGAATTCATCGGAATAGCCAGGGCTCATTTCGCTGTTATTGGCTGGTGGATAGCCGGGAAACACCGGCATATAGAGGGCAAAAAACCTCTGCACAGATTAATGGGAGTTCACAGGGGTCTTCTTATTTGGGATTTTTATGCACGAGGCTTAAAAACCTTTACAGAAATAATAAGCAATGGGAAGTAATTAATTGTTCTGTATCACTTATTTTTGCACCGAAATTAAGTTTATGTCACAGGAAACAACAGAAACAGTAGATAAAGACATTCGAGCCAACTGGGTAACTTCTTCGCGTTTCTTATTTTATGTACAGGTTTTTTGCCTTCTCTCCTTTGTTTTGGGCGGATGCTACAAGCTGTACAATTATCGTTACAAGGGGAAGCCCGATGTTGAGGTTCAGAAGAGTTCCCAGTACACCCCGGAGTACAAATAGTGGATGAATTTTTTGCTTGAAAGCGCCATTTTCTCTAATTTTGTTCTCCCTCTAGTTCTTCTACAACTTGCGAAAGTAGCTCATTTGGTAGAGCACGACCTTGCCAAGGTCGGGGTGGCCGGTTCGAGCCCGGTCTTCCGCTCCAACAACTGAAATCCCCCGTCATTCTACGGGGGATTTTTATTACCAGCAAGCAAGGCTGTTCTTTTAG
>JBJTTC010000101.1:0-5496 GCA_046079965.1 Sediminibacterium sp. | reverse complement strand
CCGTACAAAGAGTTTTAGAATGTTTTATAATGGCCGTACCGGTCAGCCTTCTAATACCCAACTACAGCCTATCCTGACTACCACAGACTCTGTCAACTTTCAGATAGGTAATCCCAATCTTCGTCCTCAGTTTACCAATAGCCTACGTTTGTTGTTCACTTCATTTGATCCTTTTACCCAGCGAATCATCTTTGCTACCATCAATGCCACCATAATTAGTCATGACATACAAAGTTCTGTCACCATGTTACCAACCGGGGGTCGCAAAACAACTTATGTAAATCTGAATGGAACTTATAATGTTTCCGGGTATTTCAATTATGGATTCCCCATAAAAAAGCCAAAGTCTAACCTGAATCTTCAATCCAATATTTCATATATACAAAGTCAATCTTTGTTGAATGGCATTAATAATTTTACGAGAAATACAATTCTGGGGCAAACAATAAAATGGACCACCAACCTGAAGAAAAATTTTGATATGAACTTGAGTACTTCCTACACCTATAATCCGGTAAGGAATACACTTTCTCCCAATCAGAACACCAACTTCACTACATGGTCAATGGCTGCTGATTTTACTCTTTATTCAGATAAAGGTTGGGTCATTGCAAGTGATTTTGATTTGACCAAATATGGCAACCGACCTGCAGGATTCAATACATCTGTATTTCTCATTACCCCTTCCATTGCCAAGCAATTTTTGAAAAATAAAGCGGGAGAGCTTCGCCTCAGTTGTTTCGATGTTCTCAAACAAAACCTTGCCATCACCAGTTCTGCCAGTGCTAATCAGATTGTGAATACACTCACCAATAATCTAACTCAGTATTTCATGCTTACTTTTACATACAATCTTCGCAATTTTGCCAGCCAACAGTCTATGCGTGGCGGCAACATGATGATGCGGGGTAATGAGGGCATGCGTTTCATGATGAATGGAGGTAGCGGTAATAACAGGCGCGGAGGGTTTTAATAGATAAATCCATCTATTTTTTTATATGAATGGTTCTTTATAGACCGTTGCACAAAAAAATACGCTTGTTTTAATAATCTTCATTATTTTTGTAACCGCTTCGACAAAGCACTACAATCAGTGATATTCAATAAGGCATATTATTCTACTACTACTGTCAACTCTTCTGAGGTTGAAATAATGCCTGCTATTGAATTGACTTCCCTCCGACTCCGACGTGGATGCTGATAGGACGAGCAACTGGCACTTGCCCCTATCAGTGAAACAATCCCCGCAAAACATCCTTGCCTGCCGGCATTTTATTTTCCTGATTAAAGAATTACGAGTTGGAATCTACTATTATCATTCGCGTTGCTGTTGGCAACGATCTTCACTATGCTTCACTTATAACTGAAGAAATGGAATCTTCTGCAAAAGCCAGGGGTACCGGTATTGCCAGAAGAACACCCGAATACATCATACAAAAAATGGAGGAGGGGAAAGCTATAATTGCAGTTACAACTGATGGCACCTGGGTTGGATTCTGTTACATTGAAGCATGGGGGCATGATACCTTCGTTGCCAATAGCGGACTCATAGTTGCACCCGCATATCGAAAAACCGGTGTGGCTAAGCAAATCAAACAACACATTTTTGACTTATCCAGAAAAAAGTATCCGGACTCTAAAATCTTTGGCCTGACAACCGGACTGGCGGTTATGAAAATCAACAGTGACTTGGGATATCAACCGGTCACCTACAGCGAATTAACCAATGACGAAGAGTTTTGGGCTGGTTGTAAAAGCTGTGTCAACTATGACATTCTGATGAGTAAGGAAAGAAAAAATTGTCTTTGTACAGCAATGCTCTACGATCCTAAAGATCGTCCTCCCCCCGAAGAAATAGCCAAAACCTTTCATAAAAAATCTCAACTCTGGGGACGATTTATGCAATTCAAGCAACGCCTCTTGATAAAAAAATTTGGGAGAAAAGAAGAAAAAAAGAACAGCTCTATTTTACAATCATTCAACACATTTTTTTATTAATCATTGCTTGCAGGCGATTATATAAACACCTTATCTTATGTTTGATCAGAAATATTTAAGCGACATACCTCCATATATTAAAGTAGTATTGGGGTTTAGTGGAGGTTTGGATACCACCTTCTGTATGAAATATCTTACAGAAGAGAAACTTTGTGAAGTTCACAGTGTCCTAGTAAATACAGGTGGATTTACAGAGGAAGAGCTGCAACACATCGAAAAGCACGCGTATACATTGGGGGTAGCATCTCATACTACCATTGATGCTGTGAAGTCCTACTACGATCAAATTATTCGATATCTCATTTATGGCAATGTTTTAAAAAACAATACCTATCCACTCAGCGTCAGTGCTGAAAGATTGAGTCAGGCGTTGCATATTGCGGAGCACGCAAAAAAGATGGAAGCTTATGCAGTAGCACATGGCAGTACCGGTGCAGGAAATGATCAAGTTCGTTTTGACCTGGTATTTCAACTACTACTTCCGGGCATTACAATCATTACACCTATCCGTGACTTACAGTTGAGCAGAGAAGAAGAGATCAATTATCTCAAGGAGAAAGGAGTTACTATGAATTTTGAAAAAGCTGCTTATTCCATCAACAAAGGATTGTGGGGAACCAGTATCGGAGGCAGAGAGACCTTACAAAGCAAGGGCATGATTCCCGAATCTGCCTGGCCCACTCAGGTTTCTGCTACTGAACCACGGGAAGTGGTTCTCATATTCTCCCGAGGTGAACTTACAGCCATTGATGATCAAGCATACTCTCATCCAACGGAGGCCATTCAATACCTGAAATCCATTGCGGCACCTTACGGGATAGGGAGAGATATACATGTGGGTGATACTATAATCGGAATCAAAGGAAGGGTGGGTTTTGAGGCCGCCGCACCCATGGTAATTTTGAAAGCTCACCACACCCTAGAAAAACATGTACTTACCAAATGGCAACTTAGCTGGAAAGACCAGCTGGCACAATTTTATGGCAACTGGTTGCATGAGGGACAGATCCTGGATCCTGTTATGCGTGACATAGAGGCTTTTTTGGCACATTCGCAGCAACAGGTATCAGGGAAAGTATTTGTTGAATTGTACCCCCATTATTTTCAGGTAACAGGAATTGAATCTGAGTATGATTTGATGAGCAGCAGGTTTGGAAAATATGGTGAGATGAACAGCGGTTGGACCGGTGAGGATGTAAGGGGATTCACCCGCATCTTCGGGAATCAAACAGCTATCTACCGGCAGGTAAATGCTAACACAAGTAATGACAAGTAAAGAATCACTACAGAAAAATCTGACCAACATGATAAATGAGCAGAACATAAAAAAATTCACTGTGGGTATTGCCGGAGCTGCCGGATACACTGGTGGTGAACTCATTCGCCTGCTATTGAATCACCCACAGGTCAGCGTTTCTTTTGCACTCAGCAATAGCCAGTCCGGTCAGCCAATTACTAAAGTACACAGTGATTTGATGGGTGAAACTGCTTTAATGTTTACAGATGAGATCACCAAAGAGATTGATGTACTATTTCTTTGTATGTCACATGGAGAGGCAGGAGCATTTTTGAATAACCATTTTATACCAGACACAACTTCCATCATTGATTTGTCGCAGGATTTTAGGCACCGGAAAAATGCTAATCTTGGAAATCGTTCATTTGTATATGGGTTACCTGAGCTGAACAGGTCTTCGATAGCGACTGCCCGGAACATCGCCAATCCGGGTTGCTTTGCGACGGCCATTCAACTCGCTATGTTGCCCCTTGCTGATGCGGGCGTATTGGGCGATGTTTATACCACAGGTATCACCGGTTCCACCGGTGCCGGGCAGTCGCTGAGCCCCACCTCCCATTTTAGCTGGCGCGCCGGAAATATCCAACCATATAAAGTATTACAACACCAGCACCTGCAGGAAGTGAATGAAAGCCTGCAACAGCTTCAAGGCAATGATGGTATGCAGGTTCATTTTGTTCCCTGGCGAGGTGATTTCACCCGGGGGATTTTCAGTAGCAACATCCTCGATTGTGGTTTGCCACTGGAAGAAGTGAAACAATTGTACCAAAGCTTTTATCAGTCCCACCCCTTCACACACTTAAGCGATGAACCTATTCATTTAAAGCAAGTAATCAATACCAACAAATGCCTGATTCATATAGAAAAACAAGGCAATCAACTAGCCATACATACTGCTATAGATAATCTGTTGAAAGGTGCCAGCGGTCAGGCCGTTCAAAATATGAATCTCTTGCTGGGGATCGAAGAAACAACCGGACTAAGTCTCAAACCGGCAGCATTTTAAATTTCTTTGCTATGAATTTATTCGATGTATATCCGCTTCAACCCGTTACCATCACCCGTGCCGCCGGTTCATTTGTATGGGGTGATGACGGTACCCGTTACCTGGACATGTACGGTGGTCATGCAGTTATCAGCATTGGTCACACTCATGCTCACTGGGTAAAAAGAATCGAAGATCAGCTTGAAAAAATTGCCTTCTATTCAAATTCAGTTCACCTGCCTATACAGGAAGAATTGGCATCGCTTCTTTTACAGATAAGTGGAAAAAAAGACTATCAGCTATTTCTTTGCAATAGCGGTGCCGAAGCCAATGAAAATGCCATGAAGCTGGCTTCATTTCATACCGGAAGAAAAAAAGTTATTGCCTTGCGGCATTCTTTTCATGGTAGAACTTCTCTGGCAGTAGCTGCGACAGATAATCCTGCCATAGTAGCACCTGTTAATGCTACCGATGCCATTATCTTTTTACCCTTCAATGATGAGGATGCTTTGGCTGAATGCTTCAAAAATAATCACGATGAAATTGCTGCGGTGATAACAGAAGGTATTCAGGGCATGGGTGGCATCAGGGTGGCGAGTGATGCCTTCCTGCGATCAATTCGCGAACACTGTGACAAATCCGGGGCACTGATGATTGCAGATTCAGTGCAATGTGGTTACGGCAGAACCGGCCATTTCTTTGCGCATGATCATGCCGGTATTTCAGCAGACATCTATACCATGGCCAAAGGAATGGGAAATGGATTTCCTGTAGCAGGTGTTCTCATCGCCCCGCACATCAAACCTAAACATGGCATGTTGGGCACCACATTCGGCGGTAATCCGCTGGCATGTGCTGCTGCACTGGCAGTACTGGAAGTTATGCGCGATGAAAACCTGATGCTGAATGCAGCGACTGTAGGTAATTATCTGATGGAACAGTTGAGGGAAATTCCTGCACTTCAGCAGGTAAGAGGTCGTGGACTTATGATTGGGTTTGATGTACCGGCTGAACTATCAGGATTGAAAAATGATTTGCTTGCCAGGACCCACGTGTTCACAGGTGAAGCAAAACCTTCTGTCATCAGATTATTACCACCCCTATCTCTTTCCCTCCGGGAAGCAGATATGTTCCAGCAGGCAATTCAATCATTGATATATCATCAACCGGCACCTGAAATCTAACCAAACGCCATGCAACATTTTACTTCAGCAAC
>JBJTTC010000100.1:0-4243 GCA_046079965.1 Sediminibacterium sp. | reverse complement strand
CGAATTTTACATTATTTTTTTTATCAGATAATTTATTCATCCGCCAAAGTCTTTGATACCTGGCATTGAACCTCGCAAAATTTCCTCCTGAAGAAGGCTGAATGAAATCGCTGAAGGGAATATCAGCTCTCATTGCCGGACTGTAACTACCTGCTATTTCAAAAATTCTTTCTCGACGTGCCGATCGCTTCAGGTATGAAATGCTGACCTGCGGACCCCATCCACTATAACTAAGAGGAGAAGTAGCAAAGTCAATGTAGTTGGGCAAAATTAGTCCAACAGAAATAAGCCTATAAGTATTGCTTAGGTAGTCTGACTTACCAGGATCGCTTATCAGCGTTTCCTGAGAATGAATATTCTCATTGATCATGCATACCATGATCAGAATTAAAAAAAAGTGCCGCAGCATTTTGATTTGACTCATTGGTTTATTTTTTTACTGGTTAGTTGTAAAGTTTGAAATCGGTTGTATGACATAGTTTTTAAAAGCTATTGATTCCAACTATTGATGATGGCAAAGGAGAAAGCTAATTAGAATAAGAAATGTAGAATCTCCGGCAGTAACTTTATGAGCCATTTAAAAGAAATATTTTAAAATTTATATTTTCAAGAGCAAAATTATCTTCACTTTGATTACCCTACAAGTAGTTACAAAATTGTAGTTTACTTACCAAAAAGTAAGTACCCCTCCTGACCTAGTTTCACAGTTGGATATCACCAATGATCGTCATGGAACGAATATTTACTTTTTCCATATGAACATT
Organism: Sediminibacterium sp.; assembly: GCA_046079965.1. Taxonomy (GTDB): domain Bacteria; phylum Bacteroidota; class Bacteroidia; order Chitinophagales; family Chitinophagaceae; genus Sediminibacterium. The sequence continues at coordinate 3,479 of JBJTTC010000100.1, read as the reverse complement.
ATGCCATTGGTCATTACAAATTAACCGACCATCCTTAAGGCATGTTATGATGATTCATTTAATATTAGCTTTAATATATTATCATTTGGTCTTAAATAATCAGAAATAGTCATTAGTTCTTAGCCGATCATGAACACATCAATCATTTTCACCACAGAATCATCATTGGGTTTTCATTTTCTTTTCTCCAGGATTAATTGCAACAATTGTGGAAAACAGCCACTATAAATCAGAGCAGTGGGGGTTTAGGAAATATATCTCCAAATTACAATCACCTGAATAACAATTGATCATACAACAAGTAAAGATTTATGAGAAAAGAGAGCTCGGTACATTTGGAAAATGAAAAAGTTTTGGAAGTGGAATGTCCTTATGTATATGCGTTGAACTTAATGGGAAAGAGGTGGAAACCTGCCATACTATGGAAAATATCTGAAGGGTATATCAGGTTTGGTGAATTCAAAAAGGCGATTCCAAAAATCAGTGAAAAAATGTTGACACAACACCTGAGGGAACTAGAAAATGACGGACTCATTGTAAGAACAATTTATCCGGAGATACCCCCAAGAGTAGAATATGCATTAACAGATTTGGGCTTATCGCTTAGACCAGTATTGGAGCAATTGTATCATTGGGGTGAGAAGGCAAATAAAGTGAGAAAAAGACACACGGAATAGACCTGCGAATATTAGGTGCGTTTCTTTCTTTCATCAACCAGGTATTCAAATATAACTATTAGACAAAATTCTCTAAGACTTAATCTTGACGGGCATGGACCAGGCATGACAATGTACCTTCCATACTGAATTGACCAGTATCCAGGTAACTGTGTATTGTCCTTCGGCAATTATTTTTTCACCGGACCATTCTACATCTTTGAATGTTCCTGTTTCAAATGCGAGATTTCCGGATACGAGAAGACTTTCAGCATGAAAAACAACATCTACTTTTCCCAGACCTCCTTTCATAAAGGCGAGGATATTTTCATTTCCCTGAATAGCAGGTTTGTTCGGTGGAAAAATGATGGCATTTTTCGAATAGACTTGTTTAAAAGATGCTGTATCGGCATTGTGCCATGCATCTGTCCATGTTTTCATTGTTGGTTGTTGGGCCATGATTTTGGCATTGATGAATAATATTAGAATAAAGAACCATGTTTTCATGGGTTTTGAATTAGGCGGAGCGTTGAAAATACCTAAAACCGGCATCTGTATTTCCACCTGAGAGGGCAATGGAGATATTCAGGTGAGCGATGGCTTCCAGGTGACTTGCATTCTTCATTCCACCAACGATCATTCCGTAAAATCCAGCCTCATCTGCTATTTTTTTGATGATGTTAGCTGCCTCTTCATCATCAGATGCAATAAATGCTGTCAATTTCTGCTCACAAAAGATTTGTTTCTCCGGATACATAACATCTGCAAAAATTGTATTGAATGCTTTTACAACTTTGCTATCGGGTAATAATCGAGCCGTTTGTTCACCTCCACTATCTTCCCCTAAAAATAATGCAGACCAATCGGCAATACTAACAGGATTGGTGATATCTACAACTATTTTCCCCTTTAGGTTTTCTTTGTAGGTGTTCAAGACACCATTCATTGCAGAAAATGGGATAGCAAAGCAAATTATTTCACCAAAAGCAATGGCTTCTTCAATGGAAAGGTCACTTGTCTCTGGACGATGCGTAGCTAATTGTATGGAATGACCAGCATTGGAAAATAATTTACTAAGATTGGTAGCAACTTTTCCGGCACCGATGAATGCTATATTCATAAAATTGATTTTTAATTTTAGCAAACAAAAATAATCTGGCTGATTTGCAAAGTCAAGTAGTTACTAAATTGTAATATGCTTACAAAAAAGTAAGTGGCAATGTTAGAAAAGATATCCGGTGAATGAAATGAGTAAGAACAAAGACTGTTTCGGTCTTTTTTTCTCCGAAAAGTCTCACCGACGCAGGAGGAGGACTTTACGGCTTGAAAGAGAACTACTTTTTAAATTACCAATCACAAATAAAATCGAATTTGTCACTAGCCGCAATGTCTCCCACTCTGGCGGAAGACTCGCGGAGGAAAACAAGTATAAATACCTGTCTCCGAGAAAATCCGTTGGGTGTAATTTGCCATGACAGAAAAATTATATCCTATATTCTATGCTTACATATCATCCAATTCGGTAAAAAGATGATGTTGTTTTGATAGAAGCAATATTGGTAGTATGTTTTTTTTGATGAAGTCAATAAATTGTTCCATTATTAGTTAACTTTACACCGTGGTTAAAATCAGGCGCATCATCTATTTTAAGTCACATTTCAGCGATTTTTTTGAAAAACAACCTGACCGACTAAAATCAAAAATTGATTATGTACTGTTCGTCATTTCAGTTGCAGAACATATACCTAAGAAATTTTTTGACCACCTGTCAGGAACTGACGGACTATATGAAATCAGAATTAAATTCAGGGCAAATATCTATCGGATTTTTTGTTGTTTCGACGAAGGCAACATCATTGTTTTATTCAACGGATTTCAAAAGAAAAGCCAAAAAACACCAGCAGGTGAAATAGAAAAGGCATTAAGAATTAAAAAAGAATATTTCGAAACAAAATCAACTCGATCTTCCCATGAAAACGAAAAAAAAATCAACTAACCAGGCACTCAAAAATAATAGTAAAAAAACGGGAAAGTCAATAACTAGTTTTGAAGAGCATTTAAACAAACGCTATGGAAAAAACGGATCGAAAAAAAGGACAGAATTTGAGATCAAGGCAAAGGCTTTTGCCATTGGCGAGATTATTAAAGAAGAGAGACGGCTATCCAAAATGACACAAGAACAACTGGCTGAGAAAACAGGTACCCGCAAAAGCTTTATCTCACGCATCGAAAATGGCCACAGCGATATTCAATTATCTACCTTGTACCGACTATTTGAAACCGGACTGGGTAAAAAAGTCATACTTACCATTCAGTAAAAAAACTCACTGATGGATGGATACTTTTCCTTCCCAAATATTCTTTCTCCTGACTTGAACAGTGTAAAGACCGTTTCAGTCTTTAGCGTATGGTCTTTAGCGAAAGGTCTTTAGTCTTTGGTATGAATGTCATTCCCGTTGCGAAAATCAAGCCAAAGACGGTTTCAGTCTTTAGCGAAAGGTCTTTAGCTGCTGGTCTTTAGTCTTTAGTAAGATGCTCATGTAGTTTTAGTTAATCAACCCAAAGACCAATAGCCAAAGACCAACAGCCAAAGACCAAAGACTGTTTTCTTCTCCGAAAAGTCTCTCCGACGCAGGAGGAGGACTTTGCGGCTTGAAAGCAGATCATTATTATCAAAGATATTCAGTGATAAGAATAAAAAGAATGAGGAGAAGCGGAAGGAATTACTCGATTTCATTGCTCGGTTCTCTGCCAATGCCTCTAAGAGCAAGCAGGCAACATCCAGGAAGAAAGCTTTGGAAAAATTAGTGATTGAAGAGATTC
>JBJTTC010000099.1:0-3479 GCA_046079965.1 Sediminibacterium sp. | reverse complement strand
AGTAAAAGCCAACGCGTCTTTTTCTTCCTGATATACAGATACACCGGTTTCGATGGTCCATTTTTTGGCAGAGGATTTTTTGCTGCTCTGCTTTTGATTTCCATCGGGTTTCTCTATATCGTGGGCATCGGCAAAAAATTGCTTTTCTGCCTGAGTGAGCGCTGTTCCTTTTTCATTGGGGAGGCAGTGATAAATCATGTATCCCTTTTCAAATTTTTGTTCGACGAAGTTGTAAGCAACGCCATTGAGAACAAAGTTACCATTGGCTTCCTGGAATTCAGACCAATCGGTGGTGTAAGGAAGATCGACTGCCACTTTAATTTCGATGAGTGAGTTGCGATCGTATTTCCCTGCATTGATTTGTCGCTGTGTGGTGGCAGTGATGGTGTGGTTCATGATGGCAACCACCAGATCAAAGCCCAGCCAGTTGAAGGCCAGCACCAGAATCAGCAATAGGGAAATGAGTTTTCTCACGGACACAAATTAAGATTTTTTTTTAAACCTTAAAATTGTTCACTCTTTTTTTGTTTTTCCCAGATTATGAGAACTTTACGTTTTGACTTTGGTTAATTAGCGCAAACGAACTCTCAACAAAAAGCGATAATAGTTGAAAATTTGAAACTGCATGGTATGATTTCCTCGTTAGTAATCATTATTCTTCTTGTTTTCTTCCCAAATTTTAATTCCGCCATCCCATTTAGGATCATTCTCGAAAAGCATTTTCGAATAGTAATTGGCTGTTGCAAAAAAATTATTTACAAAATATGCTTCTCCCATAGTGTCAATAAATGTAAGGAATCCCGGTGAATGAAGATTCAGGATTTGGGCAAACAAGAGTGCTTTTTTGAATTCTTTATTTCTTATGCAAGTATAAACTGATTTATTTATGACAAAATTTGGGATATTTCGTTCAATTAATAAATGGGTGATACTATCTCTGTTTTTTTGGAGAACATCAATATTGAGTTGTATGAATGGTTTCATTACTTCTTCAGGAGATTGACCAGCTTTAATATATTTATCTACATCGTTAAAATTGTAGATGCCCGGTCGGAATCCCTGTCCATTAAAATCTTCTCTTCCTAATCGAATCAGTTGTTTAACTGGTAAATTTTTTTCATTAATTACCCTGGAAAGATCTATTAACCTTTCATGATAAACGTATTGTCCAGTTTTAGAAAAATCGGTGTTACTAACTGCACCCATGCAAGAAGCATGTAAAATGCCCGGACTCACCAGAAAAAAGAACAAATAATCATTAGTAGGTTTGTTTTTATATGTACTATCAAGATAAACTACCCTAATAGGGAAGGCAGTCTCTGCTAATAAGGTAGTATCTTTTTGAATTTCAATCAGCTGAGATTGGAGTTTTGAAGGATTCGTAAATTGATCAAGTCCGTTCTGCAGGGCATATTTGATGTTTCCGGAAGTAGTAACCAATCGTGCACCGTTTTCCAGGAAAGGACTTATTCCTGATAAGCTGTGCTGGTGCCAGTGAGAGCTGAATATATATTTGACAGGCTTGTCGGGGAAACGTTTTGAGAGAAATGTCTTATAAGCTTTCGCGGAAGTCGTATCATCTGTCAGGTCATGTTTTTTTCCTCCACCCGCATCAACCATTGGAGTTTCAATAAGTGCCAAAAATTGAGGATATTCAATGATGACAGATTGTGATCCGTGTGAGCTATCCATTACTACAAAGGATAATTCCTTTGAAAAGGGTTGAAATATAAAATCTTTATTTAACTGAGCTGTTGACGTACTTGTAATAGCAGTCAAAATCAAAAGGGGGATTAGTCGGGAGTTCATTTTTTTATGTAAAAATAAATCCCCGATTATGGATTGTCTTGTAAAATATTGCAGTTCTTTTGATACGTTAGTGGAGAAACGCCTACGTATTTGTTGAATTTATGTGTAAAATGACTCTGATCGTAAAAGCCTGACTCTAAAGCGACTTCAACCAAAGGCATCCCGATAAATAGAAGTCGCTTAGATAATTCTATTCTGAGTGCAGTCAAATATTCTTGTGGGGTTAGCCCTATAATATTACGAAAACTTCTTAAAAGCTTATATTTATCTCGTTTGAAATGATACGATAATTCAGTAAGGGTTATTTTTCTTGAGCTGTTCATCCGGATAAATTCTATGATTTCATTCAAAATAATCGATTCCTTGGACTTGTCGGATTGTACTTGGTAAGCTTGATTGTTCTCTAACAGTAGTTCTATAAAAAGTTTTTTTATCAATGACTCTCTGATTAAACTACTTATATCTTCTTTGATTAATTCTTTGAATAGAATAACAAATTCAGGTCGGTACGATACTTTGAAGCATTTATCATACCCGGTAGGCAATATGCTCTGGTAGTCACGGCAGATTGATTTTGCCGTATCCTGGTTAATATATATCGATGCATACTGCCAGCTGGCTTCTTGATGTCCTCTGTTAGCATGGGTAAGGTAGGGGGGAATCAGAATTAGTGAATCTGTCTGTAATTGAAATTCAACCTGTTGCGTTTTGATGATTTCACTGCCTGATTTGATCAGCGATAAACTCCATTCCTGATGAAAATGGGAGGGGAAATTTTTATTGAGGAAACTGGCCTTTTTGATTTCAATTCCATCAAAAGTTGGGACGCGTGAGATTGTTAATGAAGAGGTAGCGTTTAGCATTGGTAGTTGAAATTGGTTTTTCAAACCATCCGACAAGGTGTATTTTTTCAATTTAAATTTACTCAATTTATTCGTTTACATACTCCATATTGATCCAGGGCCTGTATCAGGCCACTTCTTCCCCATTAGCTGCTTCCAGCAGCCGGAACCAGTCCTCCCGCTCGAGAACAATACTTTGTGCTTCTCTTGCCTGTATCAATCGCTCGATTCGGGTAGTACCCAAAACGGGAATAATGCCGGAAGGGTGGCGCAGCAACCAGGCCAATAGAATTTGATTGATGCCGGTTGCATATTTCTCTGCCAGTTGCCGACAACATTGTAAAATGCTTCTGGCATGGGGGTGGCTTTCCTCATCGAGCATGCCGCCTCCCAGTGGTGCCCATGCCATGGGTGTGATGTGGTGTTGTAAGCAATAATGAAGTGTGCCATCTGTGAGTGGCGATCGAGCAAATAGAGAGCATTCAATTTGGTTGAAAGAGATGGCTATGTTGGGAGAAAGCATCTCCATTTGGTGCGATAAAAAATTGGATACGCCAAATGCCCGAATTTTTCCGGCGTCTTGTAAGCGGATTACGGCAGCTGCGACCTCATCGGGTTGTAGCAGTGGGTCGGGTCGATGAATCAGCAATAAGTCAAGATAATCAGTAGCCAGGTTTTTCAATGATCGTTCTACCGATTCAATAATATGTTGGGCGGAAGTGTCATAAGATTTGATCTGGTGCGCCGGGCGGTTGGGAGTAATCATGCGAATGCCGCATTTGGAGATCAGTTGCATTTTGGAGCGATCGAAGGGTGCAGAACGCAGTG
>JBJTTC010000098.1:0-3550 GCA_046079965.1 Sediminibacterium sp. | reverse complement strand
CGTATACCCCTGATCAGGTCTGAAGTAATCTCTCCCTTTGGCTCCTCTTCGCTGAGATCATAGGTTAACAAATGGTCACCATCGAATTCAAATAAGTACCAGGGCATAGTTTCCAATGCCATCAATTGTGAACATTGTCCTGAGAATTTTTCATCGCTTGCTACAGGACCCCTCCCGGTGATGCGCTGGCACCAGCTACCCATCGCCATTAACGTATCGCCGACATATAACAATAAGTCCATTTTTTCCCTCAGGGGATGGCCGCCATCAAAGACGATCCGGATTTCATTTTTTGTAGCGGATGGGAGTCCGGCCAATAACCGGCTAAACATGGGTTGCAGCTGTTCTTTTCTTGGCATACAGTTGATTTTGTATGCAAATAAAGAAGCCAGTCTATAACCAATTGGAAGAGTCATTTATTTTTTTGGATAACGGAAGCGAATGGGGGATAATAAGAAGTAGAGCTTATTGCCACAATGCATAGAACGGGATTGCCCACAATTCCTTGTCGAATGGCAAGACTTCTTTTCCATTGTATAAAATTATACCACCGATAAAATCTTTTCCTGCCAAAGACGCCAGTTCACGAATTCCTTTGAAATCTGATTCATTGATTAAACTGGTGGATTTTACTTCAATGGCAAAGACTTCTCCATTGGTTTTTTCAATAACAAAATCCACCTCTTTCCCATCACTGGTTCTGAAGTGGTAAAGTTGATTTCCCGGAAGCGAGTAGCTCAACTGTTTGATCAATTCCGATGCAACATAATTCTCCAGGATGCTTCCAAATATATTGGGTTTTCGCAAAGCAATATCTTCCAGATCCCAGTCCATCATGTGGCAAAGAATAGCAGTATCTAGAATGTAACCCTTAGGAGCCTTGATCAGACGTTTTCCTTTGTTCTTATACCAGGGTTTAACTTCAGTGGTTAAGAACATGTGCTGGAATAGTTTTCGATAATTTTTGGTGGTTACTGAATTGAGTCCGGCTTCCCGACCAATATCAGAATCATTTAATAGTCCACCCGCCCTATTACATAAGATTCGCAGCAATTGTGGCAGCAGATGAATCTTTTCTACCTCAGCCAAGAGTTTCACATCTCTTTGAAGTAATGTTGTAATATATCCATCCAGCCAATTGGCCCTGTCTTCTTTATTGAGGGCATGTATTTCAGGAAATGTTGCGACCTGAATGGCTCGGGGTAAGGATAATTTCTTCGGGTTGGAAAGTTGAGTAAAATCTTTTTTTAAAATTCTCTCTAATCCGTTTCCCTTCCCTTTAATCGCTTCAGCTGTGGAAAGTGGATACAGACTGAGCACACTCATTCTTCCCACCAATGCTTCAGCCAATTGAGGTATAGCCAATACATTAGCTGAACCGGTTAGCAGGTAGTTGCCATTTACTTTTCCAAGATGTTGAAAGCGCTCGTCATCAATGACTAGTTTGAGTGCCCTGAAAAGTTTAGGAACCATTTGTATTTCATCAAGTATCAATGGTCTCTCAAAACTTTGTAGAAATTCTTCCGGTGCAGCGCTAGCGGAGGCAATGTTATTGGGTCTATCGAAAGTTACATAGGTGCCAGGTACTTTCTTGTGCTTGTCAGTTGATTGAATCAACTGTCTCACAAGTGTGCTTTTACCCGACTGTCGGGCACCATTCAAAAATACGACCGGACTGCTTTTCATAGCAGTTGTAAGGCGGGTGTTGATAAATCGGGGAATCCATGGCATTTTGCAAATTTAAAACAAAAATTTAAATATTTTAAAGTCAACTTTTAAATTTACAAGAAATCTCCTTCTTTTATTTTAATGGTTTAAAGGGCGCAGAAGGAGCTGGCCGGCAGGTATTGTTGGGTCAAGGAAAAGAAGTAGGAGAGGTGTTAGCTCAATTCCTGGTAGCGGCTATACACTTCCATGCGGGCATCTTTCATCATGCCCTGCGTTTCTTCAACAAAGGCATTGCGCTGCTCGCGGTTGTTGAAGAGAAAGAAGCAGACACTGTCTTTGCTGTGGTAGATTGCCTTGCATTCATCATCGATAACATTGAGCTCTTCGGGAATAGTTGCTTTAATACATATCATAACTCTCAGATTGATGTATTATTTGGTTGCCTTCCAGCTTTGTCCTGCCGCATACATGCGAAAGGGGCGATACACCCTTCCCCACTCTTTTTGTTGTTGGGTCCATTCTTTCGGGTCGAAAACCAGCATATAAGATTCTCCCATCACTTGTATACTATCGCGGTTAACAATAGCAGCGGTAGATTCATCAATGGCGAGTCCGAAAACTCCCGGTCTGTTTTCCAATACCGGAACCAGATCGAATTGTCGGTTGCGCACCAGCACATGCTGATCGATGGCGGTGGTAGGCATAAAAGAAAATCCCTCGGGAAATTGTGCCGGTAAATGAGGGGTTTTGCGGTGGTCACCTCCGATCAATACCGAACCCATAATGGTGGCTCCTGCGGAAGTACCCATGATCACTCCTCCTCTGTCCAGCAATGCCAATAAGGCGCGATGAATTGCTGTTCCACCATATGCTTCTGCGAGTTTATCCTGATCACCACCTCCAAGAAAAACTCCTTTTGCCTGATCAATCAATGCCACAAGTGCCGGGTCATTGGCTTTCGCACGATCGCGGGTATGTACAGTAGATAAACGTGTGAATCCCTGTCGGGTGAATTTCTCCAGGTGCTTTCCTTGTTGAATCCATGGCTCATCGCCCGTTGCGGTGGGAATATAAACGATGGGTTGGTCTTTGCCTCCGATCAGTTGTTCGAACTTCCTATAGATGGTATCTGTAATGGTGCCACCACCGATGATGATGAGATGTCCGTTGCGGGTGTAGTTGGGCACCTGGGCGAGGGAAGAACCTGAAATGACAAGTACGCATACAATTACTAAAAAACGCATGGGGCAAGAAGATTGTTTGCCGTAAGTTACGTCAATTGCGGGTGTCGGGGAAGGGGTATGCTTTTTTTGCTGGAGGAATGTAGTTGCTGTAAAAAATGATTGGCCGCCTGCAGGTGTTGCTCTTGTTTTTGCGGATCCATCTTATCCCAGGTTTTGATGAGCATCGCCCAGCGTGGATTGCCCCCAAATACTTTTCGGTTCTTGGAGAGAAACCGCCAGAATAGTCCGTCCCAGATGGACTGCCATTCTCCTTTTGGGAAATTACCCATTTTCATGAGGTAGTTGGAACCGCCGATATAGGGTTTGCTGGTCATCATACCTCCATCGCTGTATTGCGACATACCATATATATTGGGCACCATTACCCAGTCATAAGCATCTATATACATTTCCATGAACCAGCGGTATACTTCGTCGGGAGCGATTTCACAGAGCAGCATAAAGTTGCCGAGTACCATTAATCTTTCGATGTGGTGGTTATAACCGGAGCGCAATAATTTTTGGATGGTCAGGGCAAGGGGCGGGATACCAGTAGTGGCGGTATAGAAAGCGGCGGGCATGGCGTTTGTAAACCCCCAGAAATTGTTGCTGCGTTGGCGGCTGCCGGCTTCCTGAGAAATGAGTTGAATGAATTCGCG
>JBJTTC010000097.1:0-4425 GCA_046079965.1 Sediminibacterium sp. | reverse complement strand
TATTTCCCGTAATGGTTATGATAGCGCCGGATGCAGCAGTGTTTGGCAGGAAGGAAGTAATAACCGGTGGAGGAATAAATACAAATCCATTCAATGCAGTTGTTCCACCGGGGGTGGTTAGACTCACAGCGCCTGTAGATCCTGCACTTACGCTGGCAATAATGGAGGTAGAAGATACGACCGTGAAAGATAAGACTGGAGAGCTCCCTAAAGAAAGATTGGTTGTACCATTCAGATTATTTCCGGTGATGGTAATGATCTCGCCATATGCAGCAGTGTTTGGTGCAAAGGAAGTAATAACCGGTGGGGGAATGAATGTAAATCCATTTCGTGTAGCTGTTCCACCAGGGGTTATCAAACTCATTTCACCGCTTGAACCATTTCCTACCATTGCAACGATAGTATTAGAGGATACCACAGAAAAACCATTTACTGATACCCCTCCGAGAGAAATTAAGCTGGTTCCGTTGAGATTTGATCCGGTTATTGTAATCAAAGTTCCGATACCGGCAGCAGTGGGATAAAACAAAGTAATGTTTGGTGCAGGAATAAAATTAAATCCATCGCGGTTTGCTGAACCTCCCGGGGTAGTAAGGCTTACAGCACCACTTGAACCATTGCCTACTATTGCTACAATAGTTGTGGATGAGACTACAGTGAAAGAATTTACAGGCGTATCTCCGAGTGTGATGGCATAAGTATCGGTTAAAAAATTTCCGCTGATTGTCATTGCCTGTCCTGCCCCCAAACTAGAGGGCGAGAAACCGGAAATGATGGGTGGGGGAATAAATACAAATCCATTCAGCGATGTCGTTCCACCGGGGGTTGTCAGACGCACATCACCTGATGAACCGGTACTTACTGTCGCAATGATGGACGTGGATGATACAACCGTGAATGATGAAACCGGAGTATCGCCCAAAGTGATTGAAAATGTTCCATCCAAATGGGTTCCTAAAATGTTGATCTCTGCTCCTTTAGCAGCTGCAGTTGGAGAGAAAGATGCGATGATGGGGGGAGGAATAAAAATAAAACCGGATAAAGCAGCAGTGCCACCCAGGGTAGTAAGACTAACATCACCACTTGCACCATTGCCAACAGATGCAACTATAGAGTTATCGGAAATGACTGTAAAATTGGTTACCGGAGTTCCACCAAGTGTAATCAACAAAGTACTGGAAAGAGCTGTTCCTGTTATAGTTATTTGACTACCGCTAGCGGCAGAAGTTGGTGTGAAACTAATTATTGTTGGGGGTGGAACATAGATGAACCCATCTAAAGTTGCTGTGCCACCGGGAGTTACCAGACTCAAGGCACCACTGCTTCCATTTCCAACTACTGCAAGAATGGTTGTAGAAGAAACAATAGTAAATGAAGCAACCGAAGTACCTCCCAACGTAATAGCGGTAGTTCCCATTAGATGGGTACCAGTTATCGTTACTACTGCTCCGGTTCCCACAGAACTGGGTGAAAAAGATGTTATATTTGGAGGTGGGACATAGGTAAACATCCAAGAAGCACCTACATCTGAATTATCTGTCCAACCCCCAACAATTGCTGTGTTCCCATCCGAACTCAGGTCAATACTCCAACCAAGATTGGCGTTGCCTACTGAACCATTTCCTGCTAACTTATTGTATTTCTGAGACCATGAATTACCACTTCGATTGAAGACAAATGAAGCTCCCTTAAAATCATCCTCTCTATAACCGGCAATGATCGCCGTATTGCCGTCTGCACTAATAGATACAGCATTGCCCTGGTATGCATTTCCGACAGCGTCCTGACTAACCAGTTTGTTTCCTTGCTGGGACCAGATGCCACCTGCTCTCGTGAATATCCAAGTTGCTCCTTTATCATTGTTGTCGGCCGGTCCACCCATTATGGCGGTATTTCCGTCGGCACTCAGTGCAACGCTGTAACCCATTTGTGCATTTCCTATCACATCTGTTCCCACTAACTTATTGCCTTGCTGCGTCCAGACACTCCCATTTCGGTTAAAAATCCAGGCCGCCCCTTTAAACCCATTGTCTCTGTATCCGCCGATGATGGCAGTATTGCCATCGGCACTTAAAGAGACACTCCAGCCTTGTCGTGCAAGACCTGAAGCGTCATTCGCAACCAATTTGGTGCCCTGCTGAGTCCATGTATCCCCGTTTCGGCTAAAAATCCATGCGGCTCCAGTATTATTATTATCCAAAAAGCCACCAACTATTGCTGTATTTCCATCGGCACTTAATGCAACACTATACCCCTGGTAAGAAGGTCCCACTCTATCTGAACCCACCAACTTATTTCCTTGTTGATTCCAAGTAGATCCGGTTCGTTTGAAAATCCACACGGCTCCAACACCAAATTTATCTCCATACCCTCCAATGATCACCGTATTTCCATCTGCACTGATGTCAACACTGAAACCCTGAACTGAAGTACCTTCTATTCCTGTTCCAACCAACTTATTTCCCTGTTGACTCCAAGTAGATCCCGTGCGTGTAAAGATCCATGCGGCTCCCCGATTACTATTATCCAAAAATCCACCAATTATGGCTGTATTTCCGTCGGCACTGATAGCGACACCAGTCCCTTGTTGTGCCTTTCCAATTGCTCCGCTTCCCACTAATTTTGTCCCCTGTTGCGCATTGGGTGGTTGAGAAGAAGTGACAGAAAAATTCCCTGTACCGGAAGCTGCTCCACCAACAGTAACCACACTTACTCCCCCTTCAGTTGCACCGGGCATTACCATTGCCACCAATGTATTACCATCATTGCTGATAGGAATGGCTCCAACCCCTGCAATCACCACACTCAAAAGATGATTGAGGTTTGATCCATTGATGGTAACAAGGGTGCCTATTGGACCAACCGTAGAACTGAATGAACTGATGAATGGGGGTGGAACAAAAACAAAGCCAACGGCACTTGTGTTACCTCCAGGTGTAGTTAAACTTATGGCCCCCGTTGACCCCGCTCCTACTGCCGCAACAATCGTTCCTGAGGAAACTTCTGTAAAAGCTAGAACCGGTGTTCCTCCAAGGGTAATGGCAAATGTACCATTGAGGTTGGATCCCGTTATTGTGATCAATCCACCCGCACCCACTGCGGTAGGACTGATTGAAGAGATGATCGGAGGGGGAATAAAAATGAATCCTGCCAGGCTGGTTGTTCCACCGGGTGTTACCAAACTCATGGCACCACTGCTTCCGTTTCCTACTACTGCAAGAATGCTTGTTGAAGAAACAATACTAAATGCAGTAACCGATGTGCCGCCCAAAGTAATGGAAGAAGTTTCTAATAAATGGGTACCCGTGATTGCAATCAATGCTCCTGCTGCAGCAACTGTTGGTGAAAATTGGGTGATGGTGGGTGGAGGAATATAGCTGAATCCCGCCAGGCTCGTTGCTCCACCGGGTGTTACCAAACTCATGGCACCACTACTTCCGTTTCCTACTACAGCAAGTATGCTTGTTGAAGAAACTACAGTAAATGAAGCAACCGATGTGCCACCCAAAGTGATGTAAGAAGTTTCTAATAAATTGGTTCCGGTGATCGCAATCAATGCTCCGGTTGCAGCAACTGTTGGTGAAAATTGGGTGATGGTTGGTGGAGGAACATAGGTAAAAACCCATGCTGCACCTCTCGTACCGTTATCTCCATCTCCCCCGCTAATGGCTGTAGTTCCATTGGCGCTGATGGCGACACTTTGGCCCTGATTAGCATTGCCAACAGCTGCGGACCCTACTAGTTTGGTACCCTGCTGAGTCCATAACTCACCGTTGCGGCTGAATACCCAAATGGATCCTACCCCACTATTATCCTGGTATCCACCAATGATGGCAGTATTTCCGTCTGCACTCAGCGCAACACTACTTCCCTGGTTGGCTCCATCAATGTCTCCTGTACCAATTAATTTGTTTCCCTGTTGTACCCAGCTGCTTCCGGTTCGTTTAAATATCCAGGCAGCTCCCCGATTGACATCATATAGTCCCCCCACTATAGCTGTATTTCCATCTGCACTCAGTCCAACACTCCAACCCTGTTGAGGTTCGCCTCCTGCTACATCATTTCCAAACAATTTTGTACCCTGCTGAATCCAGGTTCCGCCACTTCGTACAAAAACCCAGGTAGCCCCTAAAAAAACTTTATCACCATTCCCTCCAATGAGGATTGTATTCCCGTCTGCACTGATGGCGACACTCTGGCCTTGAAATGCATTGACGCCTTCAACCCCGCTTCCGATTAATTTCGTGCCTGATTGAGACCAAGTACCTCCACTTCTGGTAAAGATCCATACTGCTCCCACTCCCCCATTGTCGTTGTATCCTCCTACTATGGCTGTATTTCCATCGCCACTCAGTGAAACACTGTGTCCCTGATTTGCATTGCCTTCAGCCCCGCTTCCGATTAATTTCGTGCCTTCTTGAGACC
>JBJTTC010000096.1:0-17928 GCA_046079965.1 Sediminibacterium sp. | reverse complement strand
GTGATTCCTGAACAAAGAGCCAGTGGTAGTGGGGTTATCATCACTCAAGATGGTTACATCGTTACCAATAACCACGTGATCAATGAAGCAGATGAAATCAATGTGACGCTGGCCAATAAAAAAACTTATAAAGCAACCCTGGTGGGAGCAGATGCAAGTACAGATCTTGCCGTAATCAAAATTGAAGGCAAGGGTCTTCCCTATCTGGTATATGGCAACAGCGATGATGCCAAATTAGGTCAGTGGGTATTGGCCATTGGATATCCACTCTCATTTGACGTAACAGTGACCGCCGGAATCGTGAGTGCAAAAGCGCGTTCCATTGGAGTGAATGATCGCCAGAGTACAACCGCTATTGAGTCATTCATTCAGACTGATGCTGCTGTGAATCCCGGCAACAGTGGTGGTGCTTTGGTCAATACGACCGGAGAATTAATCGGTATCAATTCTGCTATTGCCTCTTCCACCGGATTATATGCAGGTTATTCCTATGCCATTCCCGTGAACATTGTAAAGAAAGTGGTAACTGACCTGGTTAAATTCGGAACAGTGCAAAGAGCCTTCATTGGAATTCAATACAACAAAGAGGGAGTTGAAATTACCGAAGAATTTAAAAAAGAAGCTCCCGGCTATAAGGAAGGGGAAGGTGTATATGTAACCGATGTAACTGCGGAGGGGGCAGCCGCCCAGGCAGGCGTTAAGAAAGGTGATATTGTTACCAAGTTGAATGGTGTAGCGGTAACTACCGGTCCGGAATTACAAGAACAGATTGCCCGATACAAACCCGGTGACAAAGTATCTCTCACTTACCAGCGTTCGGGCAAAGAAAATACAGTATTCATTGTATTAAGGAACAAATCCGGCAATACTGAATTGGTGAAAAACAATAGTGTACTGGATAAACTGGGTGCTGACTTTGCAACGGTAGATTCGAAAACGGCTGCCGCCAACAAAATCAGTGGTGGTGTTATGGTGCGGAAAATAAGGGATGGTATCTTGAGAAAGAGAACTCGTCTGGAGGAAGGTTTTATCATTACAAAGGTGGGCAATGAGGAAGTGAAAAACATGACAGACTTTGAACGCATCCTTAACGCGAACAAGGGTCGTACTGTCATGCTGCAGTGTGTTTACCCGGATGTAGATGGTACATATCCCATTCCATTGGATCTGAGAGATATTGGTGATAATTAATTCAGTTTACTGCTAGAAATAAATCAGTCAAAAAATCATACAAGGAGGTCGAAGGGCTTCCTTTTTTTATGCCATCTTTTCATACACCAGGTATTCCCCTTCTATTAACTCAAAATTTTCTCTCCTGGAAAAAGTATATTCAAGATCGGAAAATAATTGTCGATATCTTCCGGGCAGAGCAGCATCTTCAATGGTAACATTGGCACGTCCACTGCGCGATACATTCAGCAATATCCATACACACTGTTCATCTTTTTCTAACACATATACCAACAACTGATCATCAGCTGAAGTTGATAACAGTCTGCACTGTCCTCCTGTAATTCCTGCATTCTGTTCACGCAATCGAAACAATCGTTGATAAAAATCATGCAACACTGTCGGCACCTGCCAGTTCAATTCATCTTTTAAAAAAAACTTCAATCGCTTGGCATTGGCATTTTCTTGTCCGCTATACACCAACGGCATGCCCGGCCAGGTGGAACAGAAGACTGCCCACGCCTTGGCAGTATTTCCATATTTTTCATATTCCGTTCCATTCCAGCTATTCTCATCGTGGTTGCTGGTAAAGAACAAACGATTTTTTCCAGGCGGTGTATTTGTCTTATAATCTTGTAGTACTTCCCGAACAGTGCTAAGTCCATTTTCTCCTCTGCTGAATTTTTCACTTACATGCATCCAATGCCAGGCATACAATGTATCAAATGCCTGGTAATAATCAGTATGCTCACATTCTGCCAGCCAATACAATGGTCGAATAGCATCACATTTTTGTCGGGCATTGATCCAGAAATCCAGTGGCAACAGGTGTGCCATATCACATCGAAATCCATCAATGCCTATGTCCCGCACCCAAAATGCCATGGCATCTATCATGGCAAGTCGCAGGCCTTCCTGTCCGTAATCCAAATCAATAACATCTGTCCATCCATTTTTTTCAGTAAAATTTCCTTCTGCATCTTTTACATACCAATCCGGATGCTCTTTTGTCCAGTGGTGGTCCCAACCGGTATGGTTGGCGACCCAGTCGATGATCAGGTACATACCAAGTTGATGCACTTGTTCAACCAATGCTTTGAAATCATCGAGGGTACCGAATTCTTCATTTACCTGCGTATAACTGCTACAGGCATAATAGCTACCAAGGGCTTCTAGTCTTTTTTCTTTTCCGATGGGTGTAACGGGCATCAGCCAGATGATCTGAACCCCCATGTCCCGCAGTCGTAGCAAGTGCTTACTAAAGGCACGAAAGGTTCCTTCCGAAGTATATTGTCGGATGTTGACTTCATATACATTGGCACTTCTTGCCCACTCTACCATTGCAGCACTTTTATTCATTGATGGCAACTATTGTAAATTTTTAACGATTGTTTCTTGTAAGTCTTCATGCTGTCGTTGTCTCGACCGGTGTTTTATCCGGATGAAGCAACTGAAAAAAATGTGCCAATGCAACTACCACCATAGCACCAATCGCATTGAGCCATAAAAACCCCAACCCAATGTAGCCCCATTTGTCGAGCAGGAAGCAGGCAACTACAAATATCTCCCCAAAAATGGCTGCCCGAAAAATAGCACTACCTCCGATCTTTTTAAAATAGAGTGCCACCAAAAAGATTCCAAGAATCACCCCATAAAAAAGTGAGCCGAGCACATTCACTGCTTCAATGAGACTCCCCATTCCGGTGGCGAGTTCAGCAGTAATGATGGAAAAAATACCCCAGGCAAGTGTATAATATTTTGATACACGGTATTCCGCTGCCGATGCTTCGAGTTGATGAACATCGTGGTGCTTCCCGCGCAAGCGGATGTGAAAATCCACTACAGTGCATGCTGCCTGAGAATTCAGTGCTGCAGCAATCGATCCCCAGGCAGCCAGGAAAATAATAGCGATCAGCAGACCCACTAATCCTGCAGGCAGATGATCAACTACAAATCGCAGGAAGATATAATTGGTATCATTGGTATCCGATGCAGGGACTGCTTTTTTCAACACCATTTTGTATTCTTTCTGAATTGAATCCATGGTGTGGCGGGCATTTTGAAAAGCCACCTTTGTGACAGCGTCTTGTTTTTCAACGAATGCGAGACTATTGCTCTTCTGTTGTACCTGCAGTATCTGATAGGTGCTGTCTAGTTGTTTCAGTTCTGGTGCATAACTTGTTTTCATCGCCTTATCGGCGACTGATTGATTGAAGAATACCGGTCCCGGATTGAACTGATAATAACTGAACAGCAAAGTTCCCAGCAATAAGATAAAGAACTGCATGGGCACTTTCACCAGTCCATTCATCAGCAGACCCAAGCGACTTTGTGTATTATCTTTAGCTGTGAGGTAGCGCCCGACTTGTGACTGATCGGTGCCAAAATATGAGAGGGCAAGAAAAAAACCACCGATGATACCACTAATGAGGTTGTATCGGTCCTTCCAGTCAAATCCTTTTTCAGACATTCCGGTAGTAATGATGTTGAGTTTTCCGGAGGCACCGCTTACGCGGAGGGCATCGCTGAAACCAACTCCTTCGGGAAGGTAATGCACAACATAATATCCGGCAATGAACATGCCACCGAAAATAATCAGCAACTGAAGTTGTTGGGTATAAGCAACGGCGCGGGCACCACCACTGACGGTATAAATGATGAGGAGTCCGCCCATAAAAATATTGGTCCAGAAAATATCCCAGCCCATCAGGGAAGATAAAATCAATGAAGGGGCGTAAATGCTGATGCCGGTGGACAAACCCCGTGAGAGAAGGAATAGCGTGGAAGTAAGTATGCGGGTTTTAAGATCGAAGCGTTGCTCTAGGAATTCATACGCGGTAAATACCTTCAGTTTGTTGAACAGGGGCACAAAACTTACTGAAATAACGATCATGGCAAGAGGAAGACCAAAATAGTATTGAACGAAACGCATCCCATCGGTGAATGCTTGTCCGGGTGCAGACAGGAAGGTGATTGCGCTTGCTTGTGTTCCCATGATACTCAAAAGAACGAGGTACCAGGGCATGGAGCGGTTGCTTAAAAAATATCCTTCCAGGTTTTTGCTGGTGCGGCTTTTGTACAATCCATACGTCAGAATGAGCAGTAGGGTAGCACACAATACTATCCAATCAATCTTACTCATGAGAAGGTTTTGGTAAGCCAGGAAAAAAAGATAATCTCAATGATTAGTACAACAATCAGTAACACATACCACACAGTAAAGCTGCCCATGGGTGGTGGTTCGTTGGACGTTGGTGATGCCGTAGATGTTGGAATATCGTTGTTGTTCTCCATTTCAAATGATTGATTCAGCTTCCAGCGATTTTATTTTTTTGCCAACCCGCCTGCCAGCAAACCCAGTAGCAGTCCGATGATCAGTCCGATCTTCACGTTCTTCAAAAAAAATCCTATCAATATACCGATACCAACGATGGTAAGAATTCCAATGCTTCTTTTTTGTTGCATATCAGGGTTGGTTCTTGGGTAATGCCACCAGGTTGGCGAGGATGCGGTAAGCACCCGGTACACCGGCAGGTAGCTGACGGAACAGAACCAGTCCGACATACGTAATATTTCCTTTACCATAAGGGGCAGTGATGAGACTGCCTCCTTTGGTAGCGGGTTTTTCCCCACTATCTGCCATCGCCAAAACGGAAGTAAAACGATTGTCGGTTTGCTCCGCATGATAAGTACTTCTTTCCTGCACCCATCCTAAAAAGTCTGCATCAGATATAGTGTTGGGAAAGTTCAGTAAGGGATGTTTGGACTGAAGAAAGGTAACCGGCGCATTTTCCTCGGTGACACGTTGAGAAGAATTCACGCGGAAAGGATAAGGTCCGGCTGTGATGTTCTTGATCCCCACCTGGTTGCTCTTCATGTATTGAATGATGAGGTGTCCCCCATTTTCAATGTATCGATTCATCACTTCATTTTTGGTGGATAGATACTCATAAATATTATATGCTCGTATTCCGGTGATGATTGCATCAAACTGACTGAGAAAAGGCATTTGTAAATCTGCTTCGCCCAATGTCACTACTTCATACCCGAGTTGTTGCAATGCCTCCGGAATCTTATCCCCTGCTCCTGGGATATAACCGATCTTCTTTCCCACTGTTTTAACCGATAGAGCGATCAGGTTGGTCTTGGCAGGAGCGAAATAGGTGATGGTAGGAATGTGATCATAAGCGATGATACGGGTACTTCCGGCATACACCGATGCATCATTGCTCTGAAGGGTCACTTCTTCTTTTTGATTGAGTTTGTCAGAAGTAGTAGTAAGGGTTCGACTGATACGCGCATTATCGTCCCAACTATTTCCCCCCTTGGCAGATTGAAACAGCGTGTTACCGGCTATGGTAACATCCGGTGATACTTTTGTTTTTCCCCTTTGGATGAGTTGGATGTCTGCCTTAACAGGTGCGCCGTTAGCAGATACAAGGTTTTCACTGGCAAAATTAATTTCTGCCTTTGGCAATACAGCCAACGGCTGATAGAGTTCTCCTTTTACCAGATCCACATATTTGTACTGCAATGCCCGTTGAAAAGTAAAATCAATGCCCCCTATATTGACGATCCAGGTAGAGGGAAAAGCAGGATCATTTTCTGCTTTACCGATTTGCATTTGATCGCGTACATCGAAACTTCCTTCCAGCTTGGGATATTGCAGCCAGTAAGGTTGTGAGAGTGGTTGATCTTTGGCAACAGAAATCTGCTTGCTGAATTGTACATTTTGGTTAACTGGTAAAGTCAGGTTCAGGGTTGTATCATAGTTGCCCAATCGAACGGATTTCACCACAGCACCGATATTTTTTCGGAGGTTCACAAAAAAGTTCGCCACTACTGTTTCACCCTGTACTGCCCATTCCTGTGAAGTGGTAACTTCTGCAAACAAGGCACTGCAGGCTTCTATCAGATCTTGTATCTCGTCGAGTTTTTTATTTCGCCAGGCGGACTCAGGTATTTTTTTTACAGCAGCATACAATTGTACCAGTGAGGGAACAGAGGCTTCAGGTTGTTCAAAATTATACTGGGCAATGATGCGGTTGATTTTCTCTTCGATGGACTTTCCTCCTTCCAGTCTTGACCAACCGGTATTGATACCATCCATCAAATCATTTACAGGGGCATCACCACCGATGGTCGCAAAATATTCCTGGAACATACCGCGGCGACGCGGACGTCCTTCTCCCTGGCTCTTGTGCATGCTGCGTGCTTCCGCACCAATTTCTCCATAACTCTTACCGAGTGAGGCATTGAATTGACTGATGTCAATTGTAAACTGATCGGGAGAAGTGGTATTCATATTGCCACCGAAATTGAAGGAGTTCCAGAGAATGCGCTTGGCCTGCCAGGGTTTAACACCATAAGCTAATTGTTCGGGGAAGCGATTGGGATCTGCCGCTGCAGTGAAGGCCTCCGCGC
The DNA here is from genome assembly GCA_046079965.1 of Sediminibacterium sp. Lineage (GTDB taxonomy): Bacteria > Bacteroidota > Bacteroidia > Chitinophagales > Chitinophagaceae > Sediminibacterium. The sequence continues at coordinate 11,334 of JBJTTC010000096.1, read as the reverse complement.
CGAGTATTCCGGAAGCTGAGTGGTGGCCGTGTCCTGCACGGGCATCGCCCGGAAATCGATTGATGATAATGTCAGGTTGATATCGACGTATCATCCATACCACATCACTTAATATTTTTTCTTTGTCCCATATACGTAAGGCCTCTGTAGCACTCTTGCTATAACCAAATTCATAGGCACGTGTGAAATACTGTTCTGCACCATCCTGGCGGCGGGCGGCCAATAATTCCTGTGTTCTGATGAGACCGAGCTCAATGCCTTGTTCGGGACCAATTAGGTTTTGTCCGCCATCTCCCCTGGTAAGACTCAGGTAAGCAGTGCGGTATAGTTTCTCTTTGGCAAGAAAGGGAAGAAAGGTATTGTTCTCATCATCCGGATGAGCAGCTATGTAGAGCACACTTGCGAGTACCTTCAACTTCTTCATGTTCCTATGTATATCAGCACTGGTATGTATTACAGGCTGTTGTGCAGTTGTGATGCTTGTAAGCAGCAGTGTCTGCAATAAAATCAACAAGAGGGGAAAATAAACAAACCTTTTTTTCATAAGTCGATTAAATACAATGAGTTGAAAAATCTATCGGCCGCTTAAAAATATTGCATTAGCAAAAAGCAATTTACCATTCTCCCAAAAATTTCTGAATAACGGATTCTCTGCAAAGTAAATAACTTGTCCCGAACCAAATTCCTGCACACCGAGGGAGAGAACATCCTTTAATTTATTTTTAACCAGGGCACCGACAAAGCCGGACTGGTAGCCATCTTTTTTGATGACCCCTACATTCCATCCATCTCGCAAGAATTCATATTGCTGTCCATTTTGTTTAAGTGTATAGTAAAAATTGGGATAACCATAAGCAAGCGGGTGGGTATTGTCGAGCTCCACTTTATAGATGGCTCCTTCCACAGATGAAGAAGATGCTTCAAACTCGGCATCACCATACTTTTTTAAGGCAGCATACTCGCCTTTATCATTTGACTTATCTTCTTTCGCTTTAATTCCCCAATCACCGGCGGATGACATAAGTGAGATAGCAGATCTCAAAGCAATGATTTTTCCGCCATTGCGAACAAAGTCCTTCAACTTATCCATCATCGCTTTGTCACCGGCCCATGCACGGTAATTCCCATCTGGCAATATCAATACGTTGATATTTTTCAAATTGACACGAGCCAGATCAGCTGCATTTATGAGGGAAAGAGGGTAGTTCAACTGGCGTTCAAAATAATGCCATACTTCCCCCACAGAAAGTGATACGGTCGGGTCACCGGCAACGAGGGCGACTTTACTGCCAGGCAATGCTATTTTCATATCGGGAGAACCGAAATCTATCCCTTTATCCATGAAACCGGTTTCAATTCCCACAGCCTGTACATTGTGTTGACGACATATCTCCTGTGTGGTAGCATGCCAGTTGGAAGGATTGCCGGTAGCAATCACAACAAGGGTTCCACGAGGATAATCTTTGTTACCGTAGGTAAATGGTTTTCCTGCAAATCGAACTTTGATGTTGTTGGAGAGAAGGGCTGCCAGCAAGCGACCGGACTGGAACGAAGTGTAAGGAATGAGAAGCCCATACCCCTCATTGATGGATGTAATGGCAGCTGGGTTGTCCTCAGCACGTATGTCCAGCTTTTCTTTTACGCCATAACATTTGATGCCATATACAAAAGGCAAAGACCATGCAGTGATGTCATAGGTGTTGGAATCGGTGACAACGGTTTTTGGCTCGAACAAAACGCGGGTAAGCACGGAACGGGTTTGTGTTCCGCTGATGGCGATGTGGTAGCCTTCGTTGACAAAATTTTCTTCTTTACCTGAGAAGTACTGGTATCCTTTCCAATTGTTGTTGTTAAGTAATCCGAAGTTGATTTCATTGCGGCGCAGCAAGTCTTTTAAAGCATGCAATTTGGCAGCATCATCAGTAGTAAGAACATAGGTTTTGAATTCAGCTCCCTGACCTTTGCGGGCATCGTCAAAAAACTGATTGAATTCTTTCAGCAGTTTTTCCTGGTTCGAGCTTGCCACTTCAATCGTAGAGAGTCCGGTCGTATAGTGGTGCAGTGCACGATCTACCAGTGTCAGCGTATCGTTATCTGCTTTGATAATGCCGAGACCGGCGCGGCCACCTCCTGCCTGTTCATAGGTCATGCCGATGGCACCATTGTAAATGGGATAGGTATCGCCATAAGACGGATAGAGAAGATCGTAGCGTTCCTTGGTATAAAAGAGCCAGCCTTTTTGGTCAAAATAACGTGCATTGTTTTTGCCGATTTTTTGTTGGAAATCGCGCTGCCATTGGGTAATGACTTCATGGTAAGGTTGTGCGGCAGGGGCAAAATAATAAGGTCCGTTGATGCTTTGTTCGTGAAAATCGACGTGCACCTGCGGCATCCACTGGTTGTACATTTTCATCCGCTGACGTGATTCCTCTTGGGTCTGCCAGGCCCAATCTCTGTTCATATCGAAATAATAGTGGTTGCTTCTTCCACCTGGCCAGGGTTCTGCGTGTTCACGTGTATTGGGGTCAGGGTTAAAACGGTCACCGGCTACCGAGTTATACCAGTTCACATATCTGTCGCGTCCATCTGGATTGATGCAGGGGTCCATGATGATGAGGGTATTCTTCAGCCAGTTGTTGACCTGTTCATTTTTGGGGTCAGCGAGGGTATAAAGGGTGAGCAGAGAGGCCTCGGTAGAGGAAGATTCATTGCCATGCACATTGTAGCTCAGCCAAACGATCACGGGCATGTTGCGGGTATTGTTGCTGCCATTCACCAAACCCAAATTATTGGTACGGATGGATTCCAATTTTTGCAGGTTCTCGGGGGTACCAATATATGCAAGCATCAGGGGCCTGCCTTCGTAACTGGTGCCATACTGCATTAGCTTCACCCGACTGGGTTGTTGTTGGGCTACCAATTTGTAGTAATCTATTACTTGGTGGTGGCGGGTAAAATGGGTCCCGATTCGGTAGCCCAGGAATTCCTGAGGGGAAGTGAGTGTTTGTGCAGGAAGTTTTGCGGAGCAAAGGGATAAAATAAGAAGGTAGTAAATCGGCTTCATGGTAAAACGTATGAATGATGACTGTAAATCTGGGCAGTGAAGGAGTGAAAATAAGCAAGAATTCAATGCAGAAATTCGGATTTTATACCAAGTTAATCACACTGTAATTCAAAGAGTTAATCGTTGTTCAAAAAAAATTAATTTTCACCCATGAAAAAATTATCCCTTCTCTTTTCCTTCCTCCTGTTGTTGCATTCATTGGGAGCACAGAAGACCGGCACCTGGGTAGGTCCCGGAAAGGCGATAGATCCTTATCGCTATACCATATTGAAGTCGGCTGTATTTCAGCAAGCATCGGTTGCATCCGCACATCCATTGGCGAGTCAGGTGGGGTCTGTGGTGATGAAAAATGGCGGCAATGCATTTGATGCAGTAATCGCTGTGCAGTTGGCACTGGCAGTAGTATATCCTGGTGCAGGAAATTTAGGTGGGGGCGGTTTCTTGCTGGCGCGAAAAGCGAATAAGGAATTGGTAGGTATTGATTACCGCGAGGCAGCGCCCGGTAAAGCGAATCGGGATATGTATTTGGATAAGAACGGACAGGTACAAATGAATTTATCTCAGTTAGGACATCTGGCTTCGGGTATTCCCGGAACGGTAGCCGGACTATTTGCGACGATGGAGCATGCACGTTTGCCTTTTCGGGTGTTGATACAACCTGCGATTGATCTGGCGGAGCATGGATTTGTTATCACGGAAAGAGAGGCATCGGGATTGAATGGTATTCGGGAGTCGATTTTAAAAAATAGTACTAGACCCACAGCTTTTGTGAAGCAAGAAAAGTGGAAGGCAGGAGATACGCTCGTGCAGAAAGAATTAGCGGGTACTTTGCGTCGCATGCAGAAAGATGGGGCATCCGGATTTTATGAAGGGGAAACGGCAACTTTCATTGTGGAAGAAATGAAGCGAGGCAATGGCATCATTACATTTGAGGACCTCAGCAATTATACGGCTAAGTTGAGGAAGCCTTTGGAATTTAAATACCGTGATCACCGGGTGATTAGTTTTGCTCCTCCCAGCAGTGGCGGTTTGTTGATCGGACAAATGCTAAAGATGATAGAGAGGTTTCCTGTGAAGCAGATGGGCTTTCAAACGCCGGCGAGTGTGCAGTTGATGATTGAGGCAGAGCGCAGGGCTTATGCGGACAGGGCGGCGTACATGGGGGATCCCGATTTCTTTTCGGTGCCGGTTGCAACATTGCTCAGTGATACTTATCTGACACAACGCATGGCCGATTATGTGCCGGATAAAGCGGGAAGCAGCAGTCTAGTGAAGGCAGGAGTTATAAAAGAAAGTGAACAGACAACACATATAAGTGTAATGGACAAACTCGGGAACATGGTAGCGGTTACAACTACGTTGAATGGAGGTTATGGCAGCCGGACGGTGGTCGGGGGAGCCGGATTTTTATTGAACAATGAGATGGATGATTTCAGTGTGAAGCCTGGTGTTCCGAATATGTATGGTGCTGTGGGTGGGGAGGCGAATGCGATAGCTCCCGGCAAGCGGATGTTGAGTTCAATGACGCCTACATTGTTGTTAAAGAATGACCGGCCTTTGTTGGTGGTAGGAACGCCCGGGGGCACAACGATTCCCACTTCTGTTTTTCAGGCGATTGTGAACATAGTAGATTTTGGAATGACGGTGGAGGATGCGATCAATAAGCCGAAGTTTCATCACCAGTGGTTACCTGATGAGGTGGCTGTGGAGCGGGATTTTGATGTGAATACGAAGAAGGTATTACAGCAAATGGGTTATAAGGTTACGGAGCGGGCAGCCATTGGCCGAACGGAGGCGATCTTGATCAATAAGCAGGGTAAGCGTGAGACGGCTGCCGACAAGCGAGGTGATGACTCTGTCAGTGGATTTTAAGGACAGTCTTTGGTCTTTGGCGGTTGGTCTTTGGAAGCAGTCTTTGGTCTTTGGCTATTAGTCTTTGGGCTGATTAACTAAAACGATATGAGCATCATACCAAAGACAAAAGACTATACGCTAAAGACCGGTATAGTCTTTTGCTTTTCCCTCCGCATTTTCTTCCGCCAGCAGGAGAAAAACCCGAACTGTTTCCTTAACTTTCCTTTTCCATTTTCTTCCCAATCTCGATATCTACTGCCAACCCGCCATTGCGTACCTTTGGACTACTAACAATGAAGCAGCTACTATTCTTTGCCCTACTCCTACCCTTCCTGCCACTCAACGCACAACAAACTCTGCGGGTGGATAGCTTTCCTGTTCATGTATTGAATGAAATCGTTGTCACCGGCACCAAAACCCTGAAGCGAAAAACAGAAACACCCATCATCGTCAATATCCTCAACGGCAAAACACTGAACAACCTACAGGCGTGCAACCTCTCCGACGGTCTTAAATTCCAGCCCGGACTGCGCATTGAAACCAATTGCCAAACCTGCAACTATACCCAGTTGCGCATGAACGGACTACAAGGTGGCTATTCACAAATTTTGGTGAATGGGCGTCCTATCTTCAGCGCACTCATGGGTCTCTATGGCATGGAACAATTGCCGGTGAATATGATTGAACGGGTGGAAGTGGTGCGTGGTGGAGGCTCCTCACTGTATGGCTCCAGCGCCATCGGCGGTACTGTCAATGTGATTACGCGTTTGCCCGCCAATACTGGCTTCGATATCAACAGTTTTGTACAGCAAACCGGATCTCATACCACGGACTTCAACCTGAATGCCAACACCAGCCTGGTAGCAGAGAACCGGAAGTCAGGCATCACCCTTTTCATGCACCACCGAAACCGGGATTACTTCGATGCCAATGGAGATAATTTTTCAGAGGCACCCATGTTATTGAACCGTTCGGTTGGTTTTACTTCATTTTTTAAACCTTCCGAAAACGAAAAGATTGAGTTCTCGGTGAGTTACCTGAATGAATATCGCCGTGGCGGAGAGATGACCAACAAGCCGGTGTTTCTTACAAAGCAGGCAGAAGAAAGAAGACACCGGGTTGGGATGGGAAACATTGATTACCAGTTAAATTTTAATGATAAAAAATCTTCCCTGATTTTATATGGTGCTTTTCAGGTGACGGACAGAACACATTATACAGGCATATTTCCTGACAGTGCGTCTGCCATCAGTGTGCATTTATTGCAGCCACCCTTCGGTGTTTCTGATGCCTCATCCTGGCAAGCAGGGTTTCAGCTCAACCATGCCATATCAAATTTCTTTGGCTGTAGAAATGTGTTGACTATAGGTAGTGAGTATTTATCAGACCGCATACGTGATAACATACCGCGGTACAATTATTTAATTCATCAACAGACAAAAGATTGGGGCAGTTTTTTTCAAAGCGATTGGGACTTTGCTGAAGGCTTTAATTTATTGTCCGGTGTAAGAATTGACCGCCACAACCTGCTTGACCATATCGTGGTGAGTCCGAGACTGGCAGTTTTGTACCGCGGACTAGCCAATACACAGTTTAGGTTGAGTTATGGAACCGGTTTTAGGGCCCCACAAGCATTTGATTCAGATCTGCACATTGCGTTTGCCGGTGGGGGAGTTTCGCGTGTCAGATTAGATCCGAAGCTAAATGAGGAACGCTCACAGAGTTGGAGTGCCTCCGTGAATTACGACAAGGCGGTGGAAGATTGGGTGGCAGGATTTACGGTAGAGGCCTTTCATACTCGCTTAAGAAATGCCTTCGTGTTGGAACACCGCGGTGCGGATGCATTTGGAGAAATTTTTGAAAAGACCAATGGCCGTAGTGCGGTGGTGCAGGGAGTAACGTTAGAACTGAGGGGTAACTTCAAGCGACGGGCACAGCTGGAGGCCGGCTGGACAGTCCAGCGAAGTCGTTTTGGTGAGCCGGTAGAATACCTACAGGGCTTAGCACCTGAGCGAATTTTTCTTCGCACACCTGACAGCTATGGATATGGAAATATTACGCTGACACCTACCGGAACCAAATGGAGCATCAATACCAATGCGGTATATACCGGCAGCATGAGGGTAGCACACATGGGAGGTGCAGTTAACAATCCAACAGACCGACTGGTTTCTACCCGTTCATTTACAGAGCTAAGTCTGCGTGTTGCCAGAACATTTGATCTGTCGTTCCTTAAGAGTAAGATCGAAGTATATATGGGTTGTAAGAATGTTTTCAATGCCTACCAAAATGATTTTGATATCGGTAAAAACCGGGACAGCAATTTCATGTATGGTCCGGCTATGCCACGTACTTATTATGTCGGACTTCGATTGCAACGATTTTAATCTGCGATTATTGACATGTATGAACAACTTGGGTGGAGACAAAGACTTTTTCAGTCTTTAGCGACAGGCCTTTAGTCTTTGGTATAAGTGTCATTACCGTTAAGATAATCGAGCCAAAGACCGTTTCAGTCTTTAGCGTATGGTCTTTAGCTGCTGGTCTTTAGTCTTTAGTAAGATGCTCATTTCGTTTTAGTTAATCAACCCAAAGACCAATAGCCAAAGACCAAAGACTGCTTCCAAAGACCAAAGACCGTTTTCTTCTCCGAAAAGTCTCTCCGACGCAGGAGGAGGACTTTGCGGCTTGAAAGCAGATCATTATTATCAATGATATACAGTGATAAGTTTAATTCTCTTTCATGCCGCAGGGTCTCCGCCTCCGGCGGAAGACCCAGCGGAGAAAAAGACTGGAACGGTCTTTAGCTGCTTGTCTTTAGTCTTTGGTATGATATTCATTCCCGTTGAGAGAATCAAGCCAAAGACCAATAGCCAAAGACCAATAGCCAAAGACCAATAGCCAATGACAACTTCCAAAGACTTTACTTACAAAAAAGAAAATCATATATTTAGTATAATTTTCTATTCTAATTTTTATTCAGTATATGTTCAACGAATCCCCACCGGTGATATCCACCACGAACCTGTCCTTCTTCTTCTATAAAGGAAATCCCGTACTTGATAACATCAATATCAATGTCCCTCAAGGAAGTATCTACGGTTTTCTGGGACCTAATGGAGCGGGTAAAACAACAACCATGCGCTTATTGACAGGTTTGCTTCCCCAACAGGGAGATCACATACGTTTTTTCCAGCAATCACTGCAAGAACAGTTACCCACTCTTTTTCATCGTGTGGGTTGCCTGATCGAAACCCCATCGCTCTACCTCCATTTGAGTGGACTCGATAATCTCCGGCTCGTTGCCAGAATGCAGGGTTTGGATGAAAAAAAAGCAGCACCTGCCTTGCAAGCTGTAGGACTTCAAAAAGCTGCGCAACGAAAAGCAGGTCAGTATTCTTTAGGGATGAAACAACGCCTGGCAATTGCCATCGCCCTGCTCAATGAACCGCAACTGCTCTTGCTGGACGAACCCGTAAATGGATTAGACCCCAATGGAATGGTGGAAATGAGGGAGATGATGAAAGAACTGAACCGGGATAGAGGCATAACCATTTTTATTTCTAGTCACCTTCTTCATGAAGTTGAAAAAATGTGTACCCACATAGGAATCATTCATAGGGGAAAGATGCGATTTGAAGGAAAAATAAATGAATTGTCTCTTGCAAATGGCAGTAGTCCGCAAATCATTGTTACTGTTGACAATGCAGAAAATTGGTTGAACGTTCTGCAAGAGAATTTTTCAGATGCCAGAGCAATTGCAGCAGACAAAATTTCTGTTTCTGTGAAAAGCCGACTGGATGCTGTACAAATCAATCGTATGCTCGTAAATTCCGGTGCGCCGGTAGCTGAATTGAAAATACAGGATAACCTAGAAGAATGGTTCATGCAAATCACCCAAAATTAATGACCATGAAAAATACTTTATACGGCTTGAAAGCTGCTTGGAGAGCTGAATTATTGAAGATCAAGGGTAGTAGGATTATATTGATGACCTGTATCCTTGGGTTATTTCTTCCCCTCCTCTATAATTTTATTTCGGTGATGGTAAAATATTACTCTGATATCAATATAGTTCGGGAAAAAATACCTTATAATGTTGTCATAGAAAATATAACCATACCACTCATGGTTTATGGCTCCTTCTTCTTTCCTCTAACCCTTATCCTGGTAACCTCCCGACTGGCAACCTTGGAGCATAAATCGGATACGTGGAAACTGGTTGAAACCCAGCCTGTCTCCCGTTTTTCATTTTGGATTGTTAAATGGGGTATGGCTGCACTAATGAGTATGTTGGCCATTTTTGTATTTTTACTATGCAGCATCATTTTTACATATTTTTTGTTTTATTTCAAACTATATGATAAGTATGCATTTGTAAAAATTCCATTACACTATCTTTTAGCAGTATCTACCAGAATTTGGTTGTCTAGTCTTGGAATTATCACCTTACAGTTAACTATATCCATGCTGATACGGAGTACCATTTGGCCAATCGTTATCGGTGTGATCATGCTTCTGTTAACGAACATCAGCCTGGCAATGCAAAGTTCACTTGCTACCATTTGGCCCTATGCTCTCCCACTTTCAACAGCAAGTTTTCCTGAAGGCAGTGAAATTGGAAATTGGTTGTTGCCATCTGAAAAGCAAGGTATTTTATGGCTTCTCATCATTCCGCTTGCTTTTTTGTTGTACAGGTATAGAATATCCTTCCGCCAATCATTCAGTAACAAATTTATTTGGTTATTATCTCTTGCATGCATGGGCGTTTTGGGGCTGGGTACCTGGTGGTTACAACAGCCCAAAAGCAACGCCCTGATACCCGGAAAAACTATCATTGCCGGTATAATCAAAGCAGATCATTTACCCGATAGCATTGAAATTTATAAAGTTCCCGTTGGAACTGAAAGGGCAGTTGTTAATAAAGATGGAACCTTCCGCTTCGATTTAACTTTATTCAGTGATGTTGAAAAATTGGAATTGAGTATCAACAAATCAATTCCTTCCGAGGAAATTTTCGCAGGAAACGGGGATAGCATTTTCGTTGAATGGTCCCAGGGAAAGTCACCAGATGTTCAAAAGATTAAGTTGAGTGGGACAGCCATTGCCACTAATAACTATTTTTCTTCTCTAAGAAAACCTCAACAAAAGTTAGAGTATTATATAGAATCTGCCGAATATTCTTCTGATGAAACCCGTTTCTATGCTATACTCATTAAAGAATGGCAAAATGATATGGAAGAAATAAACAAATTCAAAACCACTGATGGTCTTGGATTGAGTACACCTGTTAAAGAGTTACACGAGAAATTAATTACTGCAGATTATTTATCAATTGCCCTTTATAAATTTCCTGAAAAGAGAAACATTGATTTAAAAAGCACCGAGTTTACAAAGGTTCGAAAGAATTTAGAACCCCTGCAGCAAAAATTACAAACCTTTGAGCAGAAACTGGTGGGTTGGACCGCCTACAATGATTATTTATATCTGCAAATTACCCGAAGTCTGCCCTCTGGGATCAATCAGGATAGTGCTTATTATGCCACCATCATGAAAAAGCCTGCAGGACCAATGCGGAATTCAATTCTGTTCAATTTTGCAATTAAAAAATTGCAGGCATCACGGGATAGCATTACCCGCGCTAATATTTTGAAGGATATGGCAGTGATAGATAACAAGGATATGCAGCTTGAATTACAAGAACAAACAGATCTTTTAAACCGAATTCGAAAAGGACAACCTGCTCCTATTATAAGCTTGCACAACGAAAAGAATGAGCAAGTCAACTTAGCTATGTTAAAAGGAAAGTATGTAGTAATTGACGTTTGGGCCACTTGGTGCAGACCTTGTCGTGAGGAAGCTCCGGTTTTTCAAACGATCAGTGAAAAATATAAAACTGCGCCGATTATTTTTCTTTCGATTAGCATCGACGATGATCTGTCTGCTTGGCAGCAAGACGTAAAAAGAAAAAAAAGCAGGATTGTTCAGTGGAGAACATACCAAAAAGTACTGTTTTCTGAACTATATGGTTTCAAAAGCATACCTCATTTCATTGTACTTGATCCGGAAGGTAATTTTTTTAACGCCTCTTTTCCTCCCCCATCTGATCCTAATTTCGAAATTTTATTGAGGCAGATGTTGAATTTGAAGGCAGAGGAAGGATAGAGAATCAATTTGAGTGTGGAGTATGATATTCATTCCTGTTGAGAGAATCAAGCCAAAGACCAATTGCCAAAGACTGGAAAGGTCTTTAGCTGCTGGTCTTTAGTCTTTGGTATGATGCTCATATCTTTTTAGTTAATCAACCCAAAGACCAATTGCCAAAGACCAAAGACTTTGTTCTCTGAAAAGTTTCTCCGCCTCCGGCGGAAGACCCTGCGGAGAAAAAAAATCCCTGTCCACCAGAAGCGAACAGG
>JBJTTC010000095.1:0-28911 GCA_046079965.1 Sediminibacterium sp. | reverse complement strand
ATGTAATGGCTGAGAGTTGCGAATTGCAACTGATGTGGGGAAATACCATGGTATCTGTTCCGATGAGCGTTAACCTTCGCGATAGAATTCGTGCATCCGTTGAAAAAGCATTATCTGCTTCACCGGTTAACCCTGCTTCTTACTCTGCTGCAGCCAGCTTCTATTATGAGTGGGACAAAGACCTGAACAAGGCATTGAGTAACATCAGCAAGGCTACGGAAGCAAACCCCAAAGCTTTTTGGCTGTTCCTACAGCAGGCACGCATTCAGAAAGACCTGGGAGATAAGGCATCAGCCAAGGCCAGTGCTGAGAAGTGTGTTGAATTGGCAACAGAAGCCAAAAATGATGATTATGTTCGTATGGCAAATGATTTGCTGAAAGGTCTCTAATCATTTTCCAGCTTTGATCTAACAATACAATAAGCCCTCTGATCGGAGGGCTTATTGTATTATACAGCAGTATGAATATTTATAGTTTGTGTAAATTAATTAAGACTTTATTTCAGCCATATCAGGAATCATTTCAACCTTATAAGCTCCGGCGTCTAATTTAGCTTTGGTTTCACTGAAAGCACGAAGGGTCTCTTCTATGTCTTGCTCGGTATGGGTTGCTGTAGGTATAAGGCGATAAATGATGTGTCCTCTTGGAATTACGGGGTAAACCACAATGGAGCAAAAAATGTGGTAGTTCTCCCTGAGGTCGGTTACCATAGCGGTGGCTTCCTCTACACCCCCCTTCATGTAAACCGGGGTTACCATGGTGTTGGTCTTTCCAATATCGAATCCTCTTTCTTTCAATCCTTTCTGCAGGCGCAAGGCGTTCTCCCACAGTTTGGCCTTGAGTTGGGGTTGGGTACGAAGGAGTTCCAAACGTTTCAGGTTGCCAAGAACTATGGGCATAGGTAAACTTTTGGCAAAAATCTGCGAACGTATATTGTAACGGATGAAATCAATGATATCGCGGTCTCCGGCAAGGAAGGCCCCAATTGAAGCCATTGATTTGGCAAAAGTGGAGAAGTAGAGGTCAATACCATCCTGACATCCCTGCTCCTCTCCTGCCCCGGCCCCTGTTTTTCCCAAAGTACCAAATCCATGGGCATCGTCAACCAGGAGGCGGAATTCAAATTGTTTCTTAAGTTCGACAATTTCCTTTAGCATACCCTGATCCCCGGCCATACCAAATACTCCTTCCGTGATGACCAAAATACCACCGGTATTTTGTTTTTGAATCAATTGCGTTGCTCTTTCAAGTTGTTTCACCAGATCAGGCATGTCGTTGTGCTTGAATACATAGCGATGACCGGGATGGAGACGCAAACCATCAATGATGCAGGCATGAGACTCGGCATCATATACAATCACATCATGCCGACCACAAATGGCATCAATGGCGCTCATAATACCCTGATAACCAAAATTCATCAGGATAGCATCTTCTTTGTGCTCAAATTCTGCTAATTCTTTTTCCAACTGCTCGTGATAATTGCTGTTGCCACTCATCATACGGGCCCCCATAGGATAGGCCAAACCGAATTGAGCAGCAGCTTCCGCATCCGTTTTACGGATTTCCGGGTGATTGGCTAGACCAAGATAGTTATTAAGGCTCCAAACGACCATCTCCTTACCACGAAACATCATACGGCTGGATATAGGCCCCTCCAACTTCGGGAAGGCAAAATAACCATGGGCACGCTTGCGGTGTTGACCGATTGGACCGGCATTCTTCAGTAATTTCTCAAAAATATCTCCCATATCATTTAGTATTTTTATTTCGATTGTGCTGCAAAATTACGGAATTATGAACTTTTTTGAGACAGGTATGCTGTCTAATTTTGATGTTCATCATTCTCCCAATCTTGACGTAAATTGCTTGAATTCCATTGTCAAAATACCCTTTATGCATAAGTTCATGCTCATTCCCCTGCTACTCATTGGTTCCGTTAATTTTGCACAAAAAAATACCCGTGAAACATCAGTCCCTGCTCAGCCAAAATTGGTGGTTGGCATAGTTATCGATCAGATGCGGTGGGACTACCTAACAAGGTATTATGCTCTTTATCAGTCCAATGGTGGTTTTCGTCGGATGCTGGGAGATGGTTTTTCTTTCGATAATACACAGATCCCTTATGTACCAACCGTGACTGCTTGCGGACATACCTGTGTATATACCGGCAGTGTTCCTGCTTTGCACGGAATTGTAGGCAATAACTGGTGGGACAATCGAATGCAAAAAGGAATGTATTGCAGCGAGGATAAATCGGTAAAGGGTGTTGGAAGTAAGACAGAGGAGGACGGACAAATGAGTCCGAAAAACATGCTGACAACAACCATTTGCGATGAATTACGTCTGGCTTCCAACTTTGCCAGCAAGGTAATTGGTATTGCCATCAAAGACAGAGGAGCCATACTACCGGCAGGTCATTCAGCCAATGCAGCTTATTGGTATGAATCCAAAACCGGGAATTTTATAAGCAGCACCTACTACATGACCGAACTTCCTAACTGGGTGCAGCAATTCAACAGCAGAAAACTACCTGATTCACTCTACAAATTGGGCTGGAAAACAGCCTTACCCGTTTCGACTTACGCATTGTATTCCTCTGCCGATGAGAAAGAATACGAGAGTAAACCATTTGGTAAAGACGCAGTTTCTTTTCCCTATGATCTGAGCAAATTTGTTGGAAAAGATTACTCAAAGATTTCAAGTACCCCCTGGGGCAATACCCTGACAGCAGAAATGGCAAAGGCAGCTGTTATAGCCGAAAGATTGGGACAAGGATCGGCCACTGATTTTTTGGCTGTTAGTTTCTCCTCTCCCGATTATATCGGTCATTCTTTTGGTCCCAACTCATGGGAAAATGTAGATGATTATGTTCGACTTGACCAGGAATTGGGAAAATTATTGCAATTCCTGGATGCACAAGTGGGTGCCAAAGCTTATACCGTCTTTCTAACTGCTGATCATGCAGTCGCCCATGTTCCGGGCTTTTTGAAGGAAAATCATATTCCCGGTGGATTGCTGGAAGTATCGGGTATGATGAAAGAGATGAATCTCCAAATCAAACAAAGATTTGGTGCTGAGAATGCCATTGCTTCCATCATGAATGAGCAGGTGTACCTGAGCCGAAAAAGACTGGACACTTCAAAAGCAGATGTAATGGAGATAAAGAATTTTATTGTGCAGTATTTGTTGAAGGATGAAAATATAACTCATGCATTTGCCAGTGATGATATTCTTATTAGTCCTCTTCCCAAATCAATCCGTGAAATGTATGCCAACGGATTTCATCCCTCCAGAAGTGGTGATATCAGTTTTATACCAAAGCCGGGGTATTTCATTGGGGGAAGTACAGGTACAACCCATGGATCTCCCTTCCAGTATGATACACATATACCCCTGTTGTGGTATGGATGGGGTATCAAAAAAGGGAACAGCCATCAATTGGTGTACATGACAGACATAGCACCTACTATCGCAGCATTGTTGCACATCCAAACGCCGAATGGAAATGTAGGGAATGTACTGAGTGACGCTTTCGTTCAGGAATCGGGAAAACAACACAAGTAAAAAAACCTGTTTATAATCGCCCCGGTGGTTCTATCTATAGCTACTGAACTAGTTTAGAACGCAGGTTTTTGTCAAGTACTTCCAGAAATTCTTCAGTATAAAGATAGTGTGTACCATGTTGTACGGAGTTACCATGAATACACACAGCAAGGTCCTTGGTCATATGCCCGCTTTCAACAGTTTCCACACATACTTGCTCCAGTGCACGGCTAAAATGTATGAGTGCCTCATTGTTATCTAATTTACCCCTGAATTCCAATCCACGCGTCCAGGCAAAAATGGAAGCTATTGGATTGGTGGATGTGGGCTTACCTTTTTGATGATCTCTAAAATGCCTTGTTACGGTACCATGGGCTGCCTCTGCTTCCATCACTTTACCATCAGGTGTGATGAGGGTGGAAGTCATCAAACCCAACGACCCGAATCCCTGAGCAACGGTATCACTTTGCACATCGCCGTCGTAGTTTTTACAGGCCCAAACAAAATTACCATTCCATTTTAATGCACTTGCTACCATGTCATCAATCAGACGATGTTCATACGTTATTCCTGCAGCATCGAAAGCTGACTTGAATTCATCTTGATATATAGCTTCAAAAATATCTTTGAAACGGCCATCGTACTTTTTCAGGATGGTATTTTTAGTAGATAAATACAGTGGCCATTTTTTAGCCAGGGCAGTATTGAAACAGCTCCTTGCAAAACCACGAATGCTATCATATGTATTGTACATGGCCAATGCCACACCATCACCTTTGAATTGATAAACTTCCTGCTCGATGACCTGACCATCTTCACCTTCAAACCGAATGGTTAGTTTTCCTCTTCCTTTGGTTACAAAATCAGTCGCACGATACTGATCTCCAAATGCATGCCTTCCTATACAAATAGGGGCTGTCCAATTGGGAACCAAGCGAGGTACATTCTGACAAACAATGGGTTCACGGAATACAGTACCATCAAGGATGTTGCGGATGGTACCGTTGGGACTCTTCCACATTTGTTTCAGGTTGAATTCCTGTACCCTTTGCTCATCGGGGGTGATTGTGGCACACTTGATACCCACCCCATATTCTTTGATGGCATTTGCTGCGTCAATGGTTACCTGATCATTTGTTTGGTCGCGGTATTCAATGCCCAAGTCATAATACTTTATGTCAATTTCCAGGTAGGGTAAAACAAGTTTTTCCTTGATAAATTTCCAAATAATACGGGTCATTTCATCTCCATCCAGTTCAACGACAGGATTAGATACTTTAATTTTTTTCAAAATATAAATTTAGTTTATCGAATTCATTTACAACGCAAATGTAAGGAATCCTGTTTTTCATTGCGTATTCACCACCAAAACCGGAATGGTGAGGGCATGTCTCACTCCCTCTATGGTTTCTCCAAAAAGGTAGTCTTTGAGACCGGCATGCCTGTGGGCACCCATCACCAATAACTCTGCTTTGCTGTTATTGGTTAGCCGAACAATTTCTTTTACTCTATTGCCAAAACCCAATGCAATCTCTACTTTCAGTCCTTGCTCAGAGAGTTGGGTCTGATAGTCTTCAAGTCTCAGACGGTCAGCCCTTGTTTCTTCATCGTCACTTGAAGCGCCAAAATATCCGGCAGATGCACTCTCTACTACATGGATCAATACCAACATGGTTTGCTCATTTTTTTGGGAGACTGCATTCTCAATAAGAAGTCGGTCAGCTTCAGAAAAATCGAGTGCAACTGCTATGCATTTGCGCTGAATGACTTTTAAATCGGAAATAAGCAGGGGGTCTCCATGCAAGGATGCCTTTTTTCTCGCCTTCCTTTTTTTCAGAATAGGTAAAAAGGTCATTACTATGAACAACCAGCTAATGAATCCTATGGGTAGGAACATGGCTAGTTTCCAGCCAACAGCTACGTCAGATGTATAAAAGGAAAACAGTTGTTCAGCAACAAGTCTGCCATTCAGAAATACCAGAATTGCAGCTACCAACCAGGCAGCTAAACGGGTCATTGGTGATATAACAAATTCACCCATGGTAACCTTATCGCTTACAAAATGAATCAGTGGAATAACAGCAAAGCCCAATTGAAGGCTCAATATGATTTGGCTGATGACAAGTAGGTCATCTACCTTATTCTCTCCGTAGATTAGTATTACCAACAAAGCCGGTACTATAGCCAAGAGGCGTGTAATGAGTCTTCTCAACCATGGATTGATGCGCAGATGAAGATATCCCTCCATCACAATTTGTCCAGCCAGTGTCCCGGTGATGGTTGAACTTTGACCTGCGGCAATCAAAGCAACAGCAAATAAAATAGGTGCCCATTTGTTGCCCAACAAGGGTTCCAATAATCGGTGGGCCTCCTGAATTTGTGCAACATCTGTATGTCCGTTTGCAAAAAATAGACTGGCAGCTAAAATCAAGATGGCAGCATTGACCAAAAATGCAGCATTCAGTGCAATCGCGCTGTCGATTACATTGTACTTGATGGCACGTCGAATACCCTCCCTCTCATTGCTGATTTTTCTTGTTTGCACCAGGGCTGAATGCAGGTATAGGTTGTGCGGCATCACTGTTGCACCAATTATTCCTATTGCTATGAACAATGAATCTCCTGTCAGATTTCCAGGAACAAATCCAGTTGCAACCAATCCCATGTCTGGTTTTGCCATAACGATCTGAACAAGAAAACACAAGCCGATGATGGCTACAAGACTAATGATGAATGCCTCCATTTTTCGGATACCGAAATGGTGCAGTAAAAGAAAGAGAAATGTATCGGCGATGGTGATGAGGGTTCCCGTTAATAAGGGCAAGCCTGTTAGTAAATGAATGCCAATGGCCATACCTAGTACCTCTGCCATATCACAGGCAGCGATGGCAATTTCAGAGAGAAGGTATAGGCTAAAATTTACAAGAGGCGGATAATTTTCTCTATTGGCTTGTGCCAAATCTCTGCGGGTAACGATGCCTAATCTTGCACTCAGACTTTGCAGCAGCAATGCAATCAAGTTACTCATCAACAATACCCAAATGAGTTGGTATCCAAATCTGGCTCCTCCCTGAAGATCGGTTGCCCAATTACCCGGATCCATATAACCAACACTAACCAGATAGGCCGGACCTATATAAGCCAAAATTCGGCGCCATCCCTTTCGGGGAATGGTTGTGTCAACAGTTTCATGCACTTCACTAAGTGACGCGTGAGAGGAAGAAATTTTAGTCGCCATTTTTGATCCATTTTACCATTAGCTGTTTCGCCAGTGTCTGACTGATGATTACCGGCTTTGATTTTTCTATGACCACCTCAACTGATCCATCAAATTCAAATATGCGAAGGATACGAACATGACTTCCCAATTGAATCTTATGGTGCTTGAGCATATCTAATAAGGAAGGAGATTCGTTGCCTACCGCAGTTATTTCCAAGAGCTGTGCAATGGGTTGTTGCAATAAAGGCAAGCGTTCGCGGAAAGTCATCATTCCTCTCTCATCCGGGATGGGATCACCATGGGGATCGAAACGGGGATGACCCAGAAAGTTATCGAGTTGCTCAATCAGTTTCTTACTATTCACATGCTCTAACTGTTCGGCAACCTCATGTACTTCATCCCAACCAAAGCCAAGGGTGTTGACCAGAAAATATTCCCAAAGCCTATGTTTGCGAATGATTTGCAGTGCAACTTTTTTTCCATTTCCACTAAGTTTCACACCTCTATAGGGTTTGTAGTGAACCAATTTTTTACCTAACAATTTTTTCATCATATCGGTAACAGAAGCGGGCTGTGTTCGCAACGCATCTGCCAACAAGTTCGTTGAAACACGTTCTGATTTTTGTTGGAGGTGATAAACCGACTTGATATAGTTTTCCTCGGCAATGGTATAATTCAGCATATCAAAAATAAAATTTAGACAAATCTAAAAAATAAATTTTAAATAGTTGTATTATTCATTCTGCTTTCGATTTATCAATAATTGCCTGTTTGGCTGAAAACTTGTATTTTAGCTATACTCTAATCTCAATTAATCGGGGTAGATGATCAAAGTATGAGAGCATGTCTGGCTTGGTTCATTGTAGTTTTGGTTTTCTTATCCGGCTGCGGCAAATCCCGACCCGACTATTCCGGTAATTCGGTTCTTCCGCTCAAAGATTGGCTGGCAGTATTCCCTGAATTGAACTTACCTACTGTGCTTCATGATACCGGACTCATCCGTGCGGCAGATACCAACCGGATCGGATACAAAGCACTAACACAATTTTATCCCGACAGCGCCCTTCAGTCTGTATTAGGCAAACTGAAAAAAGGAGTTTATTTTAGGTCCATTGGAAAAATTTCTAAAAAAAAAGAGCGATATCTTCTGCTTATTGCTGTTCAACCACCCAATAAAGCCAGGCTCTTAGTGATCGTAACGACACTGGAAAATCAACTACTCGACATCAAAGAATTCCTTGACAATCAGAAAGAGGATGCTTATAATCATTATCTGCATATCAATCGCGAACCGACTTTTATGTTAGTAAGAGAAAAAACCGGTGCAGATCTTCAGTCCATCTATACCAAAACCGGTTGGATTTATCCAAGTGAAGGAAAGTTCATGGTAATCATGAATGATTCCAATGAAGACGATAAGAACAGTGCAATCATCAACCCAATAGACAGTTTTCCGGCTCTGCATCCCTTCAGTTGGGATTATGGGAATGACAAAAAGAATTTTATAAGCGTCCGGGATGGAACCTCACCGGGTAAGTTGCTTTTTTTTCTTCACATCGAGAAAAATGGGGGAAGTTGTACGGGAGAATTGAAAGGATACATGCAATTCACAGGAAAACGTACAGCAGAGTTTCGTCAATCCGGAGACCCCTGTGTTGTTCTTTTTGAATTCAATGAGAACAGTATCAATTTCAAAGAAACAGGATCCTGCGGTAACCATCGTGGCATCAAATGTTTGTTGGATGAACAGTTCCCAAAACGAAAAAAACCTATCCGAAGAAATTCCAAACCAACTCAAAAAGCCAACAAAAAAATTGTCAGGTAGTTCGTTAATGTGTAAAAAGTACATTTTATTTTTTTGCCGTATATTGCGCTTCAGTCCACAAAATATCTTATAAAACAATGAGTTTCAGGTCGTTTCAGGTTCCTTATGACATCAGTGAACAATACAGTAAGAGAGTTGCTTATTTTTCGATGGAATTCGCCATCCACCAGCCGCTCAAAATATACAGTGGTGGTTTAGGTTTTCTATCCGGATCACATCTGCGCAGTGCCTTTGAATTGAGACAGAACCTTATTGGAATAGGTATTCTATGGAAATATGGGTATTATGACCAGGCACGCAACCAAGACCAGACACTGGAGGTCACATTCATGGAAAAGATTTACAGTTTCCTGGAAGATACCGGTATCAGGTATCAGATTTTGATTCATGAACACCCCGTTTGGATAAAGGCATTTTATCTTCCTCCAACCGTTTTTAACAGTGCCCCCCTCTTTCTTCTCAGCACTGATGATCCGGAAAATGATTATGTATCACAAACCATTACCCATCGGTTGTATGATGCCAACGTGGCTACCAAAGTGGCTCAATTCATTTTGCTAGGAGTAGGTGGTGCAAAATTGGTAGATGAATTGGGCTTCCAACCGGAGGTATATCACCTGAATGAAGCACATGGAATTTCATCTGCTTTTTATCTGTTGAATAAGTGGAAGAGCATTGATAAAGTAAGGGAAAGACTTGTATTCACTACACATACCCCCGAAGAAGCAGGAAATGAAAAGCATGATATTTATTTGTGTCATAAGATGAGTTATTTCTGCGGATTGAGCATCGATGAAGTAAGAAGGTTAACAGGTATCCAGGATGATCAATTCAACCACTCACTCACTGCACTGCGATTCGCTAGAAAAGCCAATGGTGTCTCTGCCCTCCATGGCGTAGTGAGTCGTGAAATGTGGAAGAACCACGAGGGAATATGTCCGATCACTCACATTACCAATGCACAAAATTGGAGGTATTGGGCCGACAAGCAATTGTACCGTGCAATGGAAGAAGGAAATGATGCTGTTTTTGATGATCGTAAAAAGCACTTGAAAAGAAGGGCATTCGAAATTGTTGCCGATCAGACCGGTAAAGTCATGGATCCGAATGTATTGACCATCGTTTGGGCTCGTCGTTTTGCTGGTTATAAAAGAGCGGACATGCTCACCTATAACATGGAGTGGTTTGAAGCACTGGTTTCTAATCAAAAATATCCGGTTCAAATTATTTGGGCAGGAAAGCCATATCCTGCAGATTATCCTGCCATCTCAGAGTTCAATAAATTGGTACACCTCAGCAAGAGCTACAAAAATGTTTCTGTGCTAATTGGGTATGAACTCGGACTCAGCAAGCGACTGAAACAGGCAGCCGATGTATGGTTAAACAATCCACGTGTACCCAGAGAAGCTTCCGGCACCAGTGGTATGACCGCTGCTATGAATGGAGCCATCAATTTTTCTACCGACGATGGGTGGATTCCGGAATTCATCAACCATGGCAATAATGGCTTCGTAGTTCCCAAAGCAGACTATCAAAACATGAAGGTACATGAACAGGATGATTATGACCTGAAGCAGGTATATGATATCCTTCATCAACAGATACTGCCCATGTATTACAACAATTTTGATACCTGGCGTCAGATTCAGAAAAATGGTATGAGGGATGTTCGCTTCCAGTTCGACAGCAACCGGATGGCTCATGAGTATTATGAAATCATGTACAAGTAATCGGTCCGTTCTCTCTTTTCATCAGCCGGATGAACCATTTAACTGCTAACTTTGTTCTCTAATTATGGGAAAAAAGATTGCAGTTGCTATTACCGGAGCCAGTGGTTCTATTTATGCCAAACTTTTATTGGATCAGCTCTCTCAATTGTCTTCTCAACTATCTGAAGTTTCTATTGTCATGAGCGATAATGCCAGGGCTATCTGGAAAGCAGAACTAGGTATGGAAGCAGAACAATATCCTTTTCGTTATTTTGAAAAAACGGACTTTTCAGCACCCTTTGCTTCCGGATCTGCCAGATATGACTCATTGATTGTTGTTCCATGCAGCATGGGAACACTAGGTCGCATTGCCTCCGGAACCAGTGATGACCTGGTTACAAGAGCTGCCGATGTCATGCTCAAGGAGAGACGAAAATTAATTCTAGTAGTTCGGGAAACTCCTTATCACCTGATTCATATCCGCAACATGGAGACTGTAACCCTTGCGGGTGGTATCGTTTGTCCGGCAACCCCCTCTTTTTACAGCAAACCATCAACCATTGAAGAAGTTGCTAAAACAGTTGTTGATCGGGTGTTGGATTTGGCCGGACTGGATATTGCAACTTATCGCTGGGGGCAATAAATTCCAACTTCCTCAGGATTCCTTTACAGAAGGAGTATCTTCTTCCTTCTTGTGCTCGTTGAAAGAAAAAGTGATTTTGGTTTCATCAGCATCTACGTCAGCTACCAAAACATCTCCTTCCCGAATATTCATACTAAGAATTTCCTCAGCCAGTGGATCCTCCAGGTACTTTTGTATGGCTCTGTGTAATGGACGAGCTCCAAATTGAACATCGTAACCCTTGGTGGCAATAAAATTCTTGGCAGCATCCGTCAGTTCTAAACGGAAACCAATTGAATGCAGGCGCTTATCCACTCCTTTCATCAAGATATCAATGATCTGGAAGATATGGTCTCTGGTAAGCGAATTGAATACTACAACATCATCAATTCTGTTAATGAATTCAGGAGAGAAAGTTCTCTTCAAAGCTTTTTCTATAACTGCCTTGTTGTTTTCTTCTGCATTTTGAACTCGTGTAGCTGTTGCAAATCCTACCCCATCACCGAACTCTTTTAATTGACGAACACCGATGTTAGACGTCATGATGATCAGGGTATTTTTAAAATCAATTTTCCTTCCCAGCCCATCAGTCAACTGCCCGTCATCAAGAACTTGCAATAGAATATTATATATATCTGGATGAGCTTTTTCAATTTCATCCAGTAGAATAACGCAATAAGGTTTTCTTCTTACTTTTTCTGTCAGTTGTCCGCCCTCTTCATATCCAACATACCCTGGAGGAGCACCAATTAATCTGCTCACAGTGAATTTCTCCATGTATTCACTCATGTCAATGCGGATGAGGGCTTCATCTGAATCGAAGAGTAATCTTGCCAGAGAGCGAGCCAATTCGGTTTTTCCCACACCGGTTGGTCCGAGGAAAATGAATGTTCCAATGGGTTTTTTGGGATCTTTTAATCCTACCCGATTGCGTTGGATGGCTTTGACAACTTTTTGGATGGCTTCTTCCTGACCAATGACCAACTTTTGCATGTCCTCACCCATTCGACGAAGTTTATCCGTCTCAGCTTGTACCATGCGTTTTACCGGTATTCCGGTCATCATGCTAACTACCTCGGCAATATTTTCTTCGGTAATGGGGTAACGACTGTTTTTACTTTCTTCCTCCCATTTTCCTTTTGCTTTTTCGAGTTCTTCTCCTAATTTTTTCTCCGTATCGCGAAGGGCTGCTGCTTCCTCAAAACGTTGGCTTTTTACAACTTTGTTTTTCTCCAGCTTGATGTCTTCAATCTGTTTTTCCAACTCCACAATATCTTTTGGAACATGAATGTTCTTTAAGTGTACGCGCGCCCCTACTTCATCAAGCACATCAATTGCCTTGTCCGGCAACAAGCGATCTGTCATGTATCGATCACTCAATTTAACACAGGCTACGATTGCGTCATCTGAATACGTAACATTGTGGAAATCCTCGTACCTACTTTTGATGTTGGTGAGTATCTGGATGGTTTCGTCCACAGAAGGTGGTTCAATGAGTACCTTTTGGAAACGACGGTCCAGTGCTCCATCTTTTTCGATGTACATGCGATATTCATCTAGTGTGGAGGCACCGATGCATTGGAGTTCGCCCCGGGCCAGCGAGGGCTTGAAAATATTAGAGGCGTCAAGTGAACCACTTGCTCCACCGGCTCCAACTATGGTATGAATTTCATCGATGAAAAGAATTACATCGCGATTTTTTTCTAACTCGTTCATGATGGCTTTCATGCGTTCCTCAAACTGCCCCCTGTATTTGGTTCCCGCCACCAGGGCTGCAAGGTCAAGAGAAATCACTCGCTTGTCGAAAAGTACCCGACTTACTTTGCGTTGTACAATTCGCAATGCAAGTCCCTCAACAATCGCTGTTTTACCAACACCGGGTTCGCCGATGAGAATGGGGTTGTTCTTTTTGCGGCGACTGAGGATCTGACTAACCCTTTCTATTTCTTGCTCTCGACCAATGATTGGGTCGAGTGAACCTGCTTCAGCCAGTTTAGTAATGTCGCGACCAAA
The DNA here is from genome assembly GCA_046079965.1 of Sediminibacterium sp. Lineage (GTDB taxonomy): Bacteria > Bacteroidota > Bacteroidia > Chitinophagales > Chitinophagaceae > Sediminibacterium. Next base: position 15,976 of record JBJTTC010000095.1, on the reverse strand, counting down.
ATTATCAAGAACAGGGGTTTTGCTTTTCACATTGGAAGCGGTTTTTCCCTTGGCTGCCTGATTCCCTCCTCCCCTTCTGTCTTCGTCAAAATCATCATCGTTTTCATCACCAAATTCATTGCGTGTGGAAGGATTGGAAGTTCCTACCATTCCAAGATCTGTTCTGAAAAGATCATAATCCACATCAAACTGATTCAATATCTGGGTAGCCACATTTTCCTTGTTCTTGAGGATGCTTAACAGCAGGTGTTCTGTTTCTACTGTTTGACTTTTTTGTGATTTTGCTTCCAACACAGTAACCCTAATCACCTTTTCCGCTTGCTTGGTCAAAGGCAAATTATTGATGTTGCCGAAGTTTTTTCCGGACTTGTCTTTTACTGCTAGTTCAACTTCTTTCCGTAATTCAGAGAGGTTTACGTTCATGTGTTTCAACACCTTGATGGCTGTATTGTCACCCTCACGAATCAATCCCAGCAACAAATGTTCTGTTCCGATGAAATCATTTCCCAGTCGAAGAGCCTCTTCCCTGCTATAGGCAATGATTTCCTTCACCTGTGACGAAAAATTATTATCCATGTGAAATTTTGGATTTATACAATGATAACGAATATTTTTGAGTGAAGTTGTCTGACACTTATACACAAAATGTTAATCTAAATCACCCGTATATGCAAGTCAAAATTGATACCAAAGAAAAATTCACGGTGGTTTCCCCTTTGGACGCGGAAATGACTGACAATTTAGCAGCAGATTGGTACCAACATTGCAAAGGTTGTCTGAGCCAGCCCATCCCACATATTGTATTGAATATGAGCCAGGTGGAGCACATAACCCCAGGTGGAGCCGCTTTACTGGTGAACCTTCAACAACAGTTTTATGAATCGGGTGCCTCTTTTGTAATATGTTGCCTGCAGGAGCCAGTCGAGTCAATGCTGGAACAAGCCGAGGTGTTGGATCAACTGAATGTAACACCAACTGAATCCGAGGCATGGGATATTGTGCAAATGGAAGAAATTGAACGGGAATTGTTAGACGACGACCATCCCGAAACCCATCAATAAAGGGCATGATAAGTCAATCTTCTGTGCCCAATCATTACCATTTATTGGGCATAAGCATGTATGCCGGACAGGAAGAAATTCGGCGGGCTTTTCGGCGATTGGCGCATCGCCATCATCCTGATAAATCTCCGGGCGTTTCTTCAGACGACCCTTATTTCATTGAGATCCTGGAAGCTTACCGCATCTTATCAGACCCAATTTCCAGAGAAAAATACAACCAAACCCTCCATGGATACATCATTCCGGTGGAAGAATTGGATTTGGAGGAATTGATGGAAAAGGTCAATCGATTCCACCATGAGATAAGTCAATTGGATCCTTTTCGATATGATGAAGAGGCCATTTTTTTTCATTTCCAGGCCTTGCTGCAATGTGCATTGCGTTTTCAGGAAATGGGTGATATGGAAACCCCTCAATCTTGGAAAATAGCCGAAAAGATGATGGCAGGATTGGAAAAACTGCCCCGTAAGGAGTTGGAAACTGCGGGGAGAAATTTGCTGCTGTTGGCAATTGATAACAATCATTTGAGAAAAAAAATTTCTCAGCAAGTTCGGTGGATTGCTTTTTGGCAAAACCAGCCATTGACCATTGGAATAGCTTTCATTATTACAGTTTTACTCGGTTGGATGCTTTTTTCACTCTTACCGGCTTAAAATAGGGTGTTCTTTTCCCCCTATAATAAATGGGAATCTAACTGCCAACCTGTAGATTTGTAACTTGGAGTTTCAACATGATTTCACCCCAAACCATACAGCAAATCACCAGTCGCACCGATATCATCGATGTAATTGGCGAATTTGTAAAATTAAAGAAGCGGGGTACCAATTACATGGGACTTTGTCCTTTTCACAACGAAAAAACACCTTCTTTCACTGTTTCACCCGGGAAGGAAATTTTCAAATGCTTTGGCTGTGGAAAAAGTGGCAATGCCATCGGCTTTCTGATGGAACATGAAAAATTTGGTTATCCCGATGCATTGAGGTGGCTCGCCAATCGATACAACATATCTATTGAAGAAACAGCTGTGAGTCCGGAACAGCAACAACGTTTGCTCACTTCAGATAGTCTTTATGCCATCAATCAGTTTGCACAACAATTCTATTCTCGCCAGTTGCGCGAATCGGAAGATGGACAACACATTGCAATGGCTTATCTGGAAGAGCGTGGTTTTCGAACACACATTTTAGATAAATTTCTGGTTGGATATCATCCCGACCAGCGGGACATACTTGCAAAGGAATTAATACAAAATCAGTTCAACCCAGAATTATTGCTAAAAACCGGATTGGTTGTACAGAGGGGAGATGCATTGGCCGACAATTACAGGGGGCGTATCATTTTCCCCATTCATGGCATAACGGGAAAAATCATTGGTTTCGGTGCGCGCGTTATGGGTAAGCCACAACCGGGAAGTCCGAAATACATCAACACACCGGAAAATGAAATTTACAACAAAAGTAAAATTCTTTACGGACTCTATTTTGCAAGACTGGCTATTGACAAAGCAGATGAATGCTTGTTGGTGGAAGGATATACGGATGTGATCAGTCTGCACCAGGCAGGTATTGAGAATGTGGTAGCCAGCGGAGGAACCTCTCTTACTGTTGACCAGTTGCGATTGATTCGGAAATATACCAAACACCTCACCATTGTTTATGATGGTGATGCAGCCGGCATCAAAGCTGCTTTGCGCGGACTAGATCTGGCACTAGAGGAAGGTTTACAGGTTCAGCTCGTATTGATACCTGACGGTGAAGACCCCGATAGCTATGTATCCAAACATGGCACATCCGCTTTGAAAAGTTTGATTGAAGCAAAGAAAAAAGATTTCATTCTTTTTCAGCTGGAAGTGATGTTGCAGGAGGCAGGTACTGATCTCAATCGCAAAAGTGCTGCAGTGAACCAGGTAGCAGAAACCATCAGTAAACTGAATAAGCTTGAAGATTTTACCCGTCAGCAAGATTATATCAGGCAATGTGCTTCCTTATTGAAAATAGATGAGACCGGATTAACCTCATTGGTGAATAAATTCAAACGTGAGCGGGTATCGAAGGAAGAAAGAAGAACAGCCATCAATGAACAGGGAGATTTCATTGAAAAAGGGCAACAACCCCCACCGGGGTTACCCGATGAGGGCGCTCTTGACTTGCTAGGACAGGATGAACTGCCTGAAAGAAACATCATTCGGATTTTGCTTTTGTATGGACTGCAGGAATGGGAGGAAGGTATGACTGTTGCTCAGATGGTAACCCGGGAAATAAGTGAATTCCAACTAGATATTCCGTTGATGAATCAATTCTTTCAAGAATATCAGCGCTGGTACGACCAGGGATGGGAACCGGGTTTACAAAATTTTCTGAACCACGAGGAGGAAGCCATCAGAAAAAATGCCCTCGAAATTTGTGCTTTCCCTTACGAACTGAGCCAACGGTGGAATGAATACCTCGATTCTCGCAATAGCATATTAAGGGACAATAGTCGTCAGGATGTATTACACAGTCTGCATTATTTTAAATTGAGAAAAATTAAAAAATTGATGGAGGAGAACCAGCGAGATTTGGAGTCTGCCACATCTGATAACATGCGTCAATTTCTAGAAATTCACAGGCACTTGAAACAGTTGGAAGTGGAACTCACCCGAAGTATGGGTGCAGTGATCGTGAAATAAATCAAAACTATTTTTTTCCCCTTTCCATCAACATATCAGAATAACTTCCTGCCACCAAGTCTTCCTCCCGGATTCCGAGGTCAGACATATATCTGCGGCAATCAGATTGCATAGATGCTTCGGTTAAAGAAGGGTGATGGAGGTTGCTAACTTCAATCTCAATGAAATTTCCCCAACCGGGTACTTCATCAATATGAAATTTTGTATGTTCAAGAAAAAATATTTTTCTGATTTTTTTTACGGTTATTTTCACTCCCAGTGATTCAGAAAGCAAGGCATGTAAGCTGGGTCCGTCAGTTACTGGATGCAGTAAAAAGGAAGATGCCTTGGGACCCTCCTGGTCTGTCCGGCGGTAAAAGATAAGATTGTTTTCGATGCGGCCTTGGCGCAATTTAAGTCTTCCTTCAGGGACATTATAATAAGTATCCTCTTGCATATCAATTCCTGCCAATCGTGCGCCTGCATTCAATAAATAATGTTCAGCTGCAAGGGGATCCTTACAATGTGCCTTGATCTCGATGTTAAGAAAAGACATTATTTTTCAGCCGGATTAAGTTTGCCTGCCAACAAACGCTCCAGTGCTGTATTCAATCGAATACTTCGTGTTTCATCTTTCTTTGCAGAGGCTATCCAGGATACGTATTCACGTTGATTGACAACAGGAAGTGAAGTGAAAAATTCTTGTGCTTCCTGGTGTTTAGTAAAAAGGCGTTCAAGTTCAACAGGCATCATAACGAGACTCTTGTTGAAAGAAACAGAATCAGAAATTTTAGTATCAGAAATAGATCTTTCCTGAAAGGATACCTGAGAATTTTTGACAAATAGAACAGCTGTCCAAACATGGTCAAGAATAACCTGTGTTGTTGATGTATAATCTTTTCTGTGCAATGCATCCCAACTGCAGTCCCTGTTGAGGTCACTTACAATTTTACTGGCAGTTTTCGGATACGCGATCCATAGTTTCGTTTCCTCGTGTAAAGCAGGGAAGACTTCCTGAAGAATATTGTTCAATTGGTATTGGCTCAGTGCAAATAAAAGTGCAAAATCTACCTTACGTGCTTTCAGCAGCGGAGTAACATTTTTTGCGTAATTTAATTTGGTGAACTGCTTTTCAATGGAAGATGGAAGTCCCTGTATCAGGATATTCTTTTCATCTTTCAGCTGTAATTTGTCGAAAACCGGCTGACTTTGCATAATGGGGTGGTTATGAAGCTAGAAAAGAGAAGAGCAAAATTAAAAAATTGTTAGCGTATTGTGAACAACTGATAAGAAAAAAAGGAAAGTATTTAGTGAACAGTTGTTAGTTATTGTAAGCAAAACGTTTATCGGTCCTGAAATAGATAAAAAAACGACATCAATCGAGTGACCTTCGTTGTTTCTTTTTGTGCAAAGGCAATTTACTTTCAGTTCCCTTGAGTAGTCTTCCAATATTTTTTTGATGAGTGAGCACTACCATCAAGGCTACCAAAACAGCAAATATTCTGTAAAGCGGTTCTTTTTCATTGAAAATAAAAAGAATGCAGACCATGAAACAAATTCCTGCCAAAATGGAACTGAGAGAAACAAATCGGGTGAGGAACAATACGAGCAGGAATACTCCTAGGCAGCAAGCAGCCACTACCGGCTGAATAGCGATGGCCATTCCCAGTAACGTTGCCACACCTTTTCCTCCACGAAACCCTGCCCAAATAGGAAAAATATGGCCCAAAACGGCAGCTAATCCCAGAGCAATCATGAAATTGGTTCTGTGCAGTTCATCAGTGAGATAGAAGGGAAGGAAAACATAAAGTGATGTTCCGATGAAACCCTTCATAACGTCAACCAGCATAACGATTGAACCTAGACGGGGACCCAGAACCCTGAAAGTATTGGTAGCTCCTGCGTTTCCACTGCCATAATCGCGGATGTCAATGCCATGAACCGAGCGGCTGATCCATACGGCAGTTGGAATGGAACCGATGCAATAGGACAAACAAATCAACAATAACTCATTCATAATGAATACATTATTATTAGGCTGTTTGTAAAGTTACGAAATTATTAACAAATCAGGCGATGGGTTGGTAGAAAAAAAGCAACCATCCATTTTTTTCAAATCGTCCATTCTTTTGTAATCCGGCCTCAACGCAAGCAGCGTCCAGTATTTCTTCATCCTGGGTTAGAAGTCCGCTGAGCAACAATGTTCCGTTCGCTTGAAGGCAATTCGCTAAAGCTTCGATGTTGGCCTGGATGATGTGGAGATTGATATTGGCAAAGACAAAATCAAATCTTTCATTTCTGGGTGGTTCCTCCGATAGTTGCAAGTCAATGAAAACCCCATTCATTTTACAGTTGTCCGTTGCATTCTCAATGCACCAGGTATCGTTGTCTATTCCAACAACATAGTTGGCACCCAGCTTGGCGGCAAGTATGCCAAGGATTCCTGTTCCTGTTCCGAAGTCAAGAACCCTTGCATCTTTTAAAGAAAGATCAAGCAGTGCCTCCAGCATTAGGGATGTTGTAGCGTGATGACCCGTTCCAAAACTCATTTTGGGAGTAATGATCAGTTCTTGTGCTACGTTTTGGATGGGGGAATGGAAATCTGCCCTTACTGACAATCGATTTGCAATTACAATGGGTTGAAAATTATTCTCCCACACCGCATTCCAATTTATCTTATTAATATTTGATAATGAGTAACTTAAATTATACTTACTCAATAAAATATTGAGACTATTTTCATCAAAATTCAGTGAAGGAATGTAGGCAAGAATAGAATCCTCTTTCTGCTCAAAACCTTCATAATCCAATGCACAAAGCGAAGCAATCAATTCATCCTGCAGCTCAGGGGGCAGAACAATATGAACCGATTGCATGGTTTGCTCCATGGGGTTTTCCTAGTAAATTTAAAGAGATGATTAAGCCTCTTCTCCTTCACCCGTATTATCAGTTTTTGCAGGTTGCTTGTTGAAATCCGGTTTAGGCATGAGTGCTTTGCGGCTAAGTTTGAACTTACCGGTTTTCGGATCGAGTCCAACCAATTTCACTTTTACCAGGTCGCCTTCTTTGAATATTCCCTCCATGGTTTCCAAGCGCTTCCAGCTGATCTCACTGATGTGGAGCAGGCCTTGTTTTCCAGGCAGGAATTCTACAAAGGCACCAAATTCTTTTATTCCTTTAACAGGACCCTCATAGACATCGCCGACGTTGGGAACTGCGGTAATGCTTTTTACCCAACTAACAGCTTTGTCCAGATTCTCCTGATTGGCAGAGAAAATGCTCACTTCTCCGGTGTTACCCACTTCTTCAATATTGATGGTGGTACCTGTTTCGCGTTGAATTTCCTGAATAACTTTACCGCCGGGCCCGATGACAGCACCTATGAACTCTTTGTCAATGATCAATTTGATCATACGAGGAGCATGTGGTTTAACATCGGGACGGTGTTCCGGGATGCAGGCATACATGGCATCGAGTATGTGTAAACGACCCTTTCTGGCTTGTTCCAGGGCTTCCATCATCACTGCCATGCTCAGTCCATCAACTTTTATGTCCATCTGAACACCACAAATACCATCTCGTGTTCCGGTTACTTTAAAATCCATGTCACCCAGGTGATCTTCATCTCCCAGGATATCGGTGAGGATAGCATATTTTCCATCTTCACGGGTAATGAGCCCCATTGCAACACCACTAACGTGCTTTTTGAAGGGAACACCTGCATCCATGAGTGCCAACGAACCCGCACATACAGTAGCCATAGAGGAAGATCCATTGCTTTCCAGGATATCACTCACAACGCGAACAGTATAGGCGTATTCATTTCCAGGCATCATCTGCTTGAGACTTCTGAGGGCCAGGTTACCATGTCCAACTTCCCTGCGACCGGGTCCGCGCATCATCTTCACTTCTCCTGTTGAAAAAGGAGGAAAATTGTAATGTAAAAGGAAGGGAGTATATTCAGATTTGGCTGCACTTTCAACCAGCAGTTCATCCAGTTTGGTACCGAAGGTAACGGTAGTAAGGGATTGTGTTTCTCCCCGGGTGAATAAGGAAGATCCATGAGGAGATGGCAGTGGTTCGGTTTCCATAGCAAGCGGGCGAACCTGATCTAGTTGACGACCATCGAGTCGAAGCCTGTCATCTAACATCATGTTTCTTACCACTTCCCATTTCAAATCCTCATAATACTTTTTAGCTAATTTTTTTTGCAGATCGGTGATCTCAGCGCCCAGGTGTACAAGTAATTCATCTTTCAGGTGGCTGAAAGCATCGCTTCTTTCATTTTTCGAAGACCCTTTTTTGGCAATTTCATAAATTCGCTGGCGGCAGAAATTGACTACCGTCTGATGAATTTCAGCATCTGACTCAGGTTTTTTATAATCTCTTTTTCCGGTTACACCTGCCTGGTGACGTAGTTCCTCTTGTGCCTTGATTTGTATGCGAACAGCATCATGTGCCAGTTCGAGGGCTTTTACCAGGTCTGCTTCTGAGCATTCTTTGGCTTCACCTTCTACCATCATTAAATTCTTTTCCGTAGCAGCTATCATGAAGTCCATGTCTGCCATCGCTAATTGGCTGCGCGTAGGGTTGATCACGAATGAACCATTGATGCGAGCAATTCTAACCTCACTGATGATTTCTTTGATGGGAATATCAGACACGGCAAGAGCGGCGGAAGCTGCTAAACAGGCAAGACTGTCGGGCATGATTTCCGGATCACTGGATACCAGGCTGATCAATACCTGAACATCACAAAGATAATCTTCAGGGAACAAGGGACGAAGGGCCCGGTCAATCAGGCGACTGGTAAGAATTTCATAGTCGTTCAACCTTGCTTCCCGCTTGAAAAAAGAACCGGGGATTCTACCGGCTGAAGCAAATTTTTCTTGATAATCTACACTGAGTGGGAAAAAATCCTGTCCCTCTTTAGGTTCTTTGTTGGCAACAACGGTTGCGAGAAGTATGCAATTTCCCTGGGAGATGGTAACAGCCCCATCCGCTTGTCTAGCCAGTTTACCTGTACCAAGTGTAATGGTCGGCTGACCTTCTAGTTGACAAGCAACATTTATTTTTTGTGATAACATATTTGTGTTTTAGCAGATAATTAGAAATGTGGTATTTTCTTCGCTTGTGAAGAGTGCTGAAAAATGAAAAGCAACTTCTATCCAGCAAAAGAGCCCAACCGGAAAACATCTTCAGTTGGGAAAGTCAAGTACTGTTCTAGAAAATGATTATTTTCTTAATCCCAGTTTCTCGATCAATTCGCGGTAACCTTGCAGGTTGTGTTTTTGCAGGTAGGAAAGCAGTCTTTTCCGCTGCCCTACCAGACGCATTAACCCACGCTGGGTAGAATGATCTTTCTGGTTGGTTTGCAGATGGCTGGAAATCTGCGAAATTCTTTCGGTAATGTTGGCCACTTGCGCCTCTACGGAACCGGTATTTGTTGCACTACCTCCGTACTGAGTGAAATTGGCTTGTTTTTTTTCAATGGTTAATTGAGACATCTGTAAAAATTTAAAGACTCCGGTAAATTTTTTCTTTTTTTATTCGGGTGCAAAGTTACATCATTTGAACGAAAAACCTCTTATCCTTTTTTCTTTCGCCTATTTCAGTGAAAATCAAGCCAAAAACAAGGGTCTTATCAGTTCAGATGCAGCAAAAAGGGGGTTAATTTGTCATATGTAAAGTTCAACCCCTTGTCCCCTATGCTGGCAGTCACTATTTTAGGTAACAACTCAGCTTTGCCTGCCTATGGCCGCCACCCTAGTGCGCAGATAGTAACCCTTCAGGACCACTTACTGCTTATAGATTGTGGGGAGGGAACCCAAATGCAGTTGTCCCGTTTCAAAATTCGTATAAGTAAAATAAAATATGTATTCATTTCACATCTTCATGGGGATCATTATTTTGGATTGATTGGATTATTGACCAGCATGGGCCTGCTCAATCGAAAAGAGTCAATAACAATTTTCAGTCCACCCGGATTACAGGAAATCATTGAATTACAATTGAGTACAGCCGAAACCCGTTTGCCCTATCCTATAGAATTCAAAGTTTTACAAGAATCGGGGTTGTTATTGGAATCGAGGTATTATACGCTGCGATGTTTTCCTGTCGAACATCGGGTAAGTTGTTGGGGGTGTCGGATTGATGAAAAGAAAGTACTTCGGCGCATTCTTAGAAAAAAAGCTGTTGACAGGGCCATTCCGGCTGCCTTTTTCCCTCTCTTACAAAAAGGGGAAGATTATCAATTGCCTACCGGTGAGCTCGTAAGAAATGAGGAAGTTACTGAAGCTGGTGATAGTCCGGCTTCTTATGCTTATTGTGCAGATACCCGCTATTTACCTGAACTTATCCCACTCTTATCCGGCATTCGCTTGCTCTATCATGAAGCTACCTATTTACAGGATGATTTTGAGAAAGCAGCACAGCGGTACCATAGCACTACATTGCAAGCAGCCACTATCGCCAGGCAGGCAGGTGTGAATAGATTGTTGATTGGGCATTTCAGCAGCAAGTATGAGCACATAGAACCTTTGTTGGAAGAGGCCAAACAAGCATTCTCAGCTACAGATTTGGCTTTGGAAGGAGTTACTTATCTTATCCGTTGAAAACGATGAATTGGGTTAATCGAGGATCTCAACATCCTTGGGATACTTCGCCTTGTTGAAAACAAAAAGGTTGTCGGCGAGGTTCGCATTGAAATTCATGTTCAGGATTTTAAACTCGGTTATATTGTTGCTCTTGTCAACAATCTTTGCTCGTGCGATACTATTTTTTGATTTGTCAATTAACAAATTAACCTTGGTAAAATTCTTTCTGGTGTCTATCGGTTTCATTTCAATTTCGTGAAATGACCCTGATGCAGGAAGTAGTTTATAAGTAAAATCCTTGTCGTAAGCTCCTGATAAAAGTTTTTGTGGATTGAGAGAGTTATTGCTTTCGGCAACAGAAGTTTTGGTGATGGTTTTTTCACCATCGAAGCTATAAACATTTTGACCATCACATATCACTTCCAGCTTTCCCTGTTTTACCACGTATTTTTCTCCCTTCATTGATACACTGATGGTTTTAGTACCAGCTTGTTTCCCTTTGCTATTGATGGATATAAGTTGACAGTTGGCAATGATTCCTTTGGCTGCTTTTACTTTTGCCCCCACTCCATCCAGCACTTTTCGGGCGGCAGGGTCATTTTGTGCAAGGGAAGTTAGAGAGAGCAGTGTAGATATAAGCACCAGTAATCGCAATTTCATGCAAATAATTTTTGGATGGACAAAGATAGGATATTGGGTTTCCCTTTGCGGTAAATTCGGTGAATCGAGTAGTTTAGCTCGGGGATTTTTAAAATTGTTGTAAAAATTGGTTCAATTCAGCCTCAGACTTGAACAAGACATCTCTGGCCTTACTGCCCTGGTTGGCACCAACAATGCCTGCAGCCTCTAGTTGGTCCATCAATCTACCAGCTCTGTTGTACCCCAACTTCATTTTTCTTTGCAGGAGAGATGTTGATCCCAATTGGCTGGTTATAATAAGCCGGGCAGCATCTTCAAAAAGCGGGTCCCGGTTGTTCATATCAAAATCTTTCCCTTCCAATTCTTTTTCATCTACGTATTCCGGCAGCAGAAAAGCATCGGGATATCCGGGTTGACGTTGAATAAAATCGCATATTTTTTCCACTTCGGGTGTATCGACAAATGCACATTGTAAACGGGTTATTTCGCCCCCATAACTGATCAGCATATCTCCCTTTCCAATCAACTGCTCTGCACCTCCCGTATCAAGAATGGTGCGACTATCAATTTTACTGGAAACCTTAAATGCAATGCGTGCCGGGAAATTGGCCTTGATGGTTCCTGTGATGATGTTGACAGAAGGACGTTGGGTGGCGATGATCAGGTGTATTCCTATGGCTCGAGCCAATTGGGCCAATCTCGCGATGGGAAGTTCAATTTCTTTTCCAGCAGTCATGATCAAATCGGCAAATTCATCAATGATTAAAACGATGAAAGGAAGGTATTGATGACCTTTGAGTGGATTTAATTTGCGTTCAGCAAATTTTTCATTGTACTCACGAATGTTCCTGCAGCCGGCTTCTTTCAAAAGATCATATCGGTTATCCATCTCAATACATAAGGCATTGAGTGTATGCACTACTTTTTTGATATCGGTAATAATGGCTTCTTCTTCTCCTGGTAATTTAGCCAGAAAATGTTTCTCTATCACCCGATAGAGACTAAGTTCAACCTTTTTAGGATCAACCAAAACAAGTTTGAGTTGTGAAGGATGTTTTTTGTACAAAAGGGAGACAAGAAGTGCATTGATACCTACGGATTTACCTTGACCGGTAGCACCTGCCATCAGCAAGTGTGGCATATTTGCCAGGTCAACGATAAAATTTTCATTGTCAATTTTCTTTCCAATTGCGATGGGAAGGGAATGAGCATTGGATTGGAACTTATCGGAAGCAAGCAAGGATTTCATGCTAACAACCGATTTACGCACATTGGGTACTTCAATACCAATGGTACCTTTTCCCGGTATGGGGGCGATGATGCGAATACCCAATGCAGCGAGGCTGAGCGCAATGTCATCCTCCAGGTTTTTGATGCGGCTGATGCGAACCCCGGGCGCAGGAACAATTTCATAGAGTGTAACGGTTGGACCAACAGTAGCCGCAATGCGCTGAATGGATATATCGTAATTTTTGAGTGTAGCAATGATCTGGTTTTTATTGCTCTCCAATTCCTGTGGGTCGTGTACTATTTTTTCACTTCCATGTTGCTCGAGCAATGACAGGGAGGGATATTTATAATGAAGCAAATCCAGTGTTGCATCATATGCCGCCATGGATTTAACAGCGCTTCTGGTTTTCGTTTGTTCCTGCTCTCGGGATGTTTCTTTGATTTCCAAAGAAAGGGCAGCATTATCAGGATCAGTTGATTCTTTCTCCCACTCATCTTCTAAAATGTCTTTTTGCGCCTGTAATGGGGGAGCATCATTTGATATAATTGTAGGTATTGGTTGAACCGGAGCGGGAGGCATTACTTCATCATGTATGGTTAGTTTAGCGCCCTGCAGTGGATCCACCTCATTGTCCCATTGTTGGAATACCGGTTGTTCATCATCCGGCGGTACTTTGTAGTCATCCTCCTCATTCAATACAAAGTTTCCATCCGGAACAGTTTTTTTCGATGGCCATTTTAAAACAGGATTGAACCAGGTAATGACTGAGGCGAGACAAAAGAAGCCAAGTAAAATACCGGTGCCGATTTTTCCCAACCACCCGGTAACCCATTGATTCATCCAGTCGCCAGCTGCCCCACCCCAGGGAAAACCATTGTTTGGCAAAAAGAAACTAAGTGATAAACTAAAAATTATCAATCCTGTTACAACATATTTCAGGTTGGTGGAGAGATTGAAGATTTTTCTGTCAAAAAGCAGGTTAACTCCCAGCACAAAAAAGGTTGTACAGAGAAAGTAAGCAGCCAATCCAAACCCATTGTAAATCAGTTGGTGAGAAACATAGGCACCCAATACGCCCAATTGATTCTCCATTCTGAGTTTATTGTTAGCAAAAACCCTTATACCGAATTGAAATAACTTATCCTGGTCTTGTTGCCAGGTAAAAAGATAGGAGGTAAAAGAAACAAGTAAAAAGGCAGCCAACATCAAGAAGAATACACCGGTTATTTTGATGGTTCTTTCATCCTGGATGACCTCTTGCATGCTCACCTTTTGCTCATTATCGGGAGAAAGGTTAGCTGAATCAGGTGCCGTTGGCGTTTTTTTCTTTTTCACAGAATTGGCCATGTCAACAAATATAAGCTACTGAATTGCGGGAATGGTCTTTCGGCAACCAATGTGCAAAACTGAAAAATTCAGCTTTAGTTTTCCACTTGTTGTGCAATTGCCTTGTAAAGAAAAGCCGCCAAAGTGATCCATCCGATTGTCAGGCAAAGACCGCCGAGAGGGGTCAACAGAAATAATCCTCGGGGAATTGATATTGCTTGATGTTGAAGATAAATGATCATATAAATGGACCCCGAGAAGCATAAGATGCCGCAGGTAAAAAATCGGATAACCCATTTGAATGAAATCTTTTTGTACTGAAATGTCATCAATCCGGTCAGCAACAAAGCCAGCAGATGAACCAATTGGTAACGGAGGGCTGTCTCGTAGCTGTCAAGTTGCGAAGTTGATAAAACAGTTTTCAAAGCGTGAGCCCCCATGGCTCCCATCAGAATAGTAATGGCCATTGCGATGGCAACCATTGGAAGCAGGTATTTATTCATTTGCTTCAAAAATTGATTGAAAAACTTCATCGCCAATCTGTTCTTCTTTTACATGGATCCTGGCTTGCTCGTAGAAAGGCAGTCGCTTGATTATTTGTTGACTGATGAATTCGAATATTTCATTGTCAGATAGATGACTGATGATTGGACGGTGCTTTTTTTCGGGTATGAGCCGGTCGGCCAACACCGATGGGGATGCATCCAACCAGATGGTTAGTCCGTTACGGTTCATCCAATCCATATTATCATGAAAACATGGTGTACCTCCACCTGTTGCCAAAATGAAAGATTTATTTTCCCTGAACCAGCGCAGGGCGGAAGCTTCTTTTTCTCGGAAAACGGACTCCCCTTTTTCTTCGAAAATTTCAGCGATGGATTGTTCCTCAAAAGCCTCGATCAGATAATCCAGGTCATAACCCCGTATCCGGTATTTTTTGCTCAGGCGGTTTTTCCAGTAACTCTTTCCCGAACCCATGTAGCCAATAAGGAAAATTTTTGGCAACATTATTTAAAGGCATTGAGACCGGTGATATCGAGACCAGTAATCAGCAGGTGAATATCATGGGTTCCCTCATAGGTAATGACGCTTTCTAAGTTCATCATGTGTCGCATGATGCTGTATTCACCGGTAATTCCCATTCCACCTAATACTTGGCGGGCATCACGACATATTTGGGTAGCCATTTCACAGCTATTGCGTTTGGCCATGCTGATTTGCTGTGGAGTGGCTTTGCCTTCATTCATTAAGGTGCCGAGTCGCCACACCATCAACTGAGCTTTGGTGATTTCAGTAATCATCTCAGCGAGTTTTTTTTGCTGTAGTTGAAATCCTCCGATCGGGCGATCGAATTGAATTCTTTCTTTGCTGTATCGCAATGCGGTATCGTAGCAATCCATGGCAGCGCCTAAAGCCCCCCAGGCAATGCCATAGCGGGCTTTGGAAAGGCATCCCAGAGGTCCTTTCAAGCCTTTTATATTAGGTAGGATATTTTCTTTGGGTACTTTGACATTGTCAAAAACCAATTCACCTGTAGCACTGGCGCGCAGACTCCATTTACCATGGGTAGTAGGGGTAGTGAATCCTTCCATGCCACGTTCTACAATTAATCCTTGAATTTCATCTTGATCATTTTTTGCCCATACTACTGCAACTTGGGCGTAAGGTGAGTTGCTGATCCAGAGTTTGGCACCGTTCAATATAACATGATCGCCTTTGTCGGTAAAACGAGTGGTCATTCCGGAAGGATTGCTGCCATGATCGGGTTCTGTAAGACCAAAGCAACCCAACCAATCACCGGAAGCCAACTTTGGGAGGTATTTTTTTCTCTGTGCCTCATTGCCGTAAGCATAGATCGGGAACATCACGAGACTTCCCTGTACGCTGGCAGTACTTCTAACACCACTGTCACCACGTTCCAGTTCCTGCATCATTAATCCGTAACTGATGTAATCAAGAGAGCCCCCACCGTATTCTACCGGAATGGTGGGTCCAAAGCAGCCGAGATCACCCAGCTCTTTGACTATTTGGACAGGGAATTCAGCTCTCTGAGCGAAATCTTCTATGATTGGTGATATGTTTTTCTTCACATAACTACGAACGGTATCGCGAATCAGCAATTGCTCTTCAGTCAGCAATCCATCTACATTGTAGTAATCGGGTGACTGGAAAAGATCGGTTCTGGTTGCCATGGGGTTAAGTTGGGATGAGGTCTTTAAGTAAGGGCAAAGTTACAGAGAACAGGTGAAACTTATTTTGATGATGGTGCAATAAAAAACGCAGGAAATGTTAATCTCCTGCGTTCAATATTTCCAGCTATTGTATCCTATTGTTCTTCAGTGGCTGGACCTCGTCTGCCACCCGCTGCTGCCGGCGTTGATTTTGGACCGGATTGTTGAATTTCTCGGTTCATTTCTTCTATATCAACTGGTCTTTCGGTGGTATCTCCCATCAGATAACGCGTGAAATAATCAGC